>JALSOP010000168.1 GCA_026986435.1 Desulfurococcales archaeon | reverse complement strand
GGTCGATAGTTCCTTGAACCTGGCCCGGAAGAACACGGCGTCGGATAGGCCGACGTAGCTGAGTATCTCCACCGCCGTCGCTGGGTCGCCGACCTTCTTGGTAACGTGTTCTAGGAGGGTCTCCTCACCGAATACGGGCTCGATCTCGCCGGGGAGTAAGGCAGCTACCCTGGCGTTGTCCGGTGTCCTCACCTGCCCCTTACTCGGCCTATATGCTGGGTCGTCCATCCCTGCCGCTGCCCCGCATATTATCCTGAGTAGCGTGGTCTTACCGGCGCCGGACGCGCCTACGACGGCGATGACGTCGCCGGGCTCTATGGTTATGTTGACATCCCTTAGGACGAAGCGCTCCACCCTCCTCTTCTCCACGCCGAAAGCCCTCAGTACCTCCTGGAGCTCTGGGGGCATGCCGCTTATGTCTAGCTCGCTCGAGTACTCCTTGCTAACGCCCTCCAGCACTATCGGCGATGCCAGGGACTCCACTGCCCCGAACCTTGGCCTGTAGAGCTTCCCGCCGTGGGACCTGCCCAGTACGTCGGTCTTCAGGTAGTTCTCTATCCTCTCCCTCGCTTCGTCGCTGAGTGGATACATCAGGACTGGCCTGCCGGAGGCTGTGTCCCACATGTACTTGAAGCCCGCTTTCTCGAAGAAGGGGTTGTACCTGGCCATCTGGGCTATGACCTCAATGATGTGCTTCCTCTTCTTCATCTCCGGGACCCTCCTTTCGCTCACCCATTGAATGGCTGCCTCAACAGCCAGCACGCCGAGGCCGTCTCCCCTGTAGTCTGGGTGGATCACTACCCTAGCTACCCTAGCGGCTGCGGTGTTAGCCCACTTAAGGGCCTCCTCCCATATCTCCTCCCCCAGAGCTGCCCTCGCTATCTTCCTTGACCCGTATATGCTGTAGAGCTCCCGGTACCTCCTCAGCAGCTCAGACCTCTTGGTGAGGGCCTCAGGCCAGAAGGTCGGGTGGAACCATGACTTCGGGAAGAACCTCTCCCTAACCAGCCTCTCAATCTTACCGTCGGGGAGCCTCCTGCTCATGAGGGGTATGGGGGTGTCCATCCTGACGTAACCCACGACCCTGGGCTCGTACTCCTTCCTGGATACGAGCTCGAGTATGAGGAACCTGGATGAGGGGAGGGACGCCCGGATCTCGTGGAGCTTCATGGGGACGCCGTGCTCCGGGCACTTAGGCGGAACGTTCCCCTCAGCATACCTCCCACAGACAGGGCACCTCCAAACCGCCACAACCTCCTCCTTGCTGGCGTAGTGGTACTGTTCCAGCTGAACGATCTCGAGGTAGTCCCTCTCCGTCACCGCCTCCCTAGCAAGAACCCTGTACTCATAAACAACACCTTTCCCTAGCGGGTCCTTCCTCTGGAGGCGGAACTCCCTCGACCACGGTGGCCATATAAGTACCTCCTCACCTCCCCACACACGCCAGAGCATGTAGTCGCTCCTCTCAAGCACGAGCCTCCCGTCAACAGGCTTGGGGTCACTCAGGACCTTCAGCACAACCTCCTCTCCGGGCCTGAGCCACTGCGCCACAGTACCGGCCATGAGGAGAACCACTTCCGTCTTATTCACGGATACCTCTACGGCGCCGGACCACCTGTACCCTATCCTAGGGACACTGATCGACTTCACCCTCCCCCTAAGGGGGATCGTCTGCGGTATCCTCAAAACAGGTACCCGTTAATCTGTTGGTTATGAAGCAATAACGTTGACCGCGGTGGAAACGCTTTAACCCCTCAGCAACAGGGATCAAGGGAACTCGTTGACACTAAAGGTGTTCCGGGAATCCTACGCCGCCCTATCAAGATTCGTTATTTCCGCACTCGACCTCATCAACGAGGACGAGGTCGGCAAGTTCATAAGGCTTCTCGAGGCATCCTACGAGGCCGGGAAGAAGGTCCTCGTCATTGGTGCTGGGCGGTCGGGCCTGATCGGCAGGGCCTTCGCCATGAGGCTCATGCACCTAGGGTTCAACACCTACGTCCTTGGCGAGACCATCGTGCCAGCCCTCCAGCCCGGGGACGTCGTGGTGGCGATATCGGGCTCCGGCAGGACGAGGCTCGTCGTCACCGCTGCTGAGGTAGCTAAGTCCGTCGGTGCGAGGGTCGTGGCCGTAACGACCTTCCCGGACTCTCCCCTAGCGCAGATAGCTGACCACATCGTGAGGGTTCCTGGGAGGTCCAAGATCTCTGCTGAGGACGACTATAACGTCAGGCAGCTCATAGGCATCTACGAACCCCTTGCCCCCCTCGGCACGCTCTTCGAGCTGACTGCCATGGTGACCCTCGACGCCGTGATCTCCGAGCTCATGACGAGGCTGGGGAAGACTGAGGAAGACCTGAGGCAGAGGCACGCTAACATAGAAATATAGCAGCTGGTTCCCCGGCGACAATATCTTAACCTAGGCCGCTACATTATTCTGGGATAGCGCGGCTTGAGCTACGCAGCGGTTGATCGACTAATTAGGCTGATAGATAGCGTCGACCTAGCCTCGTACAGGGTTCTAAGGGTCATCGACGGTGAGTTGTTCGGTCCAGAGGAGATAGAGGGCTTGCCCAGCAAGAATGAGGCGGTGTTGGTGCTGGCAAAAAGGACGGAGCCTTGGGAAGGGAGGGACTTCGTATACGCCGTTAGGGTCGGGGACTCTGGAAAAAGGTTCTGGTTCGAGATACCAAGGATAGAGGTCATGAAGCTCGCTGCCTCCGCGACCTCGGCGGTGACGGCGGACATAAGGAGGGCGGAACTCTACGCTACCCCGAGGCCTGAGACAGTAGCTGTTATGCATCAAGTCCTGAGAGCGCTGAAAAGGTACTCACCTGAAGCTTACATTAAAACGTTTGTTGACCTCGGAACCGGTGCGGGGGATGACTTAATTAATGCTGTGACCTTCGCCGCTAAGCTACTAGCAGACGGGCTGAGTAAGCACGTATATGTAACGGCAGTGAGCAGGGCCAGGCACTACTTCGGGGCGATGATGCCGGGGAAAGCCCTTACTAGGGAGTGCCTCATTAGGTTCTCTGCCCTCGACCCTCCCGAGGGCGGCGGCTCCTTCCTCTGTTTCGGCGTATCGCCAGCGCATGTTCTTAAGGACATAGGGTCGCTCCTCACTCTCTCGCGTTTTGCTCTCAGCGGCAGAGAATACCGTGCTAGGGAGCTTCACGGGGTTATCGAGGCTTGTGAGAAGGAGTTCTCTGAGGAGGACCTGAGGACTTACCTAAGAACCACAAGGACAGCTGGTACGGTGAGGTTCAGCAGGCTGAAAGAGGATGAGGCCTGGGTCAGTATCTTCGAGGTTCGTAGTGAATGGTTCCTCAATGTATTAAGGGGGGCGAGGGACGAGCTCGAGAGCGTGTCTTCGGAGCTTAGGAGGTTTGCTGCTGTGGAAGCACACAGGGCGCTGAGGTCCATAATGGATATCCTTGGGAGGCCGGTGTGAGGTGATACATGTGAAGGGATCGGGTGCCACGGAGGGGTTGTTCGCGCTCTTGTTAGTTATTGCTGCGGCTCTCTGGCCGGCGGTTCTTGCCCTCTCCCTCATGGTCCCTCCAACCAGTTCGGCGCCGGTTCTGATAGCAATAGGTGTCAGCGTGGGCGTGGCAGTGGCCGCCGTCAGGCACAGGCCTGGGGCGCTGTCGATGGCTTTCGCCATATCCTATATGATAGTCGTTATCGTGGCTTACGGTGTCCCCGAAGCAAGAGCGCTGGCTCCGTGGTCGCACGAGTATATCATAACTACCTCGACCCTCGTGATCCTGCCAGCACTCTACGCAACCCTAAAAAATGATGTCGACTACGTGATTCCTCAGATTCTGGTGGCTTTCGGCACTGCTTTATCCCTTAACCCCACCTTCTCAGCCATAGGGTACGGCATAGCGGCGTCGGCGACATCCTTCATTAGGAGACCCAGAGCAATAATCTCGTTCGCTCTAGCGGGGGCTACGTACTACTTCCCCTTCATAGGCCTTAATCAGGCGTTTGACCTGGAGACAGTGCCTCATCTTGTTATAGCTGAGATACCCGTGAACAGCCCTAACTACTTATCAGCCATACTCGGTCTCTATATTCTGCTCATTATTGGTGGCTCACTGCTTGGCGCTTTCTCAATACTTGTCTGGAATAAGGTGGAGACCGCCAAAAGCGTTAAGCAGGCACTGATGCTATCGGCCTACCTCACCGTACCACCGGTAGCTCTAGTGGGGCTCGGCGCCAGCATAATATACGCGCTTACCATGATCGTCCCAATGCTTGCCATCGTCAGCGCTGTTGGTGGGGGAGTGTTCTCGATGGCTGCGGCAACTACGTACATGATGCTGAAGCTGATAAACGAGGGACGGAGGGTAGAGGAGTCGCTGAGGAGAAGGCTCGCATCACTTGATAAGGAGTTTAAGAGGATGAGGGCGTTCATAGACCACGTAGCTACTGCACCCATCCTGAGCAATGATGTGGTTGAGGAATTCGGAAGCCGTCTTGACTCCATTCAGAGAAAGATAATATTTGCTAGGAAGTCCCTCGAGACAGCCGGCCACGATCTGGAGCTACTGGCGAAGGTCGAGGGAATGCTTGACGATATTGAAGCGGAGCTAAAGCACGTTGAGGACTCGTTTAGAGAGGAGTATATGAAGTCGGTGGCGATGCTACAGGACATATACAACCTGATATCCCTCTTCCGCGGCCCAATGCCTGACGTAGCGGCCGAGCTCAAGGAGATTGCGAGGGCCGGACCAGAGAACTTCGGCGAGGCTCTAGCATCATTCAACGCCATAGGCGAGGAAATGTGTGAGGTTATGTCAGGGTTAGTGAGCGAGTTCATGGAGAGCTTGTCTGAAGTTATCGGGTACCCGATAAGGATTGAGACAGGTAAGTGCGGCTCAGGCGAGCAAGCACTAAGGACGGTTAAGGAAATGAGTAAGAGATTGAAGGAGGTGTTGAGAGATCATAAGAAGGAGATCATAAACGCCTACAATGCCCTCCTAAGACTGAGGAATTCCCTCAAAGAGCTCAGGCATGGCGCGCAGGAAATAGCGTCTACAAGGACAGGGTCAATAATACTGGGATTCATCGATAAGCTCTCCGAGGTATCCGACATAATGCCAACACTGGCTGAGGCAGTAACACTCCTCGCAAGCATGGGCAGGGAGATAAAGTACTTTGTCGGGGAGCTGGTCGACGCCGTAAGAAAGGACGTCATGATCTTAGAGAAGGAAATAGATTCCAGGGTAAAGGCGACCGTTATGAGCGGCGATATCACGGTCCCGATAGGTGTGAACATTAACGCCCTCAATGACGCAGTGAGCGAGCTCTCCGACATAAGAACGCTTGGCAACCACTACGAGATAATAGTTACGGCGGCGGACCTTCTCCCCAGGGTGGTCAGGCTGTTCATCTACCAGCTGAGGTACCTCGAAAAAATAGCAGAGTGGTCGAGGATAATACCGCTCGCTTTCGATTACATAAATTACAAGCTATCCAAGGAAAGAGAAATAAGCATCAAAGAACTGCCGTTCCGCAGGGAGGTCGCTGAATGGCTCGCTAAGATATATGTGCACGTGAATAAGAACGCATCTATGTCGGGAGAGAAAATACTGCTAGGGACGGGTGATAGGTGATGGTTCTCACCAGGTGCAGAGAAGGCACTGAGGAATTTACGTGCGACATTCTTCTTCAAAAAGACAGCATAGTGATAACAGGGGCAGCGGGCTACTCTTACCTTAAGCACATCGGGATGATCGCCGTAGAAACCGTGGAACGACTAGGTAACACTGTGAGAATAAGGCTTCTGGACGGTACTGAGATAAGCTTCCAGATAAGGGCCGAGGTTCTGCCGATCGCGAACTACATACTCAGGAAGGTGGAGTTAAGAGATAAGATTAATGCTGTGGTTGAGAGAGCAACTGAGATATCTATGGCTTTAGCCACGGTGCTTGAGGAGTCAACCAGCGTGATCCTGTTCCTGAGAAGGGCCGGGATACCTAGCTGGAGGGATGCTAGGTCAGCGGTTAGGAAGCTGATTGATTCTGCCGAGGGCCTGAAAGTAGTCGGCCTAGAGGTCAAGGAGGAGGCCCTAGCACTCCTTGACAAGATAGAGACAAGATCGGTTTCAGGGGCTAGGGCATCCGTGGCCAAGCTCATAAGGTTATCGGTTCTACAAGCGAAGGAAGCACTCAAGTCCCTCATGGAGCACGGAGACCTCACCCCAATAGCGGACATCACTACACTAATCGTCGCTTACAGGTTCGCGAGGAAAGTAAAGAAACCATTCGAGGTAGAGAGAATAGTCAGGGAGATAGAGACCACAACCGACAAACTCATGAGAGACCTCCTCATTGAGACACACGACATATCGAAAGCGATAGATGCAATAATGAACGTTATAGACGAAGAGGTACCTGCGTCCAGCGTCGTCAACGAGTTCATGAGGGTCTTCAGCGAGGCATTCATCAACGTCTATGGGGGTTGAGCCCTAGGAACCCTAGCCCCCTTAACCTCGTCCACCAACCTTCTCAGGTACTCCCTTACCGCCGAAGGACTAGGGAAATTAAATGGCTCCCTTCCCGGTCTCTCATTATAGTACGGCCTATTACATCCCGGGCAACCCCTCGTCAAGACGGCCTTAGCAACAACCTCCTCGGTCGCGAACTCGTCCTTGATCCCCCAACCGCGGCCATCGACGAAAAGGAACTCGCTGGGGTGATGCCCCTCCTCAATTAGGTAGGCCGTCACCTGCGCCAACCTGTAGTAACTAATGGGTGGCGGCCCCCTTACCCGCGCGAGGGGCGTGCCCCTAACTGGGGTGTACGCGAAGAGTGATGTTCTTCCCCCGAGCTCCCTCACCTTAAGGAGGGCGGCGACGAGCTCCTCGAACGTCTCCCCAAGTCCCACGATTATGTGGGCTATTGCCCTTCCTTCACCAAGCACCTCCGCTATATCCGATATGAACGCCCAGTAAGCTACCCACGGCCCTGGCCTGCCCACCTCCCTCGCCACCCTCTCACTAGCGGCGTCCACCCCCACCCCCACGTAGTCGGCTCCGGCATCAACTAGTCTCATGAGTTCTCTCTTTTGAAGCGGCATTATCGATATCGAGACCTTCTTTCCAGCCCCCCTGAAAGCTTCGGTGAGGGCAAGGGCCTCCTCGAAGTACCCCTTCTTAATCACTGTCTGAAGACACACCCGCTTCACCGGGGATTTCGCTAGGGCCTCCAGGACCTCCTCAGTAAGTTTTGGAGGCCAGAAAACCCTTGATAGCATGCCCTCAGGGGCCTTTGAGGTCCTTGACAGGGGGCAGTACTTGCACGTTCCCCAGCACCTCTCGGCATCCATAAGTATGTAAGCCACCCCGACAGGGTATCTTGATACCCTCGGAGCCAGACCCAGCACCTCTAGGGTCCCGAGGGATACCCTCACCCGCTCAGGCAGCTTCAGCATTGCCACCCATCATACCCTGCATCAGCGGTTAATGATTTACGGCGCCGCACCCGATATAACTCCGTCAGCGATACTAGGTTGAGCCTTGAGCGGGGTGCTAAAATGAGAGAATACATCAAGGAAACCGTAGCTAAGAGAATAGCTGGAGACATAGTGATGGCATCAGGGCACGGTTCAGCGATGAGGAAGTGGAGGGAGGCCTTTAACGCGACACAGCACGATGTCGCCAAGATAATGGGTGTAACGCCATCAGTTGTCAGCGATTACGAGAAGAACAAGAGGGCACCCGGCGTAAGGTTCCTGAAGAGGTTCGTTAGCGCGCTTATGGCAATAGACGAGGAGAGGGGGTGGCCCACCGTTAAGAGGCTAGCGAAGGCTATGGGGCTCGGGCAGATAGCGATACTTGATATGATGGACTTTAGTAGCCCAGCCGTTATCGATGACCTCGTGAGAGCTGTTGAAGGCGCACCAATAAACTCAAGATTCGGTAGGTCAGTCGTTTACGGTTACACAGTCATAGACTCCTACCAGGCCATCACGTCCATGAGGGGTAACGAGTTCTGGCAGCTCATGGGGACCACCACGACGAGGGCCCTAATATTTACGAAGGTAAGGACAGGGAGGTCCCCTATGATAGCTGTGAGGGTCGCGCCCGTGAAGCCGGCGGCAGTGGTCCTTCACGGGCCAAGCTCTGTTGACCCACTAGCCATCCTCCTAGCGGATACCGAGGGCATCCCGCTCATACTGTCGGCGGCTGAGTCGGAGGAGATCCTGATCTCTTCCCTTAGGAGGACTTTCTCGGGTGTTACAGTCTAGTGATGGCCTGTATGATGTCCGTCACCCTAACCCCTTCTGGGTAGAGAACGGACGGAAAACCTCTCCAGAACCCCAGCTCTCCCCCAAACTCGTTCCTTAAATACTCAACGATTTCCTCACCCTCCCGTACGGGATAGGCCCCCGAGAATACTGCCTCAATCCCCGCAGCCGCCGTCATAACGACTGCCCTAGCACCGAACTCCTCCATTACCCTCGCGGCTGCGTCGGAGAGGTAGGGGGATTCCTCCCTATTCATTGGGTCGAACGTCAGGTGTGCAACTCCCCCGATCACAGCTCTCCCGACTAAGTGCTCTATCCCTGCCTCGGCTTCAGCATCATATTCGTCGGCCAGGTTGTTAAGGAATTCAGCAAGCCCCTCCGCGTCCTCCTCGAGGAAATACTCGATGACTCTATACCTATAGGCCTTAGACCAGCTCATGAACTTGTGCGCCTTAACAATCGATAAGGCGGAGGTCCCGGGCTCACCCATGAGGGCTGACCTCACAGCCTCAACTACAGGGCTCATTACCCCTAGCCTGACCCTCCCATACCTCTTTACCCAGTCAATTAGCAACTCACCCTCCTCCGGCCACTCCGGAGGCCTGCACGGCTCGCTGGACTCTAGCCTGGGCCAGAGGGTAAGCCAGCCCCTGCCTATAGGCGGCAAGGACCATGAGGATTCGACGAAGTGTATGTCTAGCGGCGTACCCCCATATTTAGCTGCCTTAGCCAGGAGTGCTGCAGCGTAGAGATGATCTAGGCTCCACCCCGCTAAAACAGCCCTGCAGTTACTTACCCAGGTTCTGTATGATAAGGTGCTTCACCAATAATCAGGTAGTGTTCGGGTTTAAACGGGCTCGGTTCAGGTGTTTGGGTACGGAGAAAAATCATTTCTTGAGTTGTTCGTCTGCGAGCTTATAGCCGGACTCGAAGGCCTTCAGGTTGGCCTCGATCCACTTGCTCGGCACCCTGCCCTTAACGGCCTCTATCAGGGTCTCCTTGTCGAACGGTGCGTCAGTGCCCTCAATGAGCCTAGCGTAGGCTCCGAGGACGGCGACGTTCGTGGCCCTGGCCGTCCCCGCCTTCTCGGCTAGGTCGGTGAAGTCGCCGTACACAAACACAGCGCCTAGCTTGTTGAATGCATCAATTATTTCCTCGATCTTCGGATACCTCGCGACCCCGAAGTTGACGTCGATCGGATAAACCTTCCTCGTGTTAAGCACCGCCACACCACCGGGCTTGAGGTACACCACGGCCCTCCTCAGCCCCTCCAACGGCTCTATAGCTAGCAGAGCGTCCGCCTCGTCCTCAAGGAGCAGAGGTGACAGCACCTCCCTCCCTATCCTTATGTGGGAGTGGACCGAGCCACCCCTCATCGCCGCGCCGAATGTCTCACCTATCCTCACGTGGTAGCCCTTCATGAGGGCAGCATCACCGATTATCCTTGAGAGCAGGACAGTGCCTTGACCACCTATTCCCGCAACCATAAGGTAGTACTCATCCCTTGCCATACCCATCACCTCCCCTCCTTAGTCTTGGGGTGAATGGCGTTGACTGGGCATGTCTGCGCACACATGCCGCACCCAACGCAAAGCACGGGATCTATCCACGCCTTCTTCTTCTCCTTATCGAAGCCGACTGCCGGGCACCCTAGCTGTACACAGAGGGTGCACCCAACACACTTGTCTTCATCGACGTAGTATATCTCAGGTAGTCCGCCAGTCCTCAGCAACCTCCTAACGACCTGCAGGGCACACTCTCTCCTGGCAACGACCAGGGTCACGGTCTTCTTCTCCCAGGAAGTCTTGATGGCCTCGTAGATCGCCTTCTCGGTGGCCTTGAGGTCGTAGGGGTCGACGGTCCAGATGTGCTCAACGCCTAGCGACCTGGCGACGTCCTCTATCTTGAACACCTTCGAGGGCTCTAGGGTTGCTGTGACACCGCTGGTCGGGGACGGCTGGTGCCCTGTCATTGCGGTCCACGCGTTATCCATAACGATGAATGTGAACGCTGCCTTGTTGTAGACAGCGTTCGCTAAGGCGGTCATGGTGGCGTGGAAGAATGTTGAGTCACCGGCAACCGCCACTATAGGGCCGTCCCTGTAACCGGCCTGGAACTCGCCCTGAGCCAAGCCGATGCCTCCGCCCATTATGTAGTTGGTGTCCAGTATCTCGTACGGGTTATTGAACGGCCAGAGCTTTGACTCGGTAGTCGCCTCAGCCTTTATGGGCTTCGCGAATATGCCGTAGCCTCCCTGCTCGTAGCACCCGATGTCGCCGTTAACGATCCACACACCCTTAACTCCCTGCCTCCTCAGCTCTGCGCTAATCTTGAGTAGGGCGAAGCGCAGGCCCCAGTAAGTGCCGAGGTGCTGGCACCCTGGGCAGAGAGCTGACGACCTCGGCGCAACGATCTTCGAGATCTCTGCCTTGATCTTTCTCCTCTCCTCAGGCACCTCGGGGGCCTTCACGCCGAGGTATTTCGCCACGGCGTTCACTACCTGTGCGAATCCCAGCTCGCCGTATCTTAGGAGTAGCTGGTTCTTCGTCTTACCGTATATCGGTATCTCCGGGTGGTTCTCCTTCATGAAAGCGTAGAGCTGCTCTTCAACAAACGGGTCGCCCTCCTCGATCACGAATACCTTCTTAACGTTCTCTAGCAACTCGCTCACGAGCTTCTCCGGCAGTGGGTAGGGGGTCGCTAGCTTCAGTATCCACGGCTTCCCGACGGCGCCAAGCTTCCGGAGGGCGTCGCTGAGGTAGGCGTAACCTATGCCCGACGCTATTATGCCGAGGTCGGTCTCGCCGGGTATTAGCTTGTTGAACGGCACCTCATTAACGAATTCCTTGATCTTCTCGAGCTGCTCCAACTGCCATGCGTGCTTAGCTGTCGGGCCGGCCTTCCCCTTATACTTGAACGGGCCGTAGACGTTCCAGCGCCACGGGAGCTTCCAGTGCCTGTCGAACGCGACCTTATTCCTCTCCTTCCTTATTGGGCCGAACTCGACGTCCCCGCTCGAGTGGTTGATCCTGGTAATCGTCCTGACGAATACAGGCATCTCGAACTTCTCGCTGTAGTCGAAGCCCACCTTAACCAGGTCCTTGTTCTCCTGCTGGTCCATGGGCTCCAAGATGAGGGTACCAACCGCTTTGGCTAGGTGCCTCGTGTCCTGCTCGGTGCTCGAGTAGAACGCCTCGGGGTCATCCGCTGAGTAGATCACGAAGCCACCCCTAACCCCGGTGTAGACGAGGGTGGCGAACATGTCCATGACCCAGTTCGTGCCAGCGTTCTTCATAGTCGCCATCGACCTAGCGCCAACTATCGCCGCGCCGGAAGCGACGTTGAAGGCCACAGTCTCGTTGATGGACCACTCAACATGCATGTCGAAGTCCTTAGCGACGAGCGACAGCGTCTCGATGACCTCTGACGACGGCGTGCCAGGGTACCCGGCCACTACCTGCACACCGGCTTCTATCGCTCCCCTAGCAGCGGCCTCGTTGCCTAGCAAGATCGCCCTCCGCCCGGGCTCATCATAACCAACAACGTGCCTGGGCCTTGCCAAGACCCAACTCCTCGCTCTAGTAGATAAGGAATGAACTTAATATCCAGAGTTAATACCACGTAATTAAAAATAGCGAACACACAGCACATCCTCCTAAGGCATTACGGCGTATCCGTGTTGTATCACTTAACGCCCCCAAGCCCTTAGAACCCATCAAGTGATTCACTGGTTAAGCACAACCCTCTAAAGTTTAGTGTGCTGAGAGCCCTAGTGGTGGGGGCAAGCACTGCCGATGATGAGCGGGCATGAACTAATCGGTGAAGTGTTCAGCCTTGTCTGAGGCCCTCCGTAGCCTAGGGATGAGGGCAGGGACCTCCCTCATATAGGACAGGTACTCCTTGCTCCAGTAACGAACGAGCTCGGCCTCCTCCAGCCTGATAAGGTGGTGCCACGCGGGGAGTGCGGCAAGGAGTATGGCTGTCCCGACAACACTGCACATCATCACAGGTAGAGACGCCTGGTTCAGTATAAGGGCTAGGTAGAAGGGATGCCTGCAGTACCTGTACGGCCCCTCCCTAAGCAGCCTCGGGAAGTCCTCGGGCTTATCATGCTTCTTAGGGAACATTGAGTGGACCCTCCAAGCAACGGCGGCGGATAATATGAAGAGCGCGGCGCCCAGAGCCGTGAGAGCTATTCCCAGCAAGGGCGGAGGGGGCGGGGTCACGCTGTCGATGAATGACGCCGTAACTATGCTGGCGTATGAGAGCGGTATGAGGACTTTACGGAATCTGCTTGAGCGCAAACGCCCATCCCATGAAGCGGGGGTTACCGAACAAAAATAGCTGATTCGGGTCAGAGACCAAGGATCTCCTTAATGAGTGCTGCCCTCACATACAACCCGTTCTTCGCCTGCTGGAAGTACTTCGCCTGCGGGAGCGGGTCAACGCTGGTGTCTAGCTCCCATGTTCTTGGGAGGGGATGCATTATGATGGGTATGTTGTCGCCGAAGAGCTCCTTGAGGAGGGCGGCATCGATCCTGTAAGAGCCCTTGAGGCTCTCGTACATGCTTGTGTCGGGCAACCTCTCCTTCTGGAGCCTCGTGACGTATATGACGTCGACCGGCCTGCCCCTCAGCTCCCTTATGTCGTTGAGTAGCTCGTACCTGACCTTGCCCTCGACATTCTTGAGGACCTCCTCCCTTATCTGGAGGGGCTCGGGCGCGACGTAGTATATGGTGACGTCGTTGAACTTGCTGAGTAGGTAGCTGAGGGATGAGGGCGTCCTGCCGTACTTGAGGTCACCCATTATGGCTATGTGGACGCCGTCCACCTTCCCGAGCTCCCTGCTTATTGTGTAGACATCGAGGAGTGCCTGGGTCGGGTGCTCGTTGTAGCCGTCGCCAGCGTTAATTATCGGGGCCTTGACCCACGGAGCTACCTCTGCCGGGAACCCGGGCTTCTTCTGCCTTATGACTATTATGTCTGGGTCGTAGCCGTCGAGTATCCTTATGGTGTCGTAGTCCGTCTCCCCCTTCGCCAGGGATGAGACGCTGGCGAGGAAGTCGACAACGGTGCCGCCGAGCCTCGCCATAGCCATTTGGAAGCTTATCTTCGTCCTGGTGCTTGGCTCGAAGAACGCCGTTATCATGACCTTGTTCCTGGCTATGTCTAGGGAGCCGAAGGTCTCGAAGGCGTGCTTGAGCTGGTCCGCTACCTTGTAGAGGTGCTCGACCTCCTCCCTCGTCAGTTCTAGGGCCGAGATTATGTCCTTGCCCTTGAGTGAGGGCATGTTTCCACCGATCTGATCGGTTACGTTAGTAAATTAATCTGATCGCTTCCGAAGAATCTTTATGTATCGGATCGATACAGGGTCTTAGGCACGGAAGATGGTGTTCGGCTTCGACCCGAGGAAGAGAAGGGAGTTCATACTGCGAGGACCGATCATTAAGATGGCTTTCGTGCTCGCCGCACCCTTCATGATACAGAACCTGGTGAATATATCGTACAACATAGTTGACGCCATCTGGCTCAACATGCTTGGAACGAGGTTCTTCGCAGCCGTCAGGGGTGTGTGGCCCCTCATATTCTTCTTCAACTCCTTCGGGATAGGGCTTACCTCGGCAGGGATAGCTTTCATCTCCCAGCACGTTGGGGCCGGGAACTGGGAGGAGGCAAACAGGAACGCCGGGAAGCTCCTCGGCTTCGCCCTCAC
Source organism: Desulfurococcales archaeon (assembly GCA_026986435.1). Taxonomy (GTDB): domain Archaea; phylum Thermoproteota; class Thermoprotei_A; order Sulfolobales; family NBVN01; genus WAOK01. Next base: position 8,129 of record JALSOP010000168.1, on the reverse strand, counting down.
CTTCTCCCTAGCTGTGTCCGCCCTGGGAATACTAACTACGCCAGCGATACTTGCCTTCATGGGGATACCTGGGGAGATCTACCCCCTCGCCGTGACCTACATAAGGGTGATATTCGCGGGCTTCGTCTTCACCGTACTGGGCATGGTGTTCTACCTCACGATGTCGGGTGTGGGGGATACGGTCACCCCCATGATACTCGGCGTGATCGCATCTGCCACGAACATGGTCCTAGACCCGCTACTCATATTCGGGTGGTTCGGGTTCCCGAGGCTCGAGGTCCTCGGGGCGGCGGTCGCTACAGTCTCCGCCAGGGCAATACCGTCGATTGTCGGGGCTGCCCTCCTCTTCCGGGGGTTCCGATCAATCAAGATAAGGCCGGGGGACATGATCTACGACCTACCGTGGCTCAAGAAACTCCTAAAGGTAGGACTCCCGCTAGCAGCGAACATGTCTTCATCCGCCCTAGGCTTCAACTTCCTTATGGCAATAGTCTACAGGCTCGGCACGGTCGCCGTGGCAGCGTATGGCCTAGCAATAACGGTCGTCGACCTCGTCACAGCCTTCATATGGGGGTTCAGGGATGCGATAGCCATAATGGTCGGGCAGAACCTGGGGGCGGGGCTCTTCGATAGGGCGGAGGAGATAGTCAGGAAGGTCACAGCAATAATAATCCTCGCAACCACCGCCGGCACAGCTGCGCTGATCCCGTTCAGCCACCACCTCGTCACCCTATTCACGCATGACCCCGCAGTCATAAGAGAGACAACAAACTTCGTAATAATTTTCTCACCGTCCCTACCCTACCTAGCCCTCTTCTTCATAGGGATGGCGGTAGCGAGGGGCTCCGGGCAGACACTGTTCATGATGATAGCTGGCATTGTCAGGCTCTGGGGAATAAGGGTTCTGCTCTCATATGTGCTGGCCCTAGCCATAGGGATGGGGACTTACGGGGTCTGGCTCGCGATGAGCCTCGGAAACGTAGTTGCTGGGGCGATGGCCATGGCGTGGTTACTGAGTGGTAGGTGGAAGAAGAGGGTCATAGAGGCCCCGCCGCCCCCGGTCATCGAGGAGGAGGTGCCGGAGCCCGTCGCAACTGACGGTGACTGAGCCGGTTAGGTAGCCATAGGTAGCCAAGGGTTAATTAATCAAGCGGGAAGAGGACTCGGTGAGGGAGCGTGGCAGCGATCTCTGTGAGGAACTTAGTGAAGACATACTACACCACCGAGCGCAGAGGATTCTTAAAGAGGAGGAAAATCCCTGTGAGGGCTCTTAGGGGAGTGAGCTTCGAGGTCAGGAGGGGCGAGGTCTTCGGGCTCCTAGGCCCCAACGGTGCGGGGAAGACCACCACCATCAAGATCATAACGACCCTCCTCCTGCCTGACTCCGGAAAGGCGGAGGTGCTCGGGGTAGACGTTATCAGGGACCCGGTGAGGGCCAGAGAAGTCATGGGTGTCACCCTCTCTGTCGAGAGAGGCTTCTTCTGGAAACTCACGGGCAGGGAGAACCTGAAGTACTTCGGCATACTGAGGGGAATGAGGGGGGAGGAGCTGGAAAAGAGAATAGACAAGGTCCTCGAGCTGACGGGGCTAAGGGATCTAGGGGGCGAGCACAAGCTCTTCGAGGAGTACTCCCTCGGAATGAAGGCAAGGCTCGCGCTCGCGAGGGCAATGCTCCACGACCCGCCCCTCCTCATACTAGACGAGCCCACCCTCGGACTGGACCCCCACTCAGCGAGAACTATCAGGTCCCTGCTCGTGAGGCTCGCTAGGGAGGAAGGAAAGACCGTGCTGATAACGACACACAACATGTTCGAGGCAGACCTCATGTGCGACAGGGTAGCCATAATCAACAAGGGCGTCATAGTCGCCGTGGGGACACCGGCAGAGCTGAAAGCGAGGATAGCTGGGAGGCTAGGGATGGAGTTCCTGGTGAGGGCCCCTCCGGCCGTGGACGTGAGGTCCGTCATACAGAGGGCTCTTAGTAAGGCCGAGGTCTCTGTCGAGCCCACGCAGGAAGGGCTGAGGGTGAGGCTCGTCATAAGGCCCGAGGAGGAAGAGAAGACGCTTGAGAGGGTCACGGAAGCCCTCGCGGCTGTCGGGGGTAGGGTGAGGCAGGTAAGGGTTCAGGAGCCTACGCTCGAGGACGTCTTCATAGCCCTGACAGGGGGTGGGGGTGTTGAGGCCGTCACCGGCTGACATACTAAGGGCGGGGTTCTTCTCTACCATGATGTGGCTGAAGAACAACCGCTGGATGTTCTTCACAGTATTCATCTGGCCCTACCTCCTGGCAGGCGGCATGCTCCTCATAGGCACTGCATTCGGCTCCCTCGAGACGTTCTCGCAGAACGTGGGCGTAGCTAACCCCGTAGTCTATATGATCGCGGCTTCGGGCGTTGTGATGTCTTCATTAATAATAGTGGATGATGTGGCGAACTTCGTCGTCTATGCCAGGTGGGTAGGGACCCTCCCATACCTTCTCCTAACCCCCGCCAGCTACCCCCTCCTCCTACTCCTCCTCCCCTTACCCGACGCCTTCCTTGGCTCGATGTCGGGGCTACTAGCGGCCCTCCCGGGAGCTGTGGCAGTGGAGGGGGTTATGGGTGCGGCGAGGATAGGGCTCATACTCCTGTTCGTCTACCTCGGCATGCTCCCCCTCGTAGGCCTCTCCGTGATCATCGCCTCGGCAACGCTCATCGTGAAGACTGACGAGAACATAGCCTCATTCCTCACCCCGCTCATGACCCTCGTATCAGGCGTCTTCTACCCGATCACGATCCTTCCCCCAGTACTTCAGGCACTGGCTGGGGTCATACCCGTGACCTACGTCGTGCAGGCCGCCAAGCTCGCGGCCTCCTTTACGACCCCGGAGGTGGCGCCGTTCCTCCTCGCCGCTGGCTCGCTGACTGCGCTCGCGCTCGGGTATAACGGGGCGGCGGCGGTCTTCATAAGGGGGGTGGAGAAGGCTGTGAAGAGGTCGGGGGCTGTCTGAGATGTCGGCGGTAGGGAAGTTCGTGACGATAGTGTGGATGCATGTGCTCAGGATGTGGAGGCTGAAGACGAGCTACGTGAACACAGTGATAAACACCTCTATATGGCTCTTCATATTCGCCCTGAGCGTCTTCGCATTCACGCCGGCTGAGAAGGTGCCTGAGGTCGCCCCGTTCGTGTTCTGGGGCATGCTCATGTGGGCGCTCATGTCCTATAACGTCTGGTTCATAGCCGGGTGGACGTGGTGGTTCATAGGGCTCGGCATGGTTGAGGAGCACCTACTAACGAACACCTCGCCCATACCTGTCCTCCTGGCTAGGGGCGTCGTCGGCGTATCACTGGCTGCTCTCACCGTCCTAGTCCTCTCACCAATATTCTACTTCATTGGTGGGCCCGCAGTCTATTCCGTTGCCCACCCCGCCTACTTGGGTCTGGGCCTCGCCACCCTCTACGTGATGGCCGCCTCCTACGCCCTAACCCTCGCAGCAATATCATTCAGGATCGGCGTACCCGGCGTGATCCTGGACATAACGAACTTCCTCGCCTTCTTCGTAGGCATCCTCACACCCCCCACATACCTGCCAGCCAGCCTGAGGGCCGTCTCACTGGCGATACCGTACACACACGCCGCCGAGCTAGTGAGGTACGGGGCTGCAGGCGCGGAGCCGCTCCTCGGTGTCTGGGCTGAGTCGCTGATAGCGCTGGCCCTAGCCGCGGCCATGGCCGGGGCGGCCGCCGCTGCGCATAGACTCGCACTAAAAGCTATACGGAAGCACGGCGTCCGCGGTGTAGGGAGAATGTGATGAGTGACGAGATACCGGGCATAGACAAAATACCGGAAGAAGTGCTCAAAGAGATCGAGGAAGCGGACAAGAGACAGAAAAGAACGAGGCCAAGGAGGGGTAGGAGACCAGCGAGGTCAGACATCATGAGAGCGGTGGCCGAGGTAGCCTCAGGCCCCCTCATCAGGCCCGAAGAATTCCCCGACCTAGTCCGAGAGCGCCTAGAGCAACAGGGCTTCAACACATCACACCTAAGCGACAAGAGGGTGTGGGCCACTTACGAAGAAATGGTGAGAAGAGGAAAGCTGAGGGACTACCTACGGGTTCTCTACCACGAAAGTAATTACTCAGACAGTGAATGAGCTCTCGGTGATATACCTTTTTACCACTCCTTGCTGTTATCAAGAAGTTCCTGTACTGATATGACTTGATTGGCGATCTCATCCAAAACGCTAGCGAGATCAGGTTCTTTAGAAGCGGTAATTCCGTCTATAGTATGCTTATGGTGGGGGAAAGTTTTTATTTCCTTGTGGTGTGGCGCGTTATCATACCTGAAAATTAGGTTGCCGTTTTCTGTTTCGTAATGGTACCTGTATTTCAGTTTTGTTACTTTTTTATTAATTATAGCGACGTATTTGAAGAGGTAATGAATAGTTCCGTCTATAAATAGGAGGGAGCCCCTAACGAATCCCTCATGTTGTGTTGCTTCAAAGAACTCTATTGACTTACTAACTATTATGTATTCGTATTTATTTATGATATCTTCTATTAATTTCTTGTACATATTAAAAGTTAAAAATTTGTTATCTATTTAGCTCATCCTCGTTGTTTTTAATGTCTGAGGGGGATGATACGCTCTTAAGTACTTTTCGGCCTGCATCAGGTTTGTCTCCACAGCCTTTAGTGATCTATGGAGTGCCCACCAAACAAAATATTCCTTCTCGTCTCCCAGCTCTCCAGTTTCGAATTTTTTGATAAATTGCTCTGTGCTCATATTATATTTTTTCTCAAATTCTGCTAGTCTTGATCTTATAAGCCTGGCTTTCGCTCTGAGCAGTTGAATCTCTCTCCTCAGTGCTTCCTCAACAATTGCTGGTAAGGACGGCCTTGTCACCGGTCACTATATCGCATGTCAGCTATTAAGTAGCGGGAGCATAGTTCTTAATTGCTGGCTATCTACGAGGATTTAGGTTATTAACACCCTCCTTCATAGGGGGACGAATTGGCGGCGTCGGCTAGGGTGTTTCGGACTGTTGATGTGTTTAAGAGGTTGGCGGTTGTGCCACCTTCTTCTGTGAGGATAGTTAATCATCCTGTGGGGCGGCCCGTAGCGGTCTTTAATCCGGCCCTCTTCCTGGAGGGTGACGAACTCGTGGTTCTTGCTAGGGTAGTGCTCGGTTACTACAAGTACGTATCGGCGATTGCTGAGTTCAGGTTGGGGCTGAGCGATGTTCTTGAGGGTAGCGTGCCTGAGGAGGTTGAGGCTAGGGTCGTGATCTGGCCTAGGGACTGGCATGATTTCTGGGGTGCTGAGGATCCGAGGGGCACCGTTGTTGATGGTGTCAGGTACGTTGTGTACACTGGGAGGACGAAGAATTACTTCAGTGATGTCCACGAGAGGACAGTCCCGGTCATAGCTCGGGAAGCAGGTGGGGAGTGGGTGAAGGTGGGGGTTGTGAGGCATTCGAGGCCTGAGGCCGTGGTGAGCGATAAGGACGCGTTCATAGTGAGGGAGGGTGGTCATTACTTCCTGTTTCACAGGCCCCACTACGGGGGCACTGATTTCCGGTTGGCTGTGAGCAAGATAAGTGGCCTGGCTGGTGAGGTTGTCGTGAGGGGGGCGGAGGAGGTTCTCAAACCCGCTGTTTTCGAGGAGAAGATAGGGTGGGGGACGCCGCCAGTGGAGGTGGGGAGTAAGGAGCGCCTCCTGATACTGCATGGTGTCGATAAGGACCTCAAGGTCTATAGGGCGTTCGCTGCGCTGATGAGGTTTGATGGTGGAGAACCCGAGTTAGTCGGTGTATCGGGCCCGTACGTAATGGAGCCCCGGGAGGCGTTCGAGGTCTACGGTGATAGGCCGATGGTGGTTTTCCCGTGTGGTGCGGTGCGGGTTGATGACAGCGTGCTGGTGGCGTATGGTGCCGCTGATCAGGCTGTCGGGTTCGCTGTGGCTAAGGTATCTGAGGTGATGGATCTCATGGCCGATGTCTACTGATGAGTTATGTCGTAATTAAAGCGGGCTCGGCCAGAGTTGGGCTTACATTAGGTAGTCGAGGGCCTTCCTGGTCGTTTTGTCGAATAGTACAAGCTTTTCTGGGTCTATGCAGAGCCATATCGGCTGATCGAGCAATAGCCTGAGCCCTCTTCCTGCAAGTGCTTTTACGAGTGCCTCCCCTACCTCAGCCACGACTATTGACTCCCTGCCCATCGGTTCCACGCCGTAGACCCTCATCACGCTGTTCGGGTCGCCGCCGGACCACACCGTGTACTTAACCTCAGTGATGCCGGCGTCCTGGAGAGCCTTCCCAACATTCACTACGTCCTGCTCCAGGTTCCCGGTAAGCTCCACAGTCACCGGCCCTCCAGGCGCGCCGGGGCGGGCCAGATATAGGGCCGCCCCAACGGCGGCCACAACCACGATCACGGCCACAGCAACCGCTACCTTACTTATTGCCTCTCCCCATGCATCACCACCCCCGGGAAAGGGTTTGTGCAGGGTGACGGCAATGTATGGGGTAGTTGGTGTAGTTAGTGAGGGCTTATGTTACAAGCCCGTACTTAATTATAGTTCTCTAGAAGATAAAGCTTAGCCGCTCACCCCAGGCGTGCTGGGCGAAGCCCTGCCAGCCTGGCCAGGTGCTCAGCCGCCTTGAGGAGGTGTGGAGGCGACTCCCCGCCGACGCCGACCCTAAGCCATGGAGGGTCTATCAAAGCCTCAACCGGGTCCGGGTAGTTGGAGGTGACTGCCGCAACCTTAAGGATCGCTGACGCCACTGCCGATTCCCAGGCAACGGACTCAGGCAGCTCCGGGTCGTCCCTAGGGTCGCCTGAGCCGGGGACGTGGTACTTGATGGCGTAGTAGAGGGCCTCAGCGCTCTCAACACCGATCCCGGCGAGGACCTCCGGAGCGGACTTAGCTAGAGCTGCCGACCTTGCGGCGTGGCCCTCAACACCGTAGGGGAGCCCTATCTCCATTAAGGCGGCCCCGGCGAGAGCTATGGGGGCCCACCCAACCTTATCAGGGAGGACGCCCTCGAAGACATCGACCAGGGCCAGCGCGTCCCTAACAGCCTTAGAGGCCCTCACGTGCCCCACACCGAACCTCAGCCTCTCACCCACACCCACCACTGCCTCGGCACCCTCAACGCCGAGGAAGTCAATGAACGACGAAACATCACGGAAGAACCCGGCGAGCGATGGCCTACCGACCCAGACAGCGGCACCCCAAGGACCTAGGCCACCGAAGTAAGCGAGGAAAGCCGCGGCACCCAAGCAAGAGCCCTCACCAACAGCAGAAACAGGCACTGACCCGCCGCCAGCCCTAAACAACCTAACAACACAGTAAGAAACACGGAGAAGAGAAGGGACACCGCCCCCACCAACACAGGGCAGGCACTCAACCAAAGCCTCAGAACCACCGAAACCACCACAACAAACAAAACCACGGCACCTCAACACAGCCACCAAAAACAAATGACAACACAAAAACAAATACAGAACCAACCACACCGGGACACACAACAATCTGCCGCCGCAGCACCAGCTCCCAACCCAACAACCACCCCAAATAACACAGAAACCCAAGACACCAGAATAACAAACACAACCGACTACTACAGCGAAGAGGCAACAAAAGCAACTGCAGAAGATATGAAACTACAGCAGGTTAACAACCCTATTTTAGCATCATAACACTATGATACACTATGATGATTATGTGAGGTAGCGACCAATGATGAGTTTAAAGGAGTTTATGAAGGAGCGTAGGCGTGCCGGTGTGTTGATAGGGATGATCTATGACCTGCCTAAAGGGTATGCGAAAGAAGGGGTGGAGAATATATAATGCCTAGCTAAGGTACGAAATAACCTTTGGCGAGGCGAAGAAGAGGCTCAACAACCTCCTCAAAGAAGCGAGGAAAAAGTGATTCTTTCGGGATACACTTTGACTTCATCCTCCTAGCTATAGGTGTATCCCGACCTGCGTCTGTGGGCGGCTGTGTACACATCTTTCAACTCTGTCCTAGATTTACCACGGATCTTGAGGTGCTCATTTATATCATACTGAGGAATAAATAATCTTTCAACTCTATCTTAGATTCACGAGAGATGCTAGCACAGGCTTCGGCCTAAAACCATCGA
>JALSOP010000167.1 GCA_026986435.1 Desulfurococcales archaeon | reverse complement strand
CTCACGAGTGTGTCCACCACCCTCAGGTTCTGTAGTGTCTGAGACGATGCCTGCCCCACCGCCTCCCCAGTTATGATCGCGTCGTACCCGTGCCTCGCCGCGACCGATTGAGCGACCTCGTGCATGGCAACCCTCAGCACCACCTGCCTTAGGTCGGGCTTAACGAACAGCCTTATCCAAGCAGTCAGCGGGGTAATGTCGACCACTATCATCCTGGGTCTGTGAGGTGAGAACCACTCCCTCCCGAGGCGTGAGGCTATCCTCGCCGCTCTAACGCTGTTCTCGACCCACCCCATGTATAGGTGGAGGAAATCGACCTCGACCCCTCTCTTAGCCGCTAGCCAAGCAGAAGCTGTTGAGTCAAAACCTCCTGAGTGAAGTGCAAGACCCCTCCCTCCGGTACCAACCGGTAGTCCTCCAGGACCTTTCACGCAGTTAATTATGAAGTAAGCGGTGTCCTCCCTCACCTCTATCTTCACAATTACCTCCGGATTGCTGAGGTCGACGCCTGACGAGTACGGGAGGAGGGCCGATCCAACGGCCCTAGCAACATCCATTGATGTGAAGCTGTGTCTCCCTGCTCTCTTAACCCTCACAGCGAACTTTTTCCCCTTGACAATGTCAGAGAAGATCTCCGTTGCCTTCATCGCTATATCGTCTAGCCCCATAAACTTATAGGGTATAGCAACACACACGTTGTGAACCCCAAAGACTCTCCTAATAATTCCTTCAGCCAACTCAGGTGCCTCAACATAGAGAACCCCTTGATAGATTCTGACCTTACCCTCCACTCCGTTCCTAGCCAGAGCTGTCCTTATTGCTTCAGCAAGCCGTTTTTCGAACCTAGGCCTTGTCCTGGCCGACTTCAGCGGTATCTCCCCTGCCTCTTTAACAATGTATAGCACGTGATCACCTACCCGACCTAGTTAATCGGATACTTAAAGTAAAGCTCCTGATCGATGAAGTGTTTCAGACTCAGACATAAGGCTTTTCTTTACCTTTAACACCGATAATAGTGGTAGGTAATTATGAGTTTTAGCAGGGACGTAAGGAAAGAACTAAGCCTAGTAAGGTATTCGAAGGACTGGGTAAAGGATGCTAAATTCATTGAGGAGAAGGGTCTGAATGACTATCTCTACTCGCTGAAGAAGGTTAAGACATCGGCGACTGCCTCCACCATAGCATCAATTCTTGTAGAGACACTGATTCATTACGAGATAGTCAAGGCCATTCTAGACGCTTATGAACGAATCGAGTCTATAGGGATTGATGCGTTGTTGCGCTCCAAGGAGGAAGAGGCAAAAGAAGATATTGAGTACCTCAAGAACGCTATAACAAATCACTTACTGATTGAGAAGGATATGAGCAAACTTTACGAAGCCCTCTCTAAAGACGAGAATCTTCATCCCCTCGTGAAGGAGATATTCGGTGTTCTGGCGAAGAACGAAATAGAGCATCACAGGCAGTTATCGGAGCTTTTGAGTAGTTTACAGAAGTCAGAGGAGTGAGTAATATCTTTTTTTACCTAAAAACCGTTAGTAACTTCATTTCAGGCCCAAGTACGCTAGCAGATTGTGTTCAACAATTACTACTGAGAACACCAGGGATATCACCGACATCAGTTTAATCAGTATGTTGAGTGATGGACCGGACGCGTCCTTCAGCGGGTCGCCAACAGTGTCGCCTATTACTGCTGCCTTATGTGCTTCACTGCCTTTGCCGCCGAAGTGCCCTTCCTCTATGTGCTTCTTTGCGTTATCCCATGTGTTACCGACGTTGCCTTGGAACAGGCCGAGGAGGAGGCCGGAGGTTATCGCCGCGAGTAACGTGCCCGCTAGTGCGTACGGGCCCAGGACGAACCCTACTATCAGCGGAGCCGCTATCGCCATTATGCCAGGGGTTATGAGGCGCCTGATGGCGTAGGTCGTCACTATGGCGACCGCCTTACCGTAGTCCGGCTTCTCCTTGAACTCCAGTATGCCGGGCTTCTCCTTGAACTGCCTCCTTATCTCCTCGATGAGGACGAAGGCGGCGTCGCTGACGGCCATTATGACAAGGGTTATGAAGGCGGAGGGCAGCGCTATCCCTATGAGGGCGCCGGAGATCACCTTGGGGTCGAGTATCGAGAGGAGCTGCTTTATCTGCTCCAGACTGAAGCCGGTGACGCTGGCTATGTTGCTGGAGTAGGCCGCTAGGAACGCTAGGGCCGTTAGGGCTGCTGAACCTATTGCGAAGCCCTTCGACACGGACTTCATGGTGTTACCTGCTGAGTCGAGCTTGTCTGTTATCGCCCTGACCTCCTCACCCAGGCCGGCCTGCTCAGCGATGCCGGCTGCGTTATCGGTTATGGGGCCGTAGGCGTCTGCCGATACCACGACGCCGGTGAGGCTAAGCATACCGACCGCCGCCAGCGCTACTCCGTAGATGCCGTACCAGAACGTGCTCCCTACGAGACCCGCGGTAGCGAGGAGATAGAAGGATATCAGCTCGGCTATCGCTATGCCTATGGCCGGTATAACGACGCTGAGGAAACCGTAGGACATGCCGGAGAGGATCGTTAGGGCTGGACCCATCTGGGACATCTCAGCGACCTTCTTCACCGGGGGCTTGTCCTTGTTGGTGAAGTAGTCGCTGGTGAGGCCGACGAGGATACCGGCTATGAGGCCCGCCACAATCACTAGCCAGGCCCTCAGGCCAGCTGCCTGTCCTAGTAGGTGGGTCGAGAGCGGGTACGCTATGGCCGCTATGAAGACAGACGCTATTATGGTGGTGAGCGTCAGGGGCTTTGATGGGTCGCCGCCCTCCTTGACCCTAACGAAGAACGATGAAAGTATTGATGCGAAGATCCCTGCGGCAGCGATCGCTAGGGGCAGCATCGCCCAGTTCAGCCAGGCTGCCGGGTCGGTTCCCTGGAGCCCTGCGTATATTGAGGTTGCCGCTACCACCATAGAGGACACTATAGCGCCGACGTACGACTCGAAGAGGTCCGCGCCCATGCCGGCCACGTCGCCCACGTTGTCGCCCACGTTGTCGGCTATGACGCCGGGGTTCCTTGGGTCATCTTCCGGTATGCCCTCCTCTACCTTGCCGACGAGGTCCGCGCCTATATCTGCAGCCTTCGTGTATATGCCTCCGCCGACCCTGGCGAATAGTGCCACGGTCGATGCGCCGAAGCTGTAGCCTATGATGTCCTTGACGGCATCCGGTGTTAGGCCGTAGAAGATGAACTGGAGGGTCAGTAGGAGGGTGCCGACGCCGACGACCATCAGCCCCATGACCAGGCCTCCGTTGAACGCGATCCTCAGTGCCTTGCTTATTCCGTACTCCTTGGCAGCGTATGTCGTCCTTACGTTGGAGTTCACCGCTATCCACATCCCAACGTAGCCCGCGGTTATCGATGATAGTGCGCCGAGGACGTAGCTGAGGGCCATCCTAGGCGATATGAGCACGCCCACCACAATCGCTAGGATGGCCGCTATCGAGAGAATGACTGTGTATTGCTTTTTCAAGTAAGCACTCGCACCCTCCTTTATGTATTCATGTATCTCGACCATCCTGCCTTCTCCTTTCGGCGCCCTCATTATGTACCATGAGAGAGCCAATGCATAGATGATCGCTAATACACCAGCACCCGCGGCTATCATGAGCGTGGTCAGCTCAATCATGTAAGGACCACCCTCCAGTCCTACATGAGGGGTTCCTAAAAAGGAATTCGATTAACTATGACCCTGTTACCGAATACCGATCTTGAGACCATAAGCGTATATATTTCGTGCTAGGCCATAGCATTGAGCGACGCTCGGGAAAAGAGTAAGTAAATGTAAGGGGTGTGACGGCTGATGCCTGGGACAACAATATATCCGGGGTGGGGATGGGACGAGGTCTTCGCCGCCGCCGTCCTCTCGAAGGCCTTAACCAACAGGGGGTACTCGATATTCCTCGAGTTCCCCACACCGTCGGAGATCAAGAGATTAGTGATTACCAGCGGCTACGCCGTAGGGTTCAGCCACAGGGACGGGGCAAAGCTTATGGACTCATACGCCGCCTACACCCTGCTAGAGAGGAGGCTCGGCTTCGTCACGTACTACGGCAGGGACAGCAGCATGGAGACCTTGATGAAAGCTGAGGGTGTTACCACGACCACTGAGGTAGTCCTCATGTACGCCAGCACGGCCCTCGCCACTAATGTGAGGGTGCCGGAGCAGGTGCTGAACGATATCAAGGCCCTCAAGGAGGGGAGGATATCCGACCTCAGCAAGTCCGGTAGGGTACTGTACAGGGCCTACAAGATGAACTACGTGAACAGGACCTTCAGGGAACTCATGTACCGCTACGCGATGAACATAATCAATACGGGCTCCGTTAAGCCCACGCCGGAGATAATTGCTGAGGCGAAGAAGTACGACGAGGCCATTGAGCTGGCGAAGAAGCTTCTGGTGGAGAAGAAGTACGTGAGCTTCGGAAACGCTAAGGTAATAGTTATCTCGAGAGAGTTCGACGAGTTCATAGCCCAGAACTTCGAACTCCTACGCCCGATCTCCTATGACATACTCATGAAGGTCTGCAACCACGACGGCTTTGCCATGCTGATCCAGGAGACGGAGCTCGGCCACACCCTGAGGATATGCCTTAAGACCACGAAGGTGAGCTTCGTCGACCTGATAGACCAGCTGACTGAGGAGCTGAGTGAGAAGCTCGACATAACCCTGAAGAGGCATCAGCTACTCGTGAAGTTCAAGGACTCTAAGGAGGCGACCCTTGACAACATGCTCCACGTAGCCTCAGTCATGGCGACTCCCCTCGTAAACCTGCGGGTGAGAAGAGGGAAGAGGGAGAAACGGTGAAGGCAGTAGTTACCGGTGGGGCGGGTTTCATAGGGGCGAACCTCGTGGAGTACCTCATTAAAGGAGGGCACAAGGTCGTCGTAATCGATAACCTAAGTTCCGGGAAGTACGAGTTCATTAAGGATTTCGTGGAGTCCGGTGAGGCAGAATTCATAAGAGCCGACCTGGCTGAGCCCGGGGACTGGGTTAAGGGGTTCAAGGGCGCTGACGTCGTCTACCACATGGCCGCTAACCCTGAGGTGAAGACGTCAATAGTAGAGCCGAGCAGGCACTTCCGCGATAACATCTTAGTCACGTTCAACGTGCTGGAGGCGTCCAGGAAGGCCGGGGTGGGTTCCTTCGTCTTCGCCAGCTCCTCCACGGTCTACGGGGACGCTGACGTATTCCCGACTCCGGAGGACTACGAACCCAAGGAGCCTATATCGGTGTATGGCGGGGCGAAGCTCGCTGCCGAGGACCTTGTGAAAACCTGGGCGAAGGTCTATGGGCTCCGCTCCCTCATACTGAGGTTCGCTAATGTTGTTGGGCCTAGGCAGACTCACGGCGTCGTAGTTGACTTCATTCACAAGCTCCTCAGGAACCCTAAGAGGCTCGAGATACTGGGTGACGGCACGCAGAAGAAGTCCTACATACACGTCGACGACCTGATAGCCGGGATGGAGAGGTGCAGGGAGTACCTCCTGAGGTCCGGTAAGGAGTACGAGATATTCAACCTCGGGAACAGGGACTGGGTCACTGTGAAGGAGATAGCAGACATAGTTGTTGAGGTGATGGGGCTCGAGGACGTTGAGTACGTTTACAAACCAGCTACCCCAGACGGGAGAGGTTGGAAGGGGGACGTCAAGTTCATGCTTCTCGACATAAGCAAGGCTGTCAAGTTGACTGGTTGGGAGCCGAGCATGAGTTCCGCCGACGCCTTGAGGGACGCTACCAAGAGGTACTTAGAGATCGTTGGTGGCGAGTGAAGTAGTAAACTAAGACTCATTTCCTTCATAGAGGTAATTATTCTTAGGCGGGACTGTTATGAGGGTCGTGTACGGCGATGTCTTCAAGCTACACGACCCCAACGGCATACCACATGCTGAGAGACCTGAGAGACTAGAGAGAGCGTTGAGGGCTCTGGAACCGCTTCGGGAGCACCTGAAGTTCGTCGAGCCTGCGAAGGGGAGGAGGGACGTTGTGGAGAGGATCCATGAGAGGGCGTACGTGGAGCTC
>JALSOP010000166.1 GCA_026986435.1 Desulfurococcales archaeon | reverse complement strand
AACCATTGGTAGGAGGGTTATTCAGACGGTGGCTTTCGGTATAACGAGGCTCGACCTCCCGACGGGCTTCGCCGCCGAGCTGTCTAACGCCCTCGTCGTCTGGGTGTTCACGACGGTCCCCAGCCTGCTCTTCGGCTACGGGATGCCTATATCCACAACCCACGCCAGCGTCTCAGCAGTTATTGGTGTGGGACTCGCTAAGTACGGTAGGGGAGGGGTTGATTGGGGCACGATACTGAAGATAGTGGCCGGGTGGGTCTTAACGGTCCCCGCAGCCGCTGCTATGGCCATAGTGATTAGGGTAGCCCCCGCTCTCCTAGGTATTGTTTAGGGGTGTGTCGCATGGGGTCGTCCATGTGGTCCTGGCTCGGGAGGAGGGTCGAGTCGGAGGTACTCGAGATAGCACTGAAGCATGCCAGGAAGGTCGTGGAGGCCGCTAACGCGGCGGAGAAGCTCTTCCGGGCCTACGCCGAGGGTGATGCCTCCGCCGCTGATGCCGCCAGGGCTGAGGTGTTCAGGGCTGAGTCGGAGGCCGACGACATCAAGAGGGAGGCGATAAGGCTCATGAGCGAGGGCATCATACACCCGATAGATAGGGAGGAACTCATAAGGCTCATACTAACGGTCGACGACATAGCAGCGTACCTGAAGGGGGCTGCCAGGAGGGCTGGGATGGTTCCGCCGGAGGCCATAGATAAGGGGATTAGGGGCCTCGCTGCAGACATGGCCTCGAGAGTGAGGGCGGCCGCCGAGAGACTAGTGGAGGCGGTGGCAGTGATCAGGAAGGACCCGAAGAAGGCCCTGGCCCTAGCGGACGAGGTGGAGAGGATCGAGGAGGAGGTGGACGAAGTGAGGGCCCAGGCCCTGGCCAAGGTCCTGGAGTTCTGCGACACGTGCGAGAGAATGTCCGCATGCCTAATATCCAAGGAGATCATCGACTCGATAGAGAATGCCAGCGACAGGTGCGAAGACGCAGGTGACGTGATACGGTCAATAGCCCTGCTCCGAGCCTGATCTGGATGGTGTGTCAGCGAGCATGTCCCCGAGCCTACTCCAGATGATACCGGCCATGAACCCTGTGTATATCAGTATACTGAAGGCAGCGGCAAGCGGGTTAAAGGAGAGGTAGTCGGTCGCTCTCCACACGATCTGCTGAGGACTGCCGAGCGCCCAGTAACTCATCTCTTTCGCCTGTTTTAGTGCCCAGTAATTGATCATTGTGCTCCACAGAAGACCTATAGAACCAGATAGGATGGCTGTAGTTAACCCCCTTGAGCTGGTCGCGTTCTCACCCACGGCCATGGCGATCGTGATGAGCGGTATGGTGAAAGCCATCACAAAAACATAGAATACGGCGCTCGTGCCAGCAACAAGTCCAGCTGTGAGTGGGCTCTTGCTGACGACTAGGGCTAGGAGTAGAAGCGTGTGGATGGCTAGGACGGAATCATATAAGTATACCACGGCTCTCGCTCGGAAGAAGTTGCTGATCGAGTCCTTCACTCTGTTGTATGTAAGGATAAGCGAGAGAATCAGTGAGAGAAGGGGATAAGTTATCAGCACGCCGAGGCTCGCTCCGAACGCCAGGAAATGGACGGTAGCTGACTCGTCAACAATCCCCCACACGAGAAGCAACGAAGCAACGCCCAGCGCCCTCGCTACTAGCTCTATGAACGGCGCGTACAAGATTATGAAAGAGAGGAGGGCGATCCTTTTCTTTTGCTCACTCATTCTGGAGAGCTTCTCGAGGTTCTCGTAATCAACCGCCAATAACTGACCCGATAAAAATCCTATTTTTGGACCAAATAAATAATTCAAAAACATTAGTTGAAGTCATACATTAGCCTAGACAAGGAATATGTAGAGGTGCATGGGATGAAGGCAGCTGTCCTGTATGGTGCCGGTGATATAAGGCTTGAGGAGGTCCCCGACCCCCGCCCTGGCTTCGGCGAGGTACTGGTTAGGGTTAAGGAGGCAGGTATCTGTGGCACTGACAAGGCATTCTATAAGGGTACGTACAGGCCCGGCAAGCTCCCCATAATCCCCGGGCATGAGGTGGCGGGGGTTGTGGAGGAGGTCGGTGAGGGCGTCGACGAGTCCTGGCTCGGTGCCCGGGTAACCTCCGAGATCAACTTCCCGTGCGGTAAGTGCTGGTTCTGCAGGAACGGGATGTACACCCACTGCCCCTACAGGAGAGTTCTCGGGATAACGGTTGATGGTGGGTTCGCCGAGTACTTCATTGCCCCGGTGACGGCGCTTCACAGGATCGACGGCCTCACATGGTCTCAGGGGGCGTACGTGGAGCCCCTGGCGGCAGTTGTTGAGATGACCCTTATGAGTCCCCCGCCGGCGGGCGGCCGCTTCGCTGTTGTGGGCACCGGTAACATGGGGCTCCTCTCCATCCAGGTTCTCCGCCTCTATTCCCCCGAGGTACTCGTCGCTGTCACCAGGCCTGGGTCGCCTAAGGCGGGTAAGGCCAAGGAGCTGGGGGCCGACATAGTAACCGATACTGGCGGTGTAAGGGAAGTTATGAGGGAGGTGACCCCCGAGGGCGCGGGCTTCGACTACGTTGTTGAGACGACTGGGTCACCCGCTGGCCTGGACCTCGCCGTGGAGATAGTCAGGCCCAGGGGCGTCATAGCGGCTAAGTCGACGCACGGCGCCCCAGTATCGTTCAACTATACCTCGCTGGTCGTTAAGGAGGCCAAGATAGTGGGGTCTAGGTGCGGTCCCTTCCCTCCGGCGATCAGGCTGATTAGGGAGGGTCTCGTCAAGGTTGACCCGCTTATTACGTCCACATACCGCCTAGAGGACGTCGGGGAGGCGTTCCGGAAGTCCTTTGATAGGGACCAGATTAAGGTCCACATTGTTGTGTAACTGCTGAAATTTTTGTTTTGAGTAAATTATTTACTGTTATAAATATAAATGATTATTAATTGTGTTGTAAAAGTATCTTATGGTGAAATAATTGAATAGAGCATATCTAGCGCTAGCGCTCACACTGGTAGTGATAGCGTCATCGGCCTCAGGTAGCGTCAGCGGGCTCGGTGCTCACTCCAACAGCGCACAGGTTCCTGTAGTATATGACGACAGCTCCGGAAGCGTTTGGAGGGATATGGGGGCGGTCAGGCTCTTAAACAATGGCACGCACGTGCTCTTCGAGATAGGCCTTACAGGCCCGGCACCTGCAGGCGGTGGGGAC
Source organism: Desulfurococcales archaeon (assembly GCA_026986435.1). Lineage (GTDB taxonomy): Archaea > Thermoproteota > Thermoprotei_A > Sulfolobales > NBVN01 > WAOK01. Next base: position 2,871 of record JALSOP010000166.1, on the reverse strand, counting down.
ATAGAAATCTTTAGGTACCTCACCGTGTACGCGGACACGGACGGCAATTCCTCCACGGGACTCGAGCTACCAGCGATCTACTACGGTGCCGACTTCAGCGCATCATACGGGATCCGGGACAGCGGCACACCTGTCGAGTCCGTGAATACGTGGGCATATCTCCCCAACGGGACGAGGGTCGCCCTAGCAACTAATTACACGGCCCACTTCACCGATAGCGACCTATCAATCACGTTGCCGACTCCGGAGATCGGTGCCGCTGGCTCAACGATCCGTGTGATTTGGCTGTCGTACTTGGCTGTATCATACGACCACATGCCGGACACCTACAACGTCTCAATACCCCAGATACCTCAGGCCCCCGCCGAAAACGACAGTAAATGGGAGGGGGTTTATCCCGTGATCGTTGATAGCGACCAGGTCAACACAAGCATATCGTCACTGGCCAACGCCACAAAGCTGTACCTCGGGGTCTCGGGCGACCTACTCTGCGTGAGGGTATACAACAACGGCTACGACGCCACCATTGTCAGCGGCGGGGGCGACGTAGGGTACGTTACCTTGACTTTCGACATGGACATAGATAATGACCTAAATCCGGACCTCAGGTTCTACTTCAACAGGTATTTCAGCAACAGCGTCTACGTCAGCATATACAACTTCAGTTCCAGGGAATGGATCCGCGGACGCATGATAAGCGACTACACCGATTTAGGTGACTACGTAGAGTTCGACATAAACATGAGCAAAATCGGGCTCAGCATAGGCGGGAACGTGAGCATAATGGGCACTAACTATATGGTCATCACAGGCGATTATGCTGGGGCTAGATACATAGTCATGACGAAGTTCATCCTATGGCCGAACACCGAGGTAAAGGTGCTGGAACCTTTGCGGTCGATTGCCAAAACCTTTACTAACCAATTTGATGCAGCCTTGGGACCATACAGAGTAATAACTAGAGCAATGAACCAGAGCACCAAGATCATGGCATCCTTCACACTATACGACACCAACCCATCATACGCACTCCGCACCCTACCAAGCGGTGGCAACGTCTCCGAATACCTGACAATACACTACAAGAACTCGAGCGGCATAGAGTGGCCAGTAACGATAACGTACCAAACACCCTCAAACACCTCGGGCGCCACAGCCTACTACATCAACATAGAGAACGGAACATATACAAGGTTCGCCAACCAATCATTCGACCCCAACGAGAGCAAACTCACGCTCAACATGAGCGAAGACGAATACCGCAGACCAGAGGGGGAAGTAACCATCGTAGTCACATACGCAGCTGAAGAACAATTAACCACTACCACCACTACATCGGCACCATCGACCACCATCGTAACCACCTCCGCAGTCGCTGAAACAACCACAACAACATCACAGACACAAACCACGACATACACGACCACGGAGACATCGACCTACACAACAACTCACTCAACAACGTTCACGGTAAGCAACATCAGCGTAGTCACGGCAACACTTAAGGAGGTGCGCACCGAGACAACGACCATAACATCCACGCAGGCCGAGACTGTCACTGACACCGTCACATTAACGGTAGCTGATGAACGCACCACATACTCAGTCCTGGGGGTCGGCGCTTTCCTGGCCCTCCTCCTGGTGTTCTGCCTTATTAAGAAGCACTAGAGCGGGAGGATTTCCTCACTCATTTTTTCGTCAATAACTAGGAGCGACTTATTAGGTATCGGCATCGAGTCATCGCTGAAAGGCCTAGTCCCTATGACGTATCCGCCGTTACCCCCTGAAGACACACTGATCTTCATCATTGTCTGGGGGAAGTGCTTACTCGCCTCTCCTTTCACAAGGTCGTAGTACAGGCTGTAGTAATTCTCGTTTCCCTTCGCGTACCTGAGTACGAACAGCTGATGCCCGTTGCTTAGGACGAGGTTGAGGGAGCTGAAGTACGCTCCACTGTCCTCTATCTTGTAGACAGCGCCCATTATAGCCCCTGGGACGTCCTTACCGCCCCGCCTCTCTATTTCCTGCATAATGAGCCTGAAGAGCGCCTCCGAGTCCGTTGTACCCCTAAGCTCCCTCCTGTTCACATCGAGTAGCTGGACGATGGTAGCCCTATCCACCATGCCGTTGTGAGCGAACGCATACTGGCCTGACACGAAGGGCATGATGTTCTCATCCATTAGCGGGCCCAGCGTAACGGGCCTGACATGCGACACGATCGCCCTCCCCGTAACCTCCTTCAGTAACCCCTCCGACTCAACATCTATGGGGTCCTTATGCACTACCCACTCCCCGTTAGTGAACCACGCAACCCCCCACGCGTCGGGAACCCAGTCAGGTAACGACTCTTTTTTAATAGGGAGCGCTGTCTTTGTGAACTTAACCCTTATTTCTTCGCCTGAGATGGCGGCGAATATTCTGCTCAATACGCTGTCCCTAGGAATAACGTTTACTCAAGGGGTTAATTGCTTTGAGGTTTAAGTTATTGTAGCGCCTATCAGCGTCACCTTGGGCAGGACGTGCTTGTGAGGCCATATTTTTGATGACTTAATCTCTGCCTCCCTGCCTACGTAGACGTTATCCCCTATTATGGAGTCTTCCACGACGGCCCCGTCATCTATGGTTACGTGTCTCCCGATTATCGAGTTCCTCACGACGGCCCTCTTCCCGATGTTCACCCTATCCATTATTATCGAGTCCTCTATGACCGCCTCCCTCCCGATCACCACGTAGTGGTCTATGACTGCCTCCCTGATCTTAACACCTTTCCCTATCCTACAGTGCCTCCCTATTAGGACGTCTCCCTCAACACTCACCTCACCCCTCTCCATCCTCGCCACCAGCCTCCGCTGGAACCTCCTAGAGAGCTCC
>JALSOP010000165.1 GCA_026986435.1 Desulfurococcales archaeon | reverse complement strand
AACCCCTGTGTGACCATGGATTTATTACTGCCAGAGTAAGACCGCCAGCGCGAGAAGGTGAGGCCTCTGCTGACTCTGCTCGAGGGCAGGCTTACCCATTACTCTGTCAAAAGTGGCAGAGGTATATAATGCGAGCATATACCCCGACATACCGAGCGCCGAGGCGACGGTGGCTGATGAGTTAGTGAGGAGGGCGTGGTTCGGGCCGGGCTTGTGGTCCGTAAGGTGGTACATTATCTATCTTTGAATGCCCCATCACCAGCCTATCGAGCAACCCGATACCGAACCATAACAGGATATGAGGGTAGGCGAACGACGTCACTAACCCTAAATAGATATAATGGAGAGGTTAAGCGGGCAAAGGGCCCCATGGGGAGAGCCATTAAAACACTGACTACGGCGTACAGGATTATAAGACTACTCATGAGCCTGCTCGGGTTCCTAGCCTACATGCAGTACCTGAAACTGAGAGCGAGGATAAAGAGGTGGTCAAACAAAAGAGCATTCAAGAAACGACTAAAGGAGCTGCCTCCAGACCTTAGGAAGGAACTGACCGAGGTATACGGCGAGGTACTGAAGAAGTCCGTGACGGTGCCCGGGCTCGGGCAGTTCATGAAATTCTCCAGGTGGGGCAACCGTAGACGGGATTAGCGAGGTCTCAGGAGCTCTGAGAGTTCGTTCATGAGCTGCTTTAGCTCTTCCGCTACCCCTTCTGTGTTGGCGAGTTCCTTTAGGAGTTCCCAGTCAATGATCTCTTTCGTGGCTGCAAGCAACCACGCAGCCTTCTCCCTATCCTCACCGCTCTCCCAATACTTCCAGGCCGCTAAGTAGGTGATGATTAGGTGCTCTGGAGGATCAATGTATAGGTGAAACTCCCCAATAACTAGCTTTAGGGGAGGAGCCCTCCTGTCATAGATATCTGAGACGATGACTATCGATTTTAATGATAAAACAGTGTCAGAGGGAAGCAGATACCCCCTACCTATTCTCTCACCGAGCCTCGAAAGGAGGCTCTCAAGCACCCTGGACGCCTCACCCTCCGCTATGACGTCAACGTCCATGGTTCTATAGACTCTCCCCGTTAGCAACTCTACGGCAAAACCGCCTGTCACGATCACCCTACCCAGTCCCGCCGACTCAAGCCTGGTGTTTAGCCACGCGACCAAATAGGCGAAAGCCTTAGTATCATCACCCGTTTTAGAGGCCTTCGTTGCCACGAAAGGGAACTCCTGCAAGAGCCTTTTCAGAACTTCATCCTTAAAACTCTCCTTTCTTTCCTGCATTCAACCACCTCAAACCAGGCCCTAAACGCTTCAGCAGCGATCCCTGCTAACTTAAGTACCTTCTCCTCTTGCCTCGGTCTTCGCCTCCTGGGCTTCGTTCTCACCGCGAGTTCCCTTCTCATCAGGTCACGCCGGTATCGCTGCAAGCGCTTAAGGTCCTCCCAACTAAGGATCCTCATCCTGTCCCCGCGATAATACCCTTGTTCGAGAGTGAAAAATGTAATTGCGCCCGGAACATAATTAATCACTGCAGAACTGTCTCACTTACCTTTCTCTTCCTTACTCTCTTCTTTCTTCTTCCTCTTGCCGCATCTTCTGGGCATGCTACCCACCAAAATCAATTCGTAAATTAATTGATAAGTACGCCTTACTTTGAGCATGCAAAAAGCGGGCCGTTCTTAATTGGTAACGATTGTATTAGCAAGGGGGTCTTAGGAGCTGGGCGTTGATGGCAACTATTACTGTGCTGATTGACATCAGGAGGGCACCTACGGCAGGCGGCATTATGAATCCCGCCGGGGCGAGCACTCCAGCGGCCAGAGGTATCGCTACTGAGTTATAGCCTGTTGCCCACACCAGGTTCTGGACCATTTTCTTGTAGGTTGACCTTGCCAGCTTCACGACTTTCGGCACTCCCCTTGGGTCGTCGCTGGCCAATATTATGTCGGCTGACTCGATGGCGACATCCGTCCCAGCACCTATAGCTATCCCTACGTCCGCCGCCACAAGAGCAGGTGCATCGTTCACGCCGTCACCAACCATAGCAACCTTTCTACCCTCCTCTTTTAGTTTCTTGACAGCGTCAGCTTTCTGGTGAGGGAGCACCCTAGCATAGAATTTCTCTATGCCGAGCTCCCTCGCGACCCATGAAGCAGTGGCTTCTGAGTCACCGGTTATCATAACCACCGCTATACCCATTTGCTTCAATTCCTTGACAGCCTCTACCGCCTCAGGCCTTATCACATCCGAAAGCCCTATAACCGCAGCCAACGAACCATCAATTACAGCATAAACCACCGTCGCCCCACGCCTACCCAGCTCACCCGCCACGTCAGGTACCTTAATCCCGGCATCACGAAGATAGTTCTCCCCAACCACCAATACCTCGTGACCACCAACCAACCCTCTGACGCCCTTGCCCGGGATCGACTCGAAGTCCTCCACAGCCTCCGCCTTAGCCATAATACCCTTAGCCGCTGCATACCTGACTATTGCATCAGCTATCGGGTGCTCGCTTCTTGACTCAACCGATGCAATGAGCCCCAAGATCTCATTTTCATCTCGGTTTCCAAGCACGATGAATTCAGTTACCTCGAAGACACCCTTAGTCAGTGTACCTGTCTTATCGAACACCACCGTATCGATGTCCTTAACTGCCTCAAAAGCCTGCCTGCGCCTTATTAGCACACCACTGCTCGCCGCAATAGCGGTTGACTTAGCCACCACCAGCGGTATAGCCAAGCCTAGTGCGTGAGGACACGTGATCACCATAACGGTGACGGCCCTCTCTATGGCGAACGCTAGTGGATATCCGAGCCAAACCCAGGCGGACGCAGTGACGCTGCCAGCAACCAGCGCGATGATAGTCAACCACTTAGCAACCCTATCAGCGAGGTCTTGAGTCCTTGTCTTACTCGCCATAGCCTCCTTAACCAGCCTCATAACTTGCGCAATGTAGGTATCATGCCCCGCCTTACTGACCTTCAAGGTTAGGGAGCCACTCAATACGAGAGAACCAGAAACCACCTCGTCACCCGCAGACTTCTTTACGGGTCTCGACTCACCCGTTATCAGTGACTCGTCCACATGAGCCTCGCCGCTAACAACGAAGCCATCAGCGGGCACCCTCTCCCCTGGCCTCACAACGATAATGTCTCCAGGAACTAACTCGTCGGCGGGTACATCCTCAAGCACACCATCAATCAGCCTGTGCGCTGTCTTCGGTATTAGCTCCGCTATCTTCTCCAACGCCCTTGAGGCGCCTAGCACGCTCTTCATCTCTATCCAGTGCCCTAAGAGCATCACGTCCGTCAGCGTCGCCAGCTCCCAGAAAAAAGGCCTGGCACCAGACCCAAGCACTGCGTAGACACTGTAAGCGAAGGCCGTAGTGAGAGCCACACCAATCAGCGTCATCATACCAGGCAACTTGTTCCGTATCTCGGTCAACATGCCAGTAAGGAACGGGTAACCACCGTAACCGTAGACGACCGTGGCGAGCGCCAGCAACACATACCTAGCGGCGGGGATCCCCACCCTTAAACCTGACCACTGCTGAATTGAAGGAGAGAGGATAAGTATAGGTACCGTTAACGCCGTTGAAATAAGCAGGCGCCTTTTAAAATCCTCCATCATGTGCCTGTGATGATCGTGTGCTCTTCCCCGTTTATCGTGGTGACTACTCAACAGCGTTTCCCATGTGTAATCTTTAACTGGGTTAATTAAGGAAATTCATCAAAAAACTTGGTTTAAGGTTGTGATTAGTTACTGAAGCTGGGCCTTAGCGGCTGTCGCCAGGTCTATACTGACGCTTATCTTAACACTTACGCTCACAATAATTGACGAGTGACTTGAGCTCAGCTGGGCCTTCAGATCGGCTAGGGCAGTGACTGCTGCGTCTATGTCCTGTATAGCGGTGGCGTTATCCCCTGCCTTAACCGCCTGTATGGCTGCTTCAAGCTTCGCGACCGCCTGAGCCATCGCGGACGCCTCCGCACTCATGCCTAGGTGCTGTAGGGTCTTTTCAGCACTGATCGCTATCTTCACAGACTTCTTTAGTAGCGCCTCAGCCTTCCCCTCGCATGTCTTGTTGAAGATGACGGACGCGTTGGCTGTGGCCTTTATCGTGATATTGACAGCTGCCTCCGCCTCCACTAGCTTTGTCAGCACTGCCTCTATCTTGGCCCTTAGCCCGGCATCCATTCCTGCGCTCTGGTTAAGCTGTGCCATATACTGGGCCACGGCGTTGAAGAATCCCGTGACGTTGCTGGAGAACCTCTCCCTCTCCCCGTGCCCTCCGTGCCTGTGTGAGTGGTTCGCCATTGCCTTCATTTCTCCCTTTATTGCGTCGACCTGTTCGATCAGCATCTCTATCTGGTGTGTGGGCATGAACTTCGAGGCCATTTCGTTCTTTAGGTCGATGAGCGCCTGCTTGAGCTCTTCCAGCTTTATGGTCGCGTTCTTTAGCGCCATGTGGAGCTCTATGCTGGTGTTTACCTCAGTGCTCACGTTGGCAACCGCCTTCATCAGGCCCTCAGCCGCCATAATGGCGTGGGCTGCCGCAGCCATCGCTGCTGTGGCACTCATGTTAGTGTTGATGCTCTGATTTATCATAATGCTCAGGTTCATTAGGTGCTCAATGCTCTGGTTTATCGCTAGGCACACGTCAGGCAGGTCCTGGCAGACCCCCTTCTCCTCAAGCTTCATCTGGAGCTTCTGCATTTCCTTGATAGCTGCGCTGAGCTTTGCCTTGACCTCCGCTCTCAGTTCGGCCTTGTATGACTCGGCGATGGCGTTGTTAAGGGTTCTCGCCACCTCCTTGATGCTTGCCTTTATCTGGGAGAGCTCGGCCTTGAAGGCCTGGATCGCTGATGCTGTGAGGTTCCCTGCCTCTATGCTGGCGTTAATCCTGGCCTCTAGCCTTATTAAGGCGCTCATGCTCTCATTGATCTTTGCTTCGAGCTCTGCCTTGGTGGATGCGTTTATCCTGCCCTTCTCGTACGCCTTAATCACCTGGTTCTCGAGGTCAGCTACCGCCCTTATCTCGGCCTTGACCTCGGCAACAAGCTTGGATTCCTCCTCCATTATGGCTACGGACGCCGCAGCCTCCTTCTTAGCGATAGCTATAGCTTGAGAGATCTTCTTAGTGGCGTTCAGGTAGATCCCCATCGCCGTACTGCACTGCCCTGCCGCCTGAGCCTGCGCTATAGCGCTCACGCTAGCGTTTGCCTCAATGATCAGGGACCAAGAAGCTGAGTCAGTGCTCACGTTCATCTGCATCAAGGTGTACATAGCGGAGTTCACAGCGGACTCCAGCATGGCAGCAAAGTCCACGCCACAGGACCCGCTGCTCTCCGTTTGAGCGATTCCAACCGTTGTGAAGGTGCCCGCAGCAGACGCGAGCACCATTACCAGGAGAGCGCCCACAAGCGCCCTCATCCCGAGGTTCCCTGCCATTTGTTACCACCGTCTTAAGGTGGGGTATGGGGGCTCTTTAAGAACCCCCGGAACAGATCCCCGGAACACTAGGGTTCCGGTCCCCCGTTCCGCAACGCCGGAACACCCCCGTTAAGCAGAACACTGTAACCCTACCAGAACGCCCACGCATTACCCTGGGTCGGTACCCCTAAAAGTCCCGTAAGAGGTCCATTCACTAAAATGGGGGTTTCTCCAAAAAGGTTACGATATTAGGTTCTTCCCCTTATCCGTTACCTCAAGAATCACTCTGCCGCTATTGTCTTGAACCCTCCTCATAAGGCCGAGTTCCACGAGCTTGTTCGCCCTTCTCCAAACGACTGACTTACTCAGCCCCAGCTCCCTGGCTATATCCGATATCGACTTACCCCCTTCGGCAGCAACCGAAAGAATAGCTTTATCCCTATCATCAAGCTCCTCGGCCAGGGCGGCTGCGGCGCTACCTCCTGAGGGGCCGGTGCCCGCTCCTCCTGAGGCGGCTCCCCGACCTCTCCTCCTAAATATTAGGAGCGCCGCAGCCGCCGCAATAACGGCGACTATTACAGCTACGGCCGCAATAGCTGTGTTCATTCCGCCGCCCGCAGGAGGCGTGGTAGTCGTGGTCGGGCTCTGCTGCGTTGTTGTGGCGGCCGTAGTGGTGGTTGTGGTAGCTGAT
>JALSOP010000164.1 GCA_026986435.1 Desulfurococcales archaeon | reverse complement strand
CAGGGTGGGTATGAGGTTGAGGGCCTGGAACACGAAGCCCACGTACTGGAGCCTGTACTTGTCTAGCGCCTTGACGCTGAGGTCGTGAACCTTCACCTCGAGGCCGTCGCCGCTCACCACTATTGAGCCCCCCGTTGGCTTATCTATCCCGCCCACGAGGTTCAGTAGGGTTGTCTTGCCGGAGCCTGAGGGCCCCATTATGCAGGTTATCTGACCAGGCATGAACCTAGCCGTGACACCCCTCAGCGCCTGGACCTCGCCTCCCCTGTACTTATAGATCTTGACAAGGTCCCTCACCTCTACCTTAAGACCCTTCCTCCCGAACACCTTACCTCACCTCAATAAACCTCTCCCTAACCGCGCCGCGGAATATGCGGAGCGTTATCGCTAAGGGGAACAGGACGAGGGCCGCTGTCGTCGCCGCCACTATGGCCCATCCCTCCAGAGGGATATAGGGACTCATCACCCCCTGCCCCAGGTTCACAGGCATTGACAGGCCTCCGCTCGTTGAGGCTGTCAGTGTCGTTAGTGCCAACCCTGGCGTTAAGGTAGCGATAGCTCCTCTGCCGAGAGCTCCCCCAACAAAGAGCCCTAGGGACACGGCGACCACCGCTAGTAGGCCCCACTTAACCGCCCCTATCCTCGCTATGTCCATCGCTGAGGCCCCCCTCACCCTAAGGAGGAGGTAAACCCTGATAACCTCCTTCGTCACGCTCCACGAAAGAATTACAGAGAACGCCACCGCCAGCCCGATCAGTATCACTGCCTGGGTTATTGAGAGGGATGACTGGGCCAGAGCTATGGTGCTCCCGAGGAATGTGTCCGTGACCTTGAGGTTGCCCACGTGAAGGTATCCCTCGTCAACGGGTTCCATCCCGAACTCGCCTGCTTTTCCCTTGATCCCCGCAATGCATGAGGCGACGGTCGCGTTGTCGTCACCCATAACAGCTACTCGGATCCATGACCCGGTATTGAGGAAACCTGCTCTTTCAAGCCTGCCAGCCATAGAGGGGCCGGCGATGACTAGGTTGCTGGTCTCGGAGGGCGCTATCACTGCTACTCCTCCCTGGGACGGCGAGGTACTTATGAGGCCGTAACCGGGGAAGCCGTCGGTCTCCTCAACTATAGTTACGTCTAGTGATGCGTTCGTGACCCAGGAGCTGATCGTAGTAGTGTTCCCTACTCCTAGTTTCTTGGTGCCGAACATTGCCGGCTTCTGTGAGAGAAGCATGACTTCTGAGTCACTCAGCCTCTTGAGGGCGGTGTCGAACGGATCTGGCCTTGACCATGAGGGGTACCAGACACTATTTTCGAGGAGTGACTCGGGGTCGGGTACAATAACGAGGACAGCGGTGGAGGTGCCTGTACCGAGCCTCATCAATACCTGGAGCCCTGTGTAGGCACCACAACCCGTGCTCGCCAGGTACTGGGTAAGGCCCTCTATCCCCTTCGATGAGTTCATCCTTAGGTCGAGGTACGCCCCGTAATCGTTGCCGAGTGATGTGAGGATCGCTGACTCCATGAGTGTCTGATTGGCGGTTGTGGCGATGTAGGTCTGGGCGAGCACGCTCACGGTGAATATCGTCAGGACGAGTATCGCCGTTACCCTCCGCCTCATCACGCCTATGAGGCCCTTCCCAACGAATGTGAGCTCGCCGAGTACACCGCTCCTCGCTACCCGCTCCATGATCTTGTCGTAGTTGACGGCGACGTACTTCGCTGTCCCGTAGGCCAGGAGTATCGGGGCGAACGGCTTGAGCACGCCCTCGATCATGGCGAGGATGATGAGCACTATGAACAGCCCTATGTTCGGCGGGCCGGATGCATTCATCATGTAGTTCAGCATAGCCGCCGTCGCGGACCAGCCGAGGTAACCGGTGATGACGAAGTAGAGGCCGACAATTATCGAGAACCAGCCTAGGCCGCCGACACTTAAGGGCTTGAGGAGCTCCTCAGGCGTTAGGGTAGTCTTTATTGCCTCAGTCGGCGGTAACTCAGCTATCACCTTCCTCGCCTTCCTGGCGGTGTAGGCAAGGACGGCCCCTGCGATGAAGGCCGTTATTGCGAGGATCACGGGGTCAGTTAGCGTCACCTCCGCTATCGTAGGGCCCGAGGACCCGAACACCGCCGCAACCACGGCGTACGTCACGCCAGCGCCGGCCAGGAACCCCGCAACACCTGTGAGGGCTGTCGTCACGGCGAACTCCTTCCTAAGCATGCCGGGGCCGGCGCCCCTCAACCTGAGTAACCCGACCTGCTTCCTCATGCTGAGGATTATCGATTCCGCTATCGGATTAGCGGCTATCAGTACGATGAGGATCGGTGGTATAAGACCGAAGATTATCGTGAACCTCGCAACGTTCTCAAACATCTGGTAGCCACGGATCTCGTTATCGGCCCTATAGGTGGAGACCACGGAAGCCCCAACCTTCTCACCCAGCTCCCCAGCTATCGTATGGAGTCTTTCGAGGGTTGCCTGAGCAGAGGCGGGGTTAACGTACGCCTCTGGCTTGAGGGAGACGGCTATGGCGGCAGGGGACAGCGCTACACCGCTGGCGTTGAGGTCCTTCACGAGCGCCTCGACAGCCCTCCCGAAGACCTTCTCATCTGAGGTGATGATGAAGACAGAGTCAGCGCCGGGCGGCAGCTGGGTCGGCCTAGTTACGACTGTCTCTGAGACCCCAAAGGGGGTGGGGGTAACGGTCGAGACCGAAATGTAGCTTAGCCTAGAAACGTAGTCATCAATCAACTTAACGACGTTCCCGCCGCAGGTGCTGCTCACTCCTATGTCGGCCGCTGCCTCTTCAAGTATTCTCCAGTACTTGCTCCCACTATCTGGTAACGGGTTCATGCAGGATCCGCTGTACTCGTTAGAAACAACGAAGAGAACCCCTCCTATGCCGCCGAGTAGGTAATTACTGATGTTCACTGACGTGAGGGGACCGGGTATGGGGCGGGCGTAGAGCAGTCCGTAAACATCTTCAACCCTCTCATCACTCATTAGATTCTCGACAGACTGCTTCAGGGCGTCGGCCTCATTGAGGGCGAGCATGCCTATGTTATTTGGCTCAAGTGTCTCATTGAGTTGGTAATACCTGGTCTCGTTCTGCATAAGCATAACTACCTCATAATCTATCCTCTCAGCTATGTTCTCCATCTGGGTATAGACGGAGTGCACGGAGTAGGCAAACGAAACCAGTATGAGGGCTGATATGAAGAGTGCGAGAGAAGCGGAAACAAGTGAGTAGGGAGTTCTTAGCAATATCTTCAAGGACTTTTCCACCACCTAGCTCTTTTGAATATCATAAAAGTTTTTTCGCTAATACTTATGGAGAGAAATATTTTACCGTTAATTCCTTATAATAGTTAGGGATAGGGAGTATGAGGAGGCGCTCAGGTGTCTCATACCTAATAACCGTTGTGCTGATGACACTGGTTGCGGTAGCGCTAGGCACTCTGCTCTACGCATACTTCAGCGGATGGGTAGGGTCTAGAACAGGAACCCTCGCAGGGCCTGTGGGAGTACTTTCAGCAGAGGAAGCGTACTACAACAACACAGACTTCATAGTGTATGTGAGGAACGACGGTGTCGGCACGGTAAAGATCGTTAGGGCGTACCTCACAGCCCCCGACGGCACCGTCTACTTCGCTGATATCAGCGGAAATAATTACGAGGTATCCCCAGGGACTTCAGTTATGGTCGTAATAGACCCGGGGAGCGCCGGCATAACTTCAGTCTCCAACGGTATATGGACCATAAAGCTGGTCGCTGATGACGGATCATCAGTAACTGTTACAGTAAAAGTGTGATTTTAGGTGACGGGCCTTGACATATCTTTTTGCTTACAACCTAAATTTTTTAAGGTAAGGATGTCGCTGGGTGTGTCACCACTTATTTCAGAGGTCATCCTAGTGCTCATAGTTGCTTCAATAATGTCCGTTGTCTACGCTTCGTTCACTTACTCCCTCTCAGTAAGGGTTCACGCTACCCTAGCAGAAATGGATAGGGTCTTGCAGGAGTCAGCCGGTCTCGAAATAGTTGACTCATTTTACATAAGCTCAAATAATACTGTCGTTGTTTGCGTATACCTAAGGTCTGTCCTGAGGGTCAGCATAGTGAGGGTCTACGTGGACGGTGTGCTTGTTGATCCAGGCAATTACGTTGCGGGGTTCGGCATCCCGCTCATACCCGAGGAAATCAATTGCTTAAGGTTTGTTGACAACTTAACGCCGGGGGCGCATCGACTAACGTTGGTTAGTGATGGGGGAGCGGTCTATGAAGCGTTGCTGGTTGTGTAGCGGCGTATCTAACATTGTGGCGGCGGTTTTCCTTGTGGCGATAGTGTTGGCTGTTGCCGGCTTTCTTTACGTGACTTTCCAGTCCCTTAATAGGGCTGTTTCGTCTGTCACGGCTCAGCTAACTGCGATCAGTAGGGCGAGCAGAGCCAATATCATTGCCACGTCCATTACTGTGACGTCTTCTGGCATGACCATTGACCTCTCTAATGAGGGCTCCAGCGACGTCCTCCTCACGAGGTATTATGTAAGGGAGTACCTGACGAACAGAGTGTGGAGGGGGAGGCTCTCAGCGCTTATCGCGGCGGGAGGCACAGCTTCGATCAGTATTCCCGGCGATTTTAACTCATCATCATCCTACCTCATAGTCCTAATCAGTAGTGACGGCGGGGTGTACAGGTTTAGGTACCCGCCCCCTGCTCTGGGTACCCCCTCACCCAGTAGCTACGAAGTTCTGTATGCTCCGGCTATCCTGGACACCTACACTGTTGCGTCAAAAGGGTTTAACTCTAGCATATCAAACCCGGTAGAGTACGACAATTATTCCGTAGCGGCCGGGAACTTGGTATCGGAGCCGCCGCCGACCCTAGAGGCTGAGCTACGCACTATATACAGGTTCCCATCGTTTAGGGATTGGGCTTACTACAAGGTAATCAACATAACGGAGAACACAGGCAGTGACCTCATCAATTATACCGTGAAGGTGGTGCTCAACAGCACGAACTTCGACTTCACGAAAGCGAACAGCGACGGATCCGATATCAGGTTCGTTGCATCAGACGGTGTGACAGTTCTTAATTACTGGATCCAGGAGTGGGATCCTGTAGCTCAGCAGGCCATAGTATGGGTTAAGGTACCCATTCTCAGGGGAGGGAGTACTGAGACAATATACATGCTCTATGGGAACCCGGCGGCAACATTCGATCAGGATCACTACGGTCTTCCCAAAGTTATGGAGCCTCTGCCAGCCAGCGATGGGGCCAACTACGTGATCTATTATGAGCCGTGGGATATGGGGGCGAGCTACTTTGACCCGAACCAGGGGGTCTACCAGAGTGCTTGGGCCGCAGATGATGGCTCATGGGATTACACGCTGCCATTCGCTCTCCCGTACTATTCCTCAACCTATTCAACGATCTACATATGTAGCAATGGGTTCATAGGCACGACGTATACGGGGACTGATTACTCCAGCACCATTGCCGAGTTGGAGAGCAGGGGGATGATTGCCCCATTCTGGGCCGACCTCATGACTAACCTAGCGGGTACGGGAATATACTTGAATGACTCATACGTTGATGACTTCGGGAAAGGTGTTCTGATAAGGTGGGCAACTAAGTTCTACTACAATAGTGGCTCCCAGAACTTCGACGTTGTCCTCTACAGTAACGGCCTCATCCGCTTTGATTACGGAGCGATAAGTGGGAGGAGTAGCACAGATGATACACCAGTGATTGGTATTAGCTACGGGGATGGAACGCACTATACTCTTCTAGTAACGAGCGATAACGAGAACCCCACCAACTGGGATAGCCACGACAGCATATTGCTGTGGCCAAGGAAGAAGGCGAACCCGGAGCCGTATGTCTCTATATATCCGTCAGACACGTCGAGCTATAACAACGCTATACAAGCATACGTTACTAGTCTGATACTGTACTGGAGGGGGTACGCACCAACAACCGTCATGAACTACTCATTCACCCTCTACTTGAGGGGATCATCCACCTATACGGTCACGGTCCAAGCTGGAGTAGGTGGTTGGCCCCCAGTGAACAGGACGGTAGTGGGTTCAGGTAACGTGGTGGTGGAGGGCATTGCCGGCACGTACTTCCCAGGCGAGCCAGTTGCCTTTATGGTTAATGTGTCGTCTGACTCATTCTTCACGGCTGAGTACATCGACGCAGTAATAACGATGCGGATCCCGACAACCCCCC
>JALSOP010000163.1 GCA_026986435.1 Desulfurococcales archaeon | reverse complement strand
TGACGATGCTCGGGGACGTCGTCCGGGAGGCGTTCCGCATCCTGAAGCCCGGGGCGCACCTAGCGATCCTCGTCGGGGACACAAGGAAGAGGAGGCACTACGTACCCATAACCCACCACGCCCTCAAGGTAATGCTCGAGACGGGGTTCATACTGAGGGAGGAGGTCATCAAGATACAACACAAGATGAAGACAACTAGAGAGGTGTGGAGGAAGGCGAGGAGGGACTTCCTCCTGATCTACCACGAGAAGCTCTACATACTGAGGAAGCCCACCGGCGAGGAAGACAAAAAGAGGCATAGGCTCAGCACAGCCACGCCGCCCTAGCTGGGCGTGGTCGGGATCAGCACCCCCACGGATTCGGTACCTCCTAAGAAGCCCTTCTTCTTACACATCACCTGCAGGACCAAGCCCACCTTAAGTGCCCCTGTCTCCGCTGACGGTATCGGCGGCGCATGAATCGGGAGCTGGTGAGTTAAGGGTGTGTCAGGACCGAGTTCAATGTTCCTAGCGATCACCTCCCTGTGAATTACTTCAGAATAGTCGGCGTGACAAGCTATGGTTGATGTAGGGGTCGTTCCCGGCTCAGAGTAAGTTATGTTCTCCACGCGCTTGAGAACAGCAGCGACCTCCTTACACCTAACCGGTTTCACAGCCCCGATAGCCACGGTGATGAGGCCAGGCAGGCTAGGCGTCAATGCGGTAGCGGGGAGCACTGCCTCGAGCCTGAGCTCCCCGGCTGTTGATGCCACCGTCGTTGGTTCGGGCCTGGGTACCTCGGGGTATACGTAGAGCTGTGATGACTCCCTCAGGTCCCTCCTGAAGGGCCTGTCGATCACCGCTTCCACGTACCAGGATATCGATAGTGCCTTGCCGGAGAACGTCGGTGGGACGTCGAGGGGTATGCTCACAGAGAAGGGGTGCGTACCTGGCCTGATACTGCCGCCAGCTATTGTCTCTGACGACTTGAATATAGCCGCGGTAAACCCCCTCTTCCCTAGGGATGTCTCCGTATAATCGTAATAGCTATCCTCACTCATCTCCCTCTCCACGCACACACCCCTAGCCTTAGTCACCGCCTTCAGTTCTATGCGTAGACCCCCCGCCCTTATGGGGGAGTCGGAGCGAACAGTTACCGCGCCCCTAACCTGTGAGCCGATCCTGACGCTCGGGTGCTCAAGCTGTACGATGAGCCTGGCCAAGTCCGTTTCCTCAGCCCGAGATACTGGGTAGGGCAAAATAACTGCTCACACGTAAGGAACCCTCCCAGATATCTCCTCAGCAACACGGATAAGGCACTGCTCGTCCCTGCTTCTGTCGCATAGGAAGAACCTGACACTGCCGACGTACGAGGATATGTCGGCAACATGGACTGGTTTATCATCAACGTAGATAACATCACCTGGGCCTAGGGATGTGCCCGTCGCCTCATGGATTAGGTTAAGGAGTTCCCTCAGGCACCTGTGCTTTACTGGGAGGGGGTGTATGCAGTGGTAGTGGAACCTCTCGTGTAGCCCGAATGCCTTGAGGGCCTCGGTAGCTATCTCCGGGTTGTTCCAGCTGAGTGAGGCGATCACGTACCCTGCTGACTCGGCGGCCGAGAGCACTGCCTCAACACCGTGGTTAAGCGTAACCACGACGCCCTCAGAGTCCACGACCCTACCCCGGGCCAGGGGCTGAAAGGGTGGCTTGAGCCTAGAGATGTCGTGGTGATCCCAAACAGTGCCGTCGAGGTCGAGGGCGAGCACCCCTCTCGGCTGAGGGAGGGGCTTGTCTGTCCTTACGCAGCACCCCAACCGGGTTCCCCACAGTTTAATCGTTGCCTGCCCAGGCCTTAAGGGCGGGGCCTCATCGGCTCAGGCGCTCGGCGAGCCCAGCGTAGACCCTCAATAACTTCTCTAGTGAGGTGATGTCGACCCACTCGTTCGGGCCGTGGACGTTCCCGCCTATCGGGCCCATATCTATTACTTCCGCCACGATGTCTGTGAAGTACCTGCTGTCGCTCGCACCCGCACCCTCGATCGGCTCGGGGGCGAAGCCCTCCTCCTTAAGCACCTGCACCGCCTCCCTAACCAGTCTCGCGGTGGGTGGTGTGTTGAGGTATTTCCCCGGCCCCGCCCTCACCTCGAGCCGGGCACCGGGCAGTACCGCCTCGACAACATCCCTCACTGCCTCCTCCACCGCTTCCTCACCACTCATGGCCCTTATGTCGAGGGCCAGCTCATGAACCCTCCCGTCGAATGAGTACATGTTCGGTGTTATTGAGACGCCGTACTCGCTGAACGCCTCTGTCCTCACCGGCGCCCTTACCAGAGGGTATACAGCCCTCAAGAGTCTTGTGAGGCCTTTGTCAGCGACTACCTCGCCCTCGCCGCCGCCAACGTACTCCAGCACAGCCCTCGGCGGGACAACGTTCCCCTTTATGAAGTCTCCCTTAAGGGAGACCGCCATCACCTTCTTCTCGCGCACGAAAGCCGACGCCCATATCACTGGGTGGGTGTCGACGCCGGGGAGGAAGTAGGCTGCGTGGGAGTGCTGGCTCAGCGGGTAGAGGGCGCTGAACTCAGCCCTCTTCACCGAGCCCTTAACGACGACCTCCTCGCGTTCGACCTTAATGATTGCCCGGAACCCCCTCCTTCTCCTTATTATGGGGGAAGCGCCTGTGCCGTCAGCGTTTATGAGGTACTTCGGCACCTCTCCCCTGCCCTTAAGCATCTCGGCTATTACGTAGGCCCCGTTCCTCCCGCCGATCTCCTCATCACCGGTGAAGGCGAAGAGCACGCCGCAGCCGAGCTCCCTGCGGGAGACCTCCCTAGCGGCTAGCATTAGGGCGGCCACGTTTCCCTTGTCATCTGCCACCCCTCTCCCGTAGGCCCTCCTGCCCTTAACGACTAGGGTGAAGGGGTCGGTGGCCCACCCAGGCCCTGGGGGAACGACATCGTAGTGGGCCATGAACATCACGCACGGCTCCCCGCCAGTGGATGCGAGAACACTGTAGTAGCCGCTCGACTCGATGACCTCCGCCTTAAGGCCGGCGGCGCCGAGCCACTCCCTTATGAAGTCAGCGGCCTCCCTCCCAGGCCTCACACCCCTCGCCGGATCGTTGACCGTGTTCATGGATACGAGCCTTGAGAGAAGGTCGAGTAACTCATCACGCAAACCCTGCACCGCTATCGGTGTGTTGCGAGGGAAAAAGGGCTAATGCTTGAGTGATTCGGGCCTCGCCCTCATTATCATCTCCCTTATCTCCTCCTTAACCACCGAAAGGGGCTCCCTCCTCCTGGCGAGTCCTTCGGCATAAGCCGCCTCGGCAACAGCCCACGCCTCCTTGACGTAGGCCTCTGCGTCATCCATTGAAGGTATTATGTAGTCCCTCCTCAGGCCCCTCTCCTCAGCATGCCCCGCGAGGGCCTCTGCCGCAGCGATGCACATGCCGTCACTTATTTTCCTGGCCCAGGAGCTCAGGGCGCCGCGGAAGACCGCGGGGAAGCCAAGGGAGTTGTTGACCTGGTTCGGGTAGTCTGACCTACCTGTTGCGACGACGTAGGCCCCTGCCTTGAGGGCTCTCTCCGGGAGTATCTCCGGGACGGGGTTGGCTAGGGCGAAGACTATGGGCTTATCAGCCATGAGCCTGACCCACTCCGGCTTTATGGTGTCTGGGCCGGGCTTGCTCGCCGCTATGACGGCGTCAGCGCCCCGGAAAGCCTCCTCAGGCCCTCCCTCCAGGCCCTCTCTGTTAGTTATGAGGGATGCCTCGTACCAGTGCGGCGCCCTCGACCTGAACTCCTCAAGCCGTGGGTGGTTGGGGCCCAGGATCCCGATCCCCGGCCTCTCCACCACCATAACGTTCCCCGTGTCCACACCATAGACCTTAAGGTACCTCAGGACCGAGTAGTTCGCCGCACCCAGCCCGAAGAGAACTATCTTTGCTTTCCGCATGTCCTTCCCGACGAGCTTGAAGGCATTGAGGAGGGCAGCGAGCACAACCAGGGCCGTGCCCTGCTGGTCGTCGTGCCACACTGGGATGTCGAGTTCCTCCCTAAGCCTTTCGAGCAGGGCGAAGCACTTCGGGGACTCTATGTCCTCGAGGTTCACCCCACCGAATGAGGGCTCGAGGGCCTTAACTAAGGAGACGAGCTCGTCAAGCCCCCTCAGGTTAGTAACTATCGGTACAGCGTCAACGCCTCCGAGGACCTTGAAGAGGAGGGCCTTCCCCTCCATCACTGGAAGAGCGGCATGGGGCCCGACGTCCCCGAGCCCGAGGACCCTTGTCCCGTCGCTAACAACGGCCACGGTGTTCCACCTCCAAGTGAGTTCATTGACCTTCTCGGGCCCTCCCTCGGCTATGGCCCTCGCCGGGCCCGCAACACCGGGGGTGTACCAGATGCTGAAGTCCTCCCTCCCCCTCACCGGAACCTTCGGCACTACCTCGAGCTTGCCCCTCGCCTCCGCGTGCCTCCTAACCGACTCCTTTCCCCAGTCCCTCAAACCAATCCCTCACTCCATGCCGAGGTGTTGGAGGGCCCTCCGGTAGGTCTCGTGTATCGCCCACGCAGCCTCCTCTATCTTGCTCACCTCGTGCTTCGGGAGCTTATCCAGTATGTCGGGGCCGAGCTCCCAGTTAACGATGGTTGGCACGCTCACACATACCTCCGTAGGTAGGTCAGCTATCCTGCGCGGCGCCGATATGGAGAGGAGCCTACCCTCGTTTCTCACCATGGAGGAGACTATCTCGGCAAACGCAGCCGCGGGGCCGTACCTCGTCGCCCCAGCGCCCTCGATGATCTCCTCGGACACGGTCTTCATGTAGTCCTCCACCTCCCTTCTCAGCCCTTCCGGAACCTCTTTCCCGCCGGCACGGACGGTTGACCATAGGATCGTCGCTGCCTTACCGTGCTCCCCCGCGGCGAAGCCCCTAACCTCAGCCCTCCTCACCCCCATTACTTCCGCAACCTTAGCCCTCATCCGGAGGGTCTCGAGGTGGGTGCCGGTGCTTATTACGAACCCTGCCCCTGATAAGTGCCTGAACAGGGTTGCCATGGCGTCGACAGGGTTCGTAACAACTACATACTTAGCCCCCGGGTTCCTTGGAGGGAGTACCTCGGCGAGGAGCGCCATTATCTCGGCGTTCTTGCCTGCGAGGTCCCTCCTACTTATTCTCTGCCCAGGGAGTCGGGGGTGGCCAGCTGAGATTATTATGAGGTCGGCTCCACTGAGGTCCTCGTCTCTGTCGAACCAGTTGATCTCTGTCTCTAGCCTCAGGCCTGTGGCCGCGTGCTTGAACTCTTCTGCAATAGCCCTAGCGAGCCCCGGTTTTATGTCAACAAGCGAGAGCTCGTCCGCTAGCCCTCGGGTGAGTATGTGGAAAGCTGTTGCTCTTCCAACGTTACCGGTGCCCACGACAGCGATATGCAATGGTTGTCCCTGGTTATTAGTACGGGGACCCTAATACGGCGATCCTGTCGTACTTAAGTACCTCTTGAGCTCCTCGGCAAAAGGCCTCAGTTCATTAAACTCCTTTAGAAGTCTAGGAACCCATTTATTTTTCCTTGCCATCACTGTTTCAATAATTCTCTCTGCTTTCCGGTGGTAGATCTCCCTATCGACTGCGACGTCAGGGTCCAGGTGAGCCCTTCCAATGCTGGCCTTAGCCTGAAGCCAGAGGAGGACAGTGGCGGGGTTTAGCGCGTCAGTGTAGCTGTCCCCACCAAAAACAGTCAGTATCTCACGTAGAAAGGTATACGCAACAACCTTCTCAAGGTATTCACTAACCCTCTTCTTTATTTTAAAGATGCTCCCGCGCAGTGCCCCGATGAGCTGCTCTGCCCTCTCAGCACTCATGAACCACGCTCTTATAGCTGCGCGTGCAAATGACCCCCTTAACGCTGCCTGGACTGCCTCCCCACTTAAGTACTCAAGCGTCATCAGGTAGGAGCTATAGATAAAAGACTTGATGAATCTATCGATAGCCTCTTCCTCATCCCGCGGCACGTACGCCCCCAACCTACCCCAGTCATTCCTTAGAACAGCCTCCAGGAACTCCGGTTCGAGGGGATCAACGGCGACAAGTTTTCCTTCGATCTCCAGAGCAGGGACTGAGGGAATGAGTGTGTCAGTCAAAAGACCATGATGCGGGTCAAGCGAGACAACCTCAATTGCCCTCAGTAGCCCCTCCTCCATGAGACGAGTAAAGACCCTAGCGCTTGAGGAACACATCGGGTGGAGGTACAGCCTCACGTTCAAGGAATCACCCTACCCAACTTCTACCGAGCCGATAAGTATT
>JALSOP010000162.1 GCA_026986435.1 Desulfurococcales archaeon | reverse complement strand
GGTCAAGGCGAGGAGGTCCAAGGGGGCCATATACGTCAGCAAGGAGCAGGTGAGGAAACTAAAGGAATTCGCGAGGAGGGCGGGGGGCAGGGCATACATAGCTATCAGGATACCGAACAAGGGCTGGAGATTCATCCCCGTCGAGGAACTCGAGGAAACGGCCAAAAACTACAAAGTGAGCAAGGAAGCAATAGAGAGGGCCGGGGCCCTACCCAGAGTCCTCACCGACCTCGGGTTCCAGGCAAGGCTCCCCACAAAGGACTGACACATCAGCAGCACCCTCAAGTAACTCAGTACCCTCAGCAACCACCTCCTCCTCACCCCTCCCGGACTCGACCAGCTGATACCTAGCGAACCCAGGCTTCCTACCCTCAACAACACCACCAACCAACTCCACACCGCGCCTGACAGGGTGAAGAGAAACCGATAGAAAAGCACGGATAATCCCGTCAACGGTAGCGTGCTGAAAAACAATCACCCTACCACACCTAAGCCACACAACCAACCTCACATGCCTATGCCCTTTCGGGATAAACGCCTGAACCCTCACAACATCCTCATTACGAACAACAACAGCGTCCACACAACCACCAACAAAAAACAACCCACCCATGCAATCCTTAAAAACTGGTGGAGCTAAACGATTTCGGGCCCGTCGTCTAGCCTGGTTAGGACGCCGCCCTGACACGGCGGAGGTCCGGGGTTCAAGTCCCCGCGGGCCCACCAAGATAATATAGCAAATTGGGTGTTGGGTATATTGTTCAGCTCAGAAGATATGTAAAGGCACTATTAATCCGCTTCAATGCAATTATGTTTCGTCCTGTTATGTAATTCTAAAGCCTATAAAGCATCTCAGAAACTATTTCACATACCTTACTAATAATAGTATCCCCACCATGCGTGTTCTTCTGTGTATTGGTTTGTTTTGTGTGCTTTACATGCTTTTCTTAGGGGGCATTTGTGGCATTTTGGTTTTCCATGTGTGCATGTTTTTCTTCCGTGCGTCCAGAGGTAGTCGTCTAGGATGTATGGCCTTGCGTTCGCTGCTCTCGCCATGAGTTTGTAGGCTTGTTTTACGGCCTGCCTTATCTTTATGTCTTCTTCGTCGCTTACTTCGTCCCCTCTCGCTACCTTCTGTTTTAGTTCTCCGTGTAGTTGCACGATCCCTGTTCTCAGTGCTATTCTTGTTAGGTGGTTGTCTACCGGTACCTCCTCGTTCCATGGGTCCCGGTGCTGGAGTATTCCTCTTCTGCTGAGGAACTTGGCTAGTAGGTGGGCCTTCTTCTCCACTGGGTCTGAGTAGGGTAGGATGGGGCGCAGTCTCTGGATGAAGCCCGTAGGGGATAAGTCCCTCTTTAGCCTGTTCCCTGAGGCCTCGATCAGGTTCGTTACCCTGCCGCCGTAGTACTTGATGAGTTTCTCGGCAGCGTCTCTTAGGAGGGCTGCCCTGACCTCCGGGTCCCATATCATTGCCCCGTCAGCCCTCAGCCATTCGGCTATGTCCTCGGGCATTATCCTAACCATTCTCTCGGGGCTGAAGAAGTCGGGGTCCTCTACGTAGGCCTTCTTACCTAGCCTGTAGAGTAGGTCGGCGCCGTGGTAGAACTCCCCATCGACGTGGCCCTCGAAGGGGCCGTGCCTCGACGTCCTGTGGTCTATCGCTACCATGAAGTAGAAGTACCTCGCAGCAGACTCCGGGTCGTCGCCGGGAGGGGGGTAGTACCTCGGGTCGGTGAAGTCGTCTAGGTCCATGTCCTTGATCACGGGCCCTATGAGCCTCGCGACCCTTGCCACAGCACCGATGTCGATGCTTACCTCACCCGCCAAACCCCCTCACCTTGATAGCTTCCCTCATACCTACGCCTAGTACTCCCCCACAGGCCAAAGAAAACTATCTGAGCGATTGGGGCACCGACCTCTAGCACGAAGCCGTGCGGGTTAAGCACGGCGAGCAGTGCCTCACCCCTACCAACGTACCCCGGGTCCCACACACCGCAGGCAACCAACACGCCCGAGCGTATAAGGGAGGACCTCGGGAAGCAGAGCCCCACAGCCCTCTCCGGAACCCTAACAACCTCCCCAAACCTCACCTTATACGCACCCGGTTCAAGGAACCAGAAACCGTCACGCGCCTCAACAGGCTCATACTCAGGCAGTTCCTTACTATCCCTCATCAGCCTCAGCGCTGAGGAGAGCATGAAGACCTCGCTGGCGGTGAGGTCAACCCCGGCTGGCTGGGGCACCCCACCGGAGACTATTAACGATGCTACCTCACCCGGCAAAGCCACAGCAGACCCCCGAACTAGGTTAGAGGTACCCAACCACTTTTTATGGGGTAATACCTTTCCGCGCACACCTAAATAATCGACTAGGATAGCCTCACATACCAAACAAATAATCCGGAAACATGCACAATAGCTCAATATAGTATTTAGGAATTAGTGTGAAAAGCCGAACGGTAAGCTTAATAGGTAGCCGACCCCCCCTATTTAAGGGGGGTCGGGGGCCATGAGCCAGGCAGTATACAATATGAGGAAAGTGGTTCGGTACAGGGTCTATGGCAAGCACGTGTACGGCAACCTCTACGGCTGCGACGAGAGGATATTGTCTGACCCAGCAGCCCTCAGGAGGATCGTTGAGGCAGCCGCCAGGCACGGTAATATGACGCTTCTCGACATAAGGTACTGGAAGATAGACCCGGGTGTGAGCATAGTAGGGATAATCCTGGAGTCACACATAACGATACATACCTGGCCAGAGCATCGCTTCGCCACAGTCGACGTCTACTCGTGCGGGAGCCACACGGACCCGGTTAAGGCGTTTAATTACATAGTGAAGGCGCTGAAGGCTGAGAGAGTGGAGTACGAGATAAGCGACCGCTCCTACATAGAATAGGATTTTTGAATCACGCGATTAAACATTTCTCGAGACCGCTCAGTAATAATAATTAACCCCTTCATATCCACACTTATCTGGGCAGGGAGCCTGGCGAGTCCCCGACCCCCGCGGCGCTTCGCTGCGCCGCGGAGCACTCCCCCTTTATTCCCCAGCACAACACGCCTAAGGGGAGCCCAACTGTCGACGAAGTGCCGATCCCTCACGGTTGTCGGGGGCGGGCCAGCAGGACTTCTCACAGCAGCACATACAGCGTCGTCGGGGGTAAGGGTAAGGCTGTACGAGGAGCACACGAGGTTCGGCAGGCCCAGGCACTGCACTGGTGTGGTGAGCGAGTCAACAGCCTCCCTACTGCCGAAGGAGGCCGTAAGGGCCCTGAGCAAGTACAGGGAGATGACTGTGCTAACGCCTGCCGGGGAGATCGAGCTGGTGTTCGGCGAGGCTGCCGTAACCATAGATAGGGTGTGGTTAGAGGAGGTGCTGGCGGAGGTCGCGGCCAGCGAGGGAGTGGAGATAGTCACGGGAACGAGGGCGTTTCCCAACCCGCGAGAGGGTGAGTGCGTCGTCGCCGCCGAGGGGGCGAGGGCCGAGATCGCATCGGGGGCAGGGCTCTGCGGGAGGAGAACCTACCTCGTCGGTGCCCAGTACATCATAAGGTCGGGGGACGGCCCGGACCACCCGGTAGTGGTAGCGCTCCCCAGAATCAGCAAGGAATTCTTTGGGTGGGTCGTCCCTGCTGGTGATAGGGAGTACGTGCTCGGCCTGGCGGATGACCCCCGCGTTGGCTCTGTCACCGCCAAAGCGCTGGGGCTGAGGAATCTCTTCACGAGCCTGTGGGGGGAGCACGAGGTCGTGGAGAGGTTCGGCGGCCTCATACCGGTCTGCAGGCCATGCACCCCGGCGAGGGAGCCGTACTTGGGGATAGGTGACTCGGTCTGCATGGTGAAGCAGCTCAGTGGGGGAGGGCTGTTCGCCATAGCTAGGGCGGCCCCCCTACTGGCGAGGTCGGTGGCTGAGGGGGCTGATTATTCGGCGCTCATAGCGCCGATAATGAGGACACTCCATAGGAGCTGGGTCCTCACCAAGGTCGTTAAGGCCCTCGGCGGGTACTGGTCAACTGCCTCACTCCTCGCTAGGGCGGGGCTGAGGAGGCTGAGCTTCGGGAGGTACGACCTAATCCATGAGGGCGTTATGAAAACGCTTACTCGGAACCTGAGACCTCGCTGAGATACTCTCTAAGTGCCTGCACGTTCCAGTCCCAGATGCTCTTCCTCCTCTTATCCACAGGTATCCCCAGCTTGAGGGCCCTCTTCACGTCGAGCCCGGCCCTCTCGAGCTCGCCGAGGGAGAAGCCCCTGCCGACCTTAGTGCCTGGGTCAAGCCCCCTATCCCTTATCAGCCTCGGCCTCTTCACGTATGGCTTAGGCGGCTCCACCATACTACCACCCACACCCAGGGACTGGGTAGCTGGCTCCATTTAATACTTTCCTCACCCAACCCCTAGGCGGGAGTAAGGGAGGTTGAGGTGCTCCGTCTGCGGCAGGAGGGACGCGGTGATATACCAGAGGCACACTGGGAGGGCCCTCTGCAGGGAGTGCTTCATAGAGGACATCGTGAGGCGCGTGAAGCAGGAGATCGAGAGGCACGAGATGTTCCGTGAGAGAGACAGGGTACTCCTGGCCCTGTCCGGCGGGAAGGACAGCTACACCCTGCTCGACGTGATGCTGAGGATCCATGACCCCTCGAGGCTGGGCATAGTCACGATAATCGAGGGCATACCGGGCTACAACAGGGAGGGCGACATAGAGTGGGTGATTAGGAGGGCGAGGGAGCACGGGATAGACATCGTCGTCACTTCCTACAAGGAAGAGGTCGGGTACTCGATGGAGGAGCTCGTGAACCTCACTATAGAGAAGGGAGTGCGGGTAACGCCCTGCACCTTCTGCGGGTTCCTGCGGAGAAGGATAATAAACAAGTATGCGAGGGAGGGCGGCTACGACAGGGTAGCCACGGCCCACAACCTAGACGACGAGGCCCACACAGCACTCATGAACCTACTGAGGGGCGACTACGCGAGGCTCGCCCAAATGCACCCGAAGGCCCCAGTACTGAGCAAGCTCTTCGTAAAGAAGGTGAAGCCACTGAGGAAGATCTACGAGTGGGAGAGCGCCGCCTACGCCTGGCTGACGGGGTATGGGTTCCAGGAGACGGAGTGCCCCTACCTCAGGCTGAGGCCCTCGTTCAGGGCTAGGGTGAGGGCCTACATGTACGAACTCGAGAGGGAGGTGCCCGGCTCGATGCTCAAGTTCCTAGAAGCGATAGACAGGCTCGCCGAGCCACTCGCGAGGTCCGTGTCAAGGCTCCCCGAGCTACCGAGGTGCGAGGTATGCGGCGAGCCAACATCCTACAACAGGAGGGTCTGCGCATTCTGCGACCTCATGGCCAGGATCGGGGCGGAGGAGTACTTCAGGAGGTTAGGGACTAAAACGCCGGCCACGAGAACGTAGTGGGTGCCCACTTGTTCGGCCCAATCCACATAAGAGCTAGGAAGGAGGACATAGCCCCCAGGGCACTAATAGCGGGTGACCCGGGTAGGATAAGGCAGTTATCAAACCTCCTCGAAGAGCCGAGGCTAGTTAACGAGAACAGGGGCCTCCTGGTGTACACTGGTAAGTGGAAGGGCGTCGACGTAACCCTCGCCACCCACGGCATAGGTGTGCCCTCCGCCGCGGTCGTGTTCGAGGAGCTTGCAATGCTCGGGGTCAAGGCGGCGGTGAGGCTCGGCACCTGCGGCGCGATGGTTAAGGGGATGAAGCTCGGCGACATAGTCATAGCGACTGGGGCGGCCTACCATCCCGGAGGGGCATACTACCAGTACCTAAGGGAGAACGTCTGCACGGCCACCTCTCCAGACTACGAACTCCTCACAAACCTGGTCAAGGCGGTCAGCGCTAGGGGGATGAACTTCAGGCTCGGCCCGGTACTCAGCAGCGATGCCTTCTACGCCGAGGACCCTGAGTTCGCTAAGAAGTGGGCCTCGAGGGGGGTCATAGCCGTTGAGATGGAGTGCGCGGGCCTCTTCATGCTGGGTCTCATGAGGGGTGTCAAGACTGCGGCCCTCCTGGTCGTCAGCGACTCCCTCGTGGAGGACCTGGGGTACGCGCATGCGGAGCAGCTAAAGGGCGTCGTGAACGAGTCGGCGAAGGCGGTGCTGGACGCCCTCGTAAATACTGAGGTCTAGCCTGAAACTTATTTTTCGCCAACAAACATATATGAATGTATTACAAGATCTCAGTTAATAGGTGAAAGTATTGGTAAGCATCGACAGCATCATAGAGAGCGAGTTAAGAGCTCCAACAATCTTCAAGAACGAGGCAGCGCTGGACCCAGACTACGTGCCGGAGAGGCTCCCCCACAGAGAGGAGGAGGTGAAGCTCCTCACATCCTACTTCAAGGCCCTCGTGGAGGCGCCTGGGGAGGTAAGCGTT
>JALSOP010000161.1 GCA_026986435.1 Desulfurococcales archaeon | reverse complement strand
ATTCCTCACCACCCACCACCTGCCTCGGCCCCAGGGCCTTGACAAGCCTCGCCTTAATCCTCAGCGCCGCCCTAAGAGCTATCCTCTGCTCGACCACCGTATCAACCAGTGCCTCATAAAGCCAGAGGCACCTGCCGGGCCTCACGCCCGGGTACCTCTCAGCAAGCTCTCTTAAGACCGGGTAGGGCTCGAGGGCCCCTAGGAAATCCCTCCAGTCGAACCCGGCCCTAACAACCTCGGCAAAGACATCGACTACCTCGTCCACTCTCCCCGAGCACGTTGTCACCCTTATCCTAGGGGACCACGGCTCCCCCGCGAACAACGCCTTCACGGGGACTAACCTCCCCCTAACCCTGAGGAGGTACCTCATCGACGATGAGCCCTCGTCGTACATGATCGGCGTTGGCTGGCCAGGCAAGCTGAAGAGGCGGAGGTGGGTGCTGAAATCGTAAGGTGTTGCGGGCCTCAATTCCTTAGTTGCGCACGCCATCTGTTAACGTCCCTCCGTTAAGCTTGTGGGCTTACCTTTTTATTTGGCACCAAAATTTTGTAACGGTGCTAAACATGGGAAAAGCTGTTGCTGTGGCCCTCTCCCTAGTGATTGTTGCTTCACTGATATCGCCCCTAACCACGTATCATCCCATGAAGGCGGGTGAGCCCGAGTGGAAGCTACTGGTCTTCCCGTTCTTCCTGCAGGTGACGCCCAGGGACATGGGCTTCGACAGAGGCTACGCGGGCGTTTACGTGAGGACTTATGGAGGGCTTAGGGCTGTTGTTGACCTAAAACCATAACGGTGTGTACGATGAGGGCGAGCCCCTCATAAACATCACTGATGAGGCGGGGAGGTTCATCACAGTCTTCATAGGTTATAGTGACTACCGCCGCCCCAAGCCAGCTGCGGAGCTACCGCCAGGCACCGGCCCGCTTTGGCTCCTCGTCGACAGGCCAGTCTTCGCCGCTTATTACTGGGTGGGGTACTCTCACGATGACTACCCAACCGCCTACGCGATGCCGCCGATAGGTAAGAACATAACAGTGCCCCCTATACCTGGCAGGGTATACATCGCCCCAGCGGACCCGGGCGGGGCCAACGTCTCTGTGAACGGGAGCATCTACGAGCTCGGCCCGATGGACTACTTAGTAATTAACCACGCGGGCGGCGTGCTGAGGGTCGAGTCAAGCGCACCCATCGCGGCGGTTCTAGTAGCCCTGAGGGACGGCACAAACGACACCTACATGACCGAGCTAGTGCCGGATGAGTGGGTGGGTAGGGCGGCCACGGCCTTGTTCGGCTCCAGGATCACCACCATACCCGGGACGGGAGAGAGCATGGAAACATTCGCCGCGGTGGTGACGGATAGCGGGGTTGGGCTGGGTAAGATAAGGGACTGGCCCGCCTCAATCAAGATAGGGGAGAAGTTCTACTCCTTCGACCCCTTTGAGAAGGCGGCAGCGGTCTACTACTACCTGAGGAACGCCGAAGGGGATCGAGTGGGGTCGGCCGCGGTAGCTGTATACAACAGTAGCGAGTGGTGGGACTACTTCGGGGTAAGAGGTTACTGGGTATCCCCACTGAAGTCCTACGGTCCCGGAGCCTCAACATATTCCCTAGAGGCCTTCATACCTCCGGGCGGGAGGGGGTCTACGGCGCTGTTCCTGGACGTCGACAACGACGGCGTCTACGAGGCCTACGGCTGGGTCGAGGACACGGTCACACCCGGCCCCATAGCTGTGGCGGCTCCCCCAGACCACGTCGTGAGGGCCCTCGTAATCTCCGACAGCGGCTTCCCAGCGTACATAGTGTTCTCTAACCCCTCGGACTACGGGAGGGTTGAGGCCGTCCCCTACGCCATCCCTGTCCCCGCCGATAAGGTGGGGAGTTCATGGGCGCCTTGGGCATCAGCTCATTAGACGAGGTCCTGGGGGGACGGGACATCAGGATCGGCGTGGAGACCTCGTGGGACATAAAGAGGAATTACGCGACGGGCGGGTGCAGGGTCGGGTCAGTGATCAAGCGGGTGTACAGCGTCACCAGCGGCGCTGAGGGAGTCGAGAAGATGTACCTACTGTCCACGGCGCTCGACCTCCGGCCGTACGCATGGAACATCAGCGATGGGGGAGAGATAGGGGTGGTCATGAATTACTCCAGCGAAGACTGCCCGGTGCCGCCGATGACCAACGACTTCATAGTCATCACAGGGCAGCAGAGCAGGTTCGCAGTCGCCCCCCTACACAGCCAGTGCTACCTAGCGGTCAGCCTGAAGGGCTCGATCTCCGGGCTACCGCAGGAGGAGGGGCCCGAGGAACCGCAGGTAATCCACTCACCCGTGCCCGAGGCCAGCTGGACGGGACAGTACAATAGTATCGAGATCAGCACACTTCAGACAGACAGTCAGTGGGTGATCAATAAGGTACTGGAGCTGTCCGGAACCCAGACGACCACAACAACCACAGCAACAACTACGTCAACTACTACCACAACGACCACGTCGAGCACTACAACAACTACAGCAACCACCACAACGACTACGGCGACAACGGGGCAGGTTACCGAGACACCGTCCCTTGAGGGTGTGGGGATTAGTGACGGTTCTGAGCTGACGTACGTGATGGAGTACTCGGGAACAGGCCCCGGCGGCACAGCGAGCGGTAAGGTGAGGATCAAGTACACGGTAAGGGTTAGCGGAGACGGAGCAGTCCTTGAGGCAGAGCCCCTGACGACCGTAACCGAGAACGATAAGGCGATGTTCGTCCTCGGCATGAGCATCTCAGACCTATTCGCCTCCGCAGCGGCTGGGGGACACGACATACGCTACGGCCCCGACCTAAGCCCGGAGCTGAGTTACGAGTGCCCGCTCCTATACCCCGGCAAGGAAGGGGAGCGCAGCGGCCAGGAGGACCTCGGTACGATGAAGGCGACATACACGTGTAGGTACTCCAAAGGCGTTCTCCAGTACATAGAGGCGCACATAACGATAAGCTACGGCGGGCAAAGCGGCGAAGCAACACTCAAAGCATACATTGAGGGAGCTCCCCCGGCTGGCGGGGCGGGCATAGGGGGTCTGCCGCCGATAGCGCTGATCGCAGTAATAGGTGCGGTGGCGGCGGCAGCAGTAATAGCTGTGGTCGTCCTAAGGTCCAGGAGATAGAACTCCTTTTTGGATCAGGTTACGGTGAGTAAAAACACGTTATGCTGGGGGAGGGGGCGGAGGCGGGGGAGCCCTCCTCCTCATTAGGATAAGCCCCACAATAATGACCGCTACCGCTGCGCCGCCAGCAGCTGCGCCGAACAGGCCCCAGTCAAAACCGGCAGATGGTGGGGTCTCGGAAGTCGCTGTGGTGGTCGTTTCCTGTGTCGTCGTGGTGCCTGTCCCCACCCCAGTTGTGGTCGTAGTCGATGTCGTGGATGTCGTGGTTGACGTAGTGGTCGTTGTAGTGCTCGTTGTTATGGTGGTCGTAGTTGACGTAGTTGTTGTCGTGGTCGATGATGTCGTGGTTGTCTGGGGTGGTGTGGTCGTTGTGGTCGACGTCGTCGTTGTCGTGGCAGTTGTTGTGGTTGTGGTCGTGGCAGGGGGTGTGGTGGTCGTTGTTATGGTGGTCGGTGCCTCCTCCTGTAGTGTGACGCTCGTTTTTCCTCCTTCTTCAACGGTGATTATTTCTTGGGCGTAGTGTGTCTCCCCGCCCGTCCCCCAGTACGCGCTGACTTGGTACGTGCCTGCGGGCACTCCAGTGAAGCTGAACCTGCCTTCGCTGTCTGTTGTGGTGTTTGCGTAGTAAGTTGCCCTCGGGAGCATTATCTCTACGTAGGCCCCCGGCACAGGGTTCCCTTGGGCGTCGAGCACGGTGCCCTCCACATCGCCTGTTGGGTTGACGTAGTTCTCTACCTGCCCTATGCTGAGGTAGACCCCGTCGCTCCTCTGTGTTAGGTAGACGACGTCCATGTGCCCGTCGCCGTTTAGGTCTGTGGGTATCGGTATGCTGTACTCCCCGCTCATGTCTATGCTTCCCTCGTAGCTGAAGTCGTTCTGTGAGGGTATGTATGAGTACATCTCCATCACTGCTGAGGCGAGGTCGCCGTAGGCGTCGTACTCCACTATCGTTATGAGGAGCTCCGTTATGCCGTCCCCGTCTAGGTCGTATGTCTGGACGTACGCCGCCGAGTTGGGTGACTCTGCCGATATCTGCCAGACGCCGAGGTTGTGGAGGCTGCCCTCGGGCGTTACCTCTTCTGCGTAGAGGGTTAGGGACCCGTCCGGGTCCTGGGTGACGTACATGATCTCGTCGTAGCCGTCGGAGTCTATGTCGCCGGTGGTGACGGACACGATCTTTTGGCCGGAGAAGTCCCTCGACGCCATGACGTATAGGTCGGTCCCCTGTAGGTAGGTGACGGCTATGTGGCCGGAGTAGATCACGTATGAGCCGTTCGGGAATATGTCGCCGGTGTTGTATCCTATGACTAGCTCGTGCCCCCCTCCCTCGATGAGGTCCCCTGTGGCGAGCTCCGATACCTCTGTGAAGTTCCCGTCCGGGTTGCTGAACTCGTAGTACGCTATCTTCTCTAGGGTCGAGGCATCGATTAGGTAGAGCCTACCGCCCACCTCGTAGGTGCTCATGTTGATGAAGTACCCGCCCACCGCTACCTCGTACCCGCCGTCCCCGCCCAGGTCGCCTAGGTCGGCTGTGGTGGCTATGAGGCCCTCTATCAGGTTGTAGTCGCTGTTAACCGTTCCCTCACCAGCGTACTCGTACCTGTCTACGCTGGTGTACACGGTCTCGGAGCCCATGTCCACGTAGGAGTACGCGTCGATGAACTCATCAGCGCCGTCCCCGTCTATGTCGCCGCCCATGACGCCGCCTATGTTGAACGGGTTGCTGCCGTCCGTTGCCGAGCCGTAGTCGACGTCGGTGTCGTATACCTCCGCCAGCCCTGTGCCGCTGAAGTACTTGCTGATGGAGAGGAGGGCGTAGTATGTTCCGTCCGTACCGAGCCCTATGGAGAACACTACGAACTCCTGCGACCCGTCCCCGTCGAAGTCCATGGGCCCAGCTGAGCCGAACTGTGCTGTGCTGAGTGGGTAGTCGCTGTAGAGCCTTATCTCGCCGCCAGCAACGCCCTCGGCGGGCTGGTCGCTGAGTTCTGGCTGAACGTTGACGGCTACGTCGAGGAGCCCCGCCCAGTTGAGGTCTGTTGAGAACGATGTCTCCCTCGTGTAGACTGATCTGTCGTACCTCAAGGGGTAGTGGGCGCTGAGGCCGTGGGCGCCGGCTACCTGGGGCCCGTAGCTGTCGGACTCGACTATGATTTCATTAAGCAGGTTGATGAACGCTGTCGCTGCCTCCCCATACGATCCCTGGGCCTTCGTTAAGAGGTCTATCAGGTCTACCTGGTTGGCTCCGTAGACCGGGTCATCGCCACCTCCGAATGTCTGGACCATCATCCTGGCCTGCTGGAGGGGCTGCGGGTTATTCACCGCTGTGTTAACGAAGTCCCTTATCTTCCCTACGTTCCCCTCATCCCTTAGTGGGGAGAGCTTCGTTAGGGAGAATGTGACGGTGTCTATCCTTGCCTCCCTATAGAAGCTCATGTAGGAAGTCAGTATCGCCCTGCCCAGGTCCTCTGGGCTCATGCCTGGATTGCTAACGAGCTGGGGGAGCCACCTGTCGTAGGGCCACCCGTACCCTGGCTCGGTCTCCTCTGATGCGGCCATATAATCCGCCACTGACCTGAACTCGTACGCTGCGTCTATCGTCGCCATTAGGCACGCGTCGAAGCCTATGAGGTCGAGGTGCACCCCCGACGCCTCAATGGCTTCCCTCATCTCCTTCAGGGTTAGGTAGTCCTGTCCGTTCGTGTCATCCCAGGCAGCCCCGCCCGGCCCGCCTCCGTGGTCCCATATTATGAGGACGTAGTGGTCAGCTGGGTAGTTGCTGGCGGCGTACCTTATGAAGCCCTCGAGCGTCGCGGGGTCGCCTGTGTCGACCTCCCCAAGGTCTTTAATGAAATCGGACCTTATGCCGGGGCTGTCGTCCGGCCTCACGAGTATGATCTTGGCGTCGTCCCAGCTCGGGGAGTTGCTCACTGACTCGGCAACGTCCGGCGGTATGTTACCGCTCTCGTAGTCCTCGCTGGACCTGTCCACTAGCGCCACCACCGTCACCCCGTTACCTGGGTGGGCCCTCTCCATCTCGTCGAGGTCCTGGAGCGCGAAGGGCTCGAGGTTGTTGTCAGCGGCCATGTAGACCATGATTGTCCAAGTGCTCCCCTGCGCCCGGGAGGTGATGACGGCGGGCGCCGGGGCCGTGGTGGATGCGATGATGACTGTTAGTATGGCTATAGTTAACGCTATTTTTCGTTCTATCAACCGTTCAATACACCTCATGATTAATTAAATTATAGGGTATTTAACCTAAGACCAAAAACCGGGCACTACCTCCTCCTCATCAGTAGAGCCACTACGG
>JALSOP010000160.1 GCA_026986435.1 Desulfurococcales archaeon | reverse complement strand
GAACCCGTTAACGGGGCTGGAGAACGTCGTCCTCACACCACACATAGCGGGCTACACCTGGGAGGCGATGGCGGGGGCGGCTGCGGAGGCGGCTCAGGCCATTAGGGAGTGCCTACTCCTCGGCAGGGCCCCCAGAAACTCCCTCACCCCCGGAACCTGCGCCAAGGCCTGCGAACCACTCATCTAGCCTATACGTGTGGGAGTACTGCACGATCACGCGGAACAAGAACGCCACGAACACCATGAACGACAGCGTCTGCGGGGCTATCGGTGGCGGTAGGGGCGCTGCCGCCGTGTATAACCTGTCAGCCAGCCTAGCCATGAGCTCGAGGGAGAGGGCGAAGAGTACGAGGTTCGAAAGCCTCACACTGACCTCCTTGCCCAGAACCCAGTAGGCGATGATGAGTGAGCCGAGCACGAGGCCCGCCGCCGCGGCCTCCCCAAGGCTGACCAGCATCATCTGCGGCGACTTAATCACCGATACCAGTGCGGAAACGACGGCGGCCTGCACAGCCTCGGCCCCGGCAACGGATTCGTTACCTATGCTCGCCGCTGCCTCAGAGGCTATGCCACCCATGGTGGCGCTCAGGTAGGCGCTTCCGCCGAGCAGGACTGCCGCTGCCACCGCGTGCATGGCCATCGCCGCCGCCGGCACCATGCCCAGGCCCCCCTTGCCGGCGCTCTCGAGGGCTGCTGAGACCTTGCCGAACCCCCTATACACTAAGTAGGCAAGGATGGCTGTCGTTACTCCCACACCCCACAGCTCCCATATCCTTGGTGTGACGATAGCGTCTGTCACCCAAGCCCCTATGGTTGTGGAGGAGGCGCTCGTGCCGTTGAGGGCGTTCAGGATCTCCTCAGGTACTTCTGCTTGAGGAAGCCCGGAAACTACCATGGCGATGATCGAGAATATGAGGGTGGCGAGGACGTAGAACCTGAGGTAGGCAGCGACGCCCTTATGTGGTTTGGGGCCCTCACTCATTGCCTCCGCCCTCTTCACCCAGGAGCCTCATTACCCTGGGCTTCCTCATCCTCCACTCAACCTCCCTCACCGACATCAGCCTCTCCCTCACCCTCTCTACGAAGGCATCGCCGCCGAGCTTGTTCACGAGGCCTGGGTCATACCCTGGTGCGGGGCCTCCCAACGACTTGATCATCCTGACAACGAGAGCGCCGACGTTGGCGGCGTCCTCAACGGCCGACCTATTGCTTAGGGGGTCGTCCATGGAGTTGTGGTAGGCGAGTGCCCAGGGCGGTATGGTGAACCCCATCGAGTTGAAGGTCACCATGAGGTACGCTATCGTCATTATAGCCCCCGAGTCGTTCCCGACCGCTATGAACCCGGCTGGCTTCCCCTCGACCAGAGAGCGCCCAGCGACTACGGCCATGTTCTCGAGGGATGTCATCCTGTCTATTAGGTTCTTCAGTGGGCCTGAGGGGCCGTACCAGTAGATAGGGGTACCGACGATCACGCCGTCAGCCTCCACAATCTTCCTCAGCACCTCCCTGCCGTCGTCATCGATCACGCACGGATACCTGCACGCCCCTTGAACATCGGACACACACCCAATGCAGGGCTCGATGTCCAGGTCGTAGAGGTGGATCACCTCCGTCTCAGCCCCCTCAGCCCTAGCCGCCTCCTCGGCCACAGTTAGGAGGGCTGCGACGCCCCCGTACTTCCTCGGGGAGGCGTTGATTATGAGCACCTTCACGTTCTCCACCCACTAAACCATGTTGGTTACGTCAAGAAGTAATAAATCGAGGTATCAGACCTCTATCTTCAATGCCTTCCTAACCTCATCCACCACGAGCACGGGCAGCGCCGACGCGAGCGCCATTATCAGCGCCCAGGCCGGCAGTGTGACGGTCGAGAACGCTGCCTGTAGAGGCGGTAGGTAGACAGCCATTAGCTGGAGAGCAACGGAGGCCGCTAGCCCGGCGCCGAGCCAGTGGTTCCACGGGAGCTTGAGGAAGCTTACTCGCTCCGACCTCGCCGCAAGGGCTCGGCCGAACTCGCTGAACGCCATCGCCGTGAATACCGCAGTCCTCGCCAGGGTCAGGCCCAGCGGGAGGAGGTACTTGAATATCGATATGTTCACCACGCCGATGAGCGTACCGAGCAGGGTCATGTACCCGAGCTTCCTGTTGGTAAGGAGCTTCTCCTCCCTACCCCTCGGCGGCCTCTCCATTATGTCCGGCTCCGGGGGCTCGACAGAGAGCCCCAGCGCCGGGAGGGAGTCGGTGGTCACGTTTATCCAGAGGAGCTGGACAGGTTTCAGCGCTGGGGGCAGGAACGCTACCTGTGAGAGGAAGATGGTGGCTACCTCGCCGATGTTCGCCGGTATGAGGTAGTTTATCGGTTTCTTCAGGTTCTCGTATATTATCCTCCCCTGCCTCACCGCCTCCACGATCGTGACGAAGTTGTCGTCCTGTATGATGAGCTGGGCCGCCTCCTTGGCAACATCGGTTCCCCTTATCCCCATAGCTATCCCTATGTCGGCCTCCTTGAGGGCGGGGGCGTCGTTGACCCCATCACCCGTCATAGCGACGACGTAGCCCCTCCTCTTCAGCGCCCTCACTATCCTCCTCTTGTGCTCGGGCGTGACCCTAGCGTACACGGTCACCTTATCGACCACCTCATAGAGTTCGTCATCGCTCATCCTGTCCAGCTCCTTCCCCTCCAGGACGGAGCCCTCACCTACCTCGAGACCTATCTCCCTCGCTATCGCTGCGGCTGTGAGCCTGTGGTCGCCGGTTATCATTATCACCTTTATTCCTGCCCTCCTCACCTCCTCAACGGCCTCCCTAACCCCATCCCTCGGAGGGTCGATGATGCCCATCACAGCCGTGAACACTAGGCCGTCCTCTATCGCCTCATCGTTATCAGGCAGGCTGTCCATAACCTTGTACGCTAGCGCGTAGGTCCTGTAACCGCTTGACGCTAGGGACTCAATGTACGTCATTATCTCCTTCCTCACCGGCTCACTCAGGGGTGCCTCCGACTCCCTCACCAGGATCCTGTTGCTGAGGGAGAGCACGTACTCGGGGGCACCGGACGTTATTACTAAGTATTTTCCGCTACCCAGGCGGTGGACAGTGGTCTTCCTCTTCCTGAACCTGTCGAACGGTATTGTCTTGACGATGGACTTGTCTGGCTTCACGGCATCGAGCCCCAGGACCTTCGCCGCGAGGACTAGGGCAGCGCCCTCAGTTGGCGAGCCAAGGACCCTCCACTGACCTCCCTCACTCACGAGCTGTACGTCCTGGGCGGTGTGCCTGATTATGTACTCCGCAAGCCTCTCAATAGGCGCATCCACACCCCTAACCAGGCGCACCTCACCCCGCGGCTCGTACCCTACCCCCTCCACCTCGTACTCGGAGCCCCCGACCCACACCCGCCTGACCGTCATCTCGCCCTTCGTTATTGTGCCTGTCTTGTCAGAGGCTATCACGTTGCAGGCCCCGAGCGTCTCTATAGCTGAGAGGGACCTCACGAGGACGTTCCTCTGTGCCATCCTCCTCGCGCCGATCGCCAAGACCGTGGTTGCGACGGCTGGCAGGCCCTCCGGCACCGCGGCCACGGCCAGCGAGACGGCAAGGAGGAAGGAATCGATGAGCGGTATGCCCTCCAGCGTCGAGGTAGCGAAAACGACGCCGCTGATCCCCAGGATAACCACCCCTATCTTCTTGCCCAGGGTGTCGAGCTCCTTCTCGAGGAGGGTCCTCTCCTCCCTGATCTCCGTTAGAGATGCGGCGATTTTGCCTAGCTCGGTCGAGGCACCGGTGGCGACGACCACAGCGAGGCCCTTGCCCTTGACCACGTGGGTGCCCATGAACACCGTGTTCCTCCTCTCGGCAACAGGCGTGTCAGGGTCGAGGACGGCGTCGGGGTCCTTGCTGACCGGTACTGACTCCCCAGTTAGGGGTGACTCATCGACCTCAAGATTCCACGCCTCTATTACCCTCGCATCCGCCGCCACCCTGTCCCCCTCCCTCAGCACGAGTATGTCGCCCGGCACGACCTCCCTCGCCTCGACCTCGACCACCCTCCCGTTCCTAAGCACCCTTGCCTTAGGCGAGGCCAGGGCCTTGATCGCCTCCAGCGCCTTCTCTGCCTTGAACTCCTGGGCGAAGCCGGCAACACCCATTATGACGACGATTATCGCTATGACGACCGCGTCGATCACCTCCCCGAGGAGGGCTGAGACAACGGTCGCTGCGAGGAGGATCACTATGAGGAAGTTCGTGAACTGCCTCAGGAGCATTGTGAGGGGTGACTTCTTCTTGGTCGGCAGCTCGTTGGGGCCGTATCTCTCGAGCCTCTCCCTAACCTCCTCATTCGTCAGGCCCTCCTTCCTCGCTCGGAGTCTCTTAAGCACCTCCTCAGCGCTGAGAGCGTGCCAGGCCTCGCCCATCAAACCCCCCTAATGTCTCGGGGCCGGGGTCATAAGGGCGTGGGTCGGGGGCGACTTATTTAAAGAGTTATGGAATAGGGCCTTAGGTGCCCGGGTTGTCGAGCGAGAGAGAGGTCGGCGGTAGGGAGTGGTTCAATGACCTGATCGAGGAAGTCGGTGTCGTGTTCATCCATTACCCCGTATCCGGCTCCTACCCCTACCTGCCCTTCGGCGCTAAGCTCGCCAGGGCCCTTCAGGGGGAGCTCGAGAGGAGGCTTGAGGAGTCTGGGCACGAGCCCATAATATTCCCCTCACTCATACCCCTCTCCCTCTTCCGTAAGGAGGTCGACTTCTTCGAGGGCTTCTCCCCCGAGGCACTCGTTGCTGAGAAGACCCTCAGCGGGAGGGAGCTCGGCGAGCCCCTAATACTGAGGCCCACGAGCGAGGTCCCGATATACTTCGTGTTCTCCCAGCTCATCCACTCCTGGAGGGACCTGCCGAAGAAGGTCTACCAGACAGTCACTGTCTACAGGGTCGAGACAAGCGCTACCGCACCCCTCTTCAGACTGAGGGAGGTCACCCTATTCAACGAGGAGCACGTCTTCACTAAGGGACCGGAGGAGGCCGAGGCCCTCTTCAAGGAGGCTGTAAGGCTCTACTCAGAGTACCTCGAGTGGGCCAGGATACCCCACCTCGTAGTCGAGACACCTCCCTGGGACCTCTTCCCCGGGGCCTCGAGGAACGTCGACCTCATAACGTTCATGCCGGACGGCAAGATACTGGAGCTCGCCTCGGTCATCAACTTCAGGGATAAGTTCGCTAAGGCATTCGAGATAAGGTACATGGGGGAGGACGGGGTCAACAGGTTC
Organism: Desulfurococcales archaeon; assembly: GCA_026986435.1. Lineage (GTDB taxonomy): Archaea > Thermoproteota > Thermoprotei_A > Sulfolobales > NBVN01 > WAOK01. The sequence goes on along the minus strand of JALSOP010000160.1, from coordinate 18,922 downwards.
GTGCACCAGATAACCTACGGTATAGGGATAGACAGGGTCCTAGGGGCTCACCTATGGCTCCACTCCGACGAGAGAGGCCTCACCCTCCACCCCGACATAGCTCCCACCGACGCCGTTGTGATACCGATATTCAAGGAGGAGACCAAGGAGGAGGTGATGAGGTACGTCGAAGAGAACGTCGTCCCCGCCCTAAGGTCTGCGGGGCTCTCATTCATTGTTGACACGAGCGAGAAGACCCCCGGCAACAAGTACTACTACTGGGAGAAGAGGGGCGTCCCATACAGGGTAGAGGTCGGCGCTAGGGAGGCTAGGGAGGGGTCAGTGACGCTGTTCAGCAGGGCTGAGAGGAAGAGGAGGAAGGTATCGTTGGAGGAACTAGAGGAAGCGCTAGGCGTGGTGAGGGCAGCGTACCTGGAGGCGATGTGGGAGAGGGCTAGGGAGAAGGTGCTGGACTCCATGAGGAAGAACGCCAAACTCCTCGACATAGAGTTCGAGGAAGGCGCTTGCCTGGAGGCAGAGGAGGACACGGGCCTCAACACGATAGGGAAGGTGATCGGTGGCCCGCTGGCGACTGAGGACATGGTGGGGAAAGTGCTGTTCGGTAAAAAATATTGAGTCCTTTCCAGGGCACTTACCTCACGAGCTTCTTCGCGAGCGCGTACACTATCGGTACTAGCATTATGCCGAAGGCTATGGCCACTCCCCAAGCTATGTTAGCTATGACGGACGTCGTGCCGGGGAAGGCGCTGAATATGGCGGCGATGCCGACTATGATGAACATTATGTAGACCATGAACTTAGCGAATGCGGCGTACTCCCTGAACTCCGGGTGGTCCTCCTCTATGTTCCTTATCACTGCCGTGCCGATGAATATGCCTAGGGCTATCACCATGAACCCTAGTATGAGTGGGTAGACGTACTGCCCGCTCAGCTCCATGGTGTTCAGGGCTATGGCTATCACCAGCGCCACCAGGCCCACAAGGAGGACGTTCTTCAGCATCTGCCCGACCTCCACTTGCTCCTTCGGTAGCGAGGCGATGACGAGCTTGCCGACGTAGGAGGCGAGGATCGACACCAGTATGATGCCGTACGTCAGTATGAACACGCCGGCTATGAGCTTGGGAAGGTAGACAGCTATCGCTGAGAGGAGCTCGCCAGCGTAGCCCGTTATGTTCAGCACCGGTATGGCGACGACCACGGCTATCACAACGATGAACGCCTTTACAAGCATCCCGGTGAGGTCAGAGAGGTCTATCCCGCTCTCCTTGAACGCTCTGCCAACGTCCGTCCTGTCGAAGGACGGCTCCAGCGTCTTGTCGATGAGCTTGTTAACTGCCCTAGCCACTCCCTCGCCTATTAGGTACCCTATCCCTATGATTATCAGCGCCGCTATGACGTTGGGTATGTAGAGTATTATCGTGCTCACCATCTGTGCTAAGGACTCGTAGAGCCTGTCTAGAGCGCTCACGGTCTGGGCAATGACCGGTATGGGAAGGGTCATTTTCAGGTTCACCATATAATTATAATGAATAGATCTCGCATATAAGCATAATTATTTAGTTTATATTTTATAAAACAAAAAATTATAAAGATATTTAAAATTAATTTCTCGCAGGATAATCACGCCCCAGGACGCGGAAAACCAGGCGAGCGATAGGTTCCGCAAGCCACGGGCTCACGGCAAGGACTATGAACAGGCCCTCCACAGGGTACGTGCTGAGCACCGGACTCCCCCACACAGGGTACGTCCTCATCAGGGAGATCCTCGCCAACAGGATAGGGGATACAGAGGCAACAGTGAACACCGCTGCCAGGATCCTGCGCACGGCACCCACCGTAACCCACTCAAGAGCCAGCAAGGACGGCGCCGCTATCACGAGTACGGCCGCTACACCTGCATAGTGCCCGCCGTATGCCTCTATAACGTCAAGGAACGTTAGGTGAGTGCCCACACCAGTCACAGCGAATGGTACCGCGTTGAGAAGCGGCGAGATGAGGGATACGGCAAACGCTGGGATGAAGAGCCTCCTCCCCAATAAAGAGTATACAGCGAAGGCCAGCACGGAAGCCGAAGCAATAGCCGTCACTAAAGAATAGAGCCTAGTAGTAAGGAACATCACGGAGCTAGTGTACTCCCTAGTGTACCCGGTGACGAAGAACTCGGACGCGAATATGCTGGGTATGGTGCCCGAGGTCGGGAGGTATGGGGCCCCGGAGAATGCCGGCCTCCACCACACATCACCCCCTACCACCTGGGTTATGAATGGATAGGTGTAGATCGATGGCCTCAGCGGCCCCACCTCCTCGGTACCGACGAGGGAGTTTCTCACGAATCTAACGACCTCCTTCAACACAGCCTTATCGTTAATGATTCCCCAATGCCCCCTATTGGGGACGTAGAGCGGTTCAAACTTTCCTCCGAAGGACATCAGGAGGGTTAGGTACCTGTCGAGTGATTCCATGGGGAAGACCTCGTCGTTTGTTGGCATTACGATCTTGAGCTTCTTCCTGTGATACATGAACGTGTAAGACATAGGGTCAATTGGTATGAGGGCCCTCATAACGGTCTCGTTAAGGACTGTTCCCGGGGGGAGGAGCCTAGAGACTAGCCCACCTAACTCGGCTCCGCAGCTCAGGCAACCGGTCCCTGCTATGGATACAACGACCCTCACCCTCCCAACAACGTTCCCAACAACCTCCGCTGCCATTCCACCGAGGGAGTAGCCCACAACAGCTATTCCAGGACCTGGGTCACAGGCTGGTAGCTGGAGGATAAGGTTCACGGCCTCTGCAACGCTTCTATAGAACTGAAAAATGAGGGAGCCCCTCACAGCGTCCGGGCTCCTCAGCTCCTCAGGGGTTAGGGTAAGGGAGGCGTTGCCCGCCACCCCGCTCTTCCCGTGCCCTGCTCCATCAATCACAAGAGCCCCTATTCCTTCCTTAGCGAGTTCATAGGCTAGGGGCATCATCTGTCCGTGGTCCGCTCCCTCGCCATGAATGAGTATAGCGCATGGGACAGGCCTGCTCGAATTGGGCATAACCAACCATGCGTGCGCGAAGAACGTCCCCACACCAGATATTGGGACGTCATACACGTACTCAGTTACGTTGAGGGCGATTCCGCCAACCAGCTTATCCTCCGTGCTGATTTCCGTGTAGTTGAGGGCGCGGAAAACTGTGTAGTCCTCCCACGCAGCGTTCACAGTATCGACTATGTCGCCCAGCTCGACGAAGTCATCCACCCCCGACACGTGCCTGGGAACAGGCGTGACCAGCGTCAGTGTGGAAATGGTGTACAGTGTAAGGAACAATATGATAAGAGAGATCCCTAACCTATTCCCCGCCAGCTCCGTTCACCGAACCATTTTTTCCAAGTAACCAGTAAAATACGGGTATCGGCAAGGTGGAGGAGTACATAAGGGATGCTGGAGACATAGCCAAGGACTTCTACAGCAGGCTCTTCATCCTGCCGAGGGCAGGCATCGTAGCCGCTATGGCCGCAGCATTCGTTCTGGCACTCGCGGCGATCAACGAGCCCTTGCCCCCGAGCGCCGCGGGCTTCACCTCCTCTCTCCTCTCATACGCCCTAATGTTTGGCTCTATGACGCTCGTCTATTCAGCACTAATGGCCACCAGGGTATTCAACCCTAAGAGAGTCGTTGGTCTGGTGCTCGTGTCACTAACGGTGGCACTGCCGGCCGAAATAGTCGTGTATCGGCTGTCGGGTCTCCGGGGGGCGTCGGCCATAGCCTCAGCCGGCTTCACAGCCTCAGTGCTGACAGCGTTCCATCACCCGCTGCTCGCATTCGCCCTCGCCGTCGCGGGGTCAGTCCTCGCCTTCGTAGTAGCTAACTACGGCACAGCGTACGACGCCAACACGGTTATTGCTGCCCTCACAGCTTCGGTGGTGATGGGGGTGACCTATCTCCTCGTGATAGAGACTAGGGGAAGGGGCATGGGGTACTCGCCTCTTAAGGCTGTGAGGGCGTTCCTCAGGGTCTGGTTCACCCGCTCGACCAGGGACTTCGAGAGGTTCTTCGGCAAGCACGGCGAGGTCACCTCAGTGAGAGTGCACGGCGTGATCCTGGAGGCGGGTGATAAGCGCATCCTTCTAGCGTTCCCCTCAATACATTATGGCCCCCTCTGGCACGTCGGGTCAGCGTCCTTCATCTACCACCTGATGGAGAGCGCGGGGAGGAGGGGCATGGACGCCCTCGCGTTCCACACGCCTGGCTCGCACGAGCACAACCTCGTGAGTGAGAGCGAGTCGAGGGAGCTGGCGGCTGAGATAGCCGCTGACGCCGAGATGGTGGCGAGGGAGAACGCCCCGGTCGCTGTCTGCGAGCCCTTCATAGCCGGGGTACCTGGGGGGTGGGAGGCGTTCGTTATACCTACTGAGACTGTATCTATAGCCATAATAGAGAACAGGAACGGAAACGACGACCTACCCCACCAACTATGGGACATCGCCGAGGATGCCGTAGGCAAGAGCGACTCAGTCGCCCTGACCCTCGCGGACGCCCACTCAAGAGTGGGGAAGAAGGTCACTGACCCGGAACTCCTCAAGCCGCTCATCGACGAGGTAATTAAGGGCCTGAACTGTTCCTCGGGGAAGAGGGAGATAGTGGCGGGAGTCGGTGAGGCAAGGGTTAAGGGCGTCTGCAGAGGCCTGTGCAAAGACGTCGTCAAGGCGCTGACACTAGTCGTCGAGGGAAGGAGGTACGTCCTCGTCTACGTCTTCGGGAACAACATGATGGGCGAGGCCCACGACAGGCTGGAGGAGATCGCTAAGGAGGTCAGCGGGGCGGAGGCGGTCGTCATCGTGACGCCCGACGACCACTCATGCGCTGCCTCGGTCAGGGAGACGCCCTACGATTCCGTATGGCCATGCAAGGCCCTAGAGAAGGCGGTCGCTGAGGCAGTGCGTGAGGCAGTCTCTTCCGAGGGCCCGGCGAGGATCAAGACGTTCACCGGGGTCTACGAGCCCTACACCATAATGGGTGACGGGGTGTGGAGGATGATGGGGACCCTCGATCAGCTCGGCAGGGTTGCCGAGGCCGGGATACTGGCCCTCGCGCTGGCATCGAACGTAGTTGCCCCAGCCATAATGCTGCTGTGACCTGCTCAGAAGAAGGATCTCGACTCCTTTCCCTGGAACAGCGTCATCGCTATGGCCCTAACTTTCTCGGCGAGGTGCTCGTGCTCCCTCTTAACATATATTCTCATGAACGCGACCTCCGACGGCATCATCCCCACGATCGTGTTCCGCACCGGAACATTCACTATCGAGCCGTCGGCGTACTCGATCGGTATCGTCGTCTCCTCGAACATCGGGTTGGTGGGTAGCCTCGGCATGTCGATGAATACGGCGTCCTCACCTATTTCTTCATCTACGACGGAGCGGAGGTTATCGATTATTGACTCCCGCAGGAACTTGAGGCTGAACCTTATGAGTGTCTTAACCTGCTGCTCCAGGGACTGCATCACCTCGTAGGCGAGCTTGTAGGGGACGACCCTGTTGAGGAGGTACCTGGCCTCCTCGAACCCCCTGACGTCCGGGTGGGAGAGGACATAGTCGTCGTCGAGCCCGACGTACTTGGTGACGTCCTCCACGGCCTCGCGGAAGCCGAGCACCTCCTCCGCCCTGACGAGGAGGTCGCCCATCGCCTTATCGAATGCCCTGGAGGTTTTGTGGAAGTAGACGTTCTTGAACATGAAGAACCTCGCTATGAGGAGTGAGTCTAGGACGTCCTTCCCCTTATAGCTAAGAACAGGCCTGTCCCTCACGAACCTGGAATGGTAGGCGAGCCTCTCCCAGTCGAGGGCAACGCCGTAGGAGGCGCCGGTGAAGAAAGAGTCCCTCAGCAGGTAGTCCACTATGTCGGCTGAGTAGGGCCCCTTGATTATATAGTAGAGGGACCTCTCGCTCACGCCCTCAGCGACCACCGAGCGGAGGGGCCATGTCTCCGTATTGGGGGCCTCTATCATCCTCCCCATGTCCTTCGCCGAGACACCGAGCTCCTTCTCTATGACTTCGTCAAAGCACTTCGCTACGTCGGGGTGCTCGATGACTATCCTCCCCCCGATGACCTCGTGGTTCGTGTGGTACTTGGCAAGGATATGGTCCTCGAATGTGTGGCTGAAGGGGCCGTGCCCTATGTCGTGCAGTAGCCCCAGAAGGCGGGCTATGTAGTAGAGCCTCTCCTTCTCCGCCCTATCAACGCCGTCGAGCCTGCCGTAGAGGTGCTCGGCGAACACCCCCGCCACGTAAGCAACGCCGAGGGAGTGGGAGAACCTCGTATGCACAGCGCCCGGGTAGACGTAGTGGGAGGCGGGAAGTTGCTTCATCCGCCTCAGCCTCTGGAACGGCGGAGAGTCGATCAGGCATCTCTCGTGGGAGTACACCCTTATGTAGCCGTGGACCGGGTCCTTGATGATTATGTAGTTGTTACCTATCAGCCCGCACACCCTCTGAGATACCTTATCAGAGAAAAAACTTTTTTGTGGGCCCAGCTAAAAGAACCACACAATGAGAGCAATCTACCTCTCGACAGCTATGAACGCCGCCGCCCTAGCCCTTAAAGCAGTAGCTATGGCCACCTCGGGCTCGGCGGCAGTGGATGCCGAGTTCCTCCACGCCCTCGGCGACCTCGCGGGGTCATCGCTAATAGCGCTGGGGGCATACATAGCCGCCACCAAGGCCCCGAGCATGAGGTTCCCATTTGGCCTAGGGAGGGCCGTATATGCCCTATCACTCATAGCCTCAACACTTATAGCCGGCTTCCTCACCGCCCTAGCCGCCGTGGCCGGGCTCGAGAAGCTCGCCACCTCCTCACCCGTGGTCGCCGGTGACGCCCCCGCCGCCCTCCTGGCAGCGACGGCGCTCGACTCAGCGGTTCTGTACCTCGGCATTAGGGAGTCTAGGGGAGGGGTATTCGACCCATCAACGAGGTGGGTGCTCATAGAGAACTCCATGGACCTCCTAGGCAACGCCGCCGCACTAACGTCGCTCGCCCTCCTCAGTACCGCGATAGATGCCTACGCCTCCTTCACCATAGCGGCCCTACTGGCGACCTCCTCGTCATCACTCGCCTATAGGTCGTTCCTCGTGCTGGTGGGCGTATCTGCCCCAAGAAACGTGGTTGGGAGACTCATTAAGGTCGCTGCCTCCCACCCAGACGTTATCGACGTAGACGATGTCCGCACGATGGTCATAGAGCCGGGAAAGTACCTGGCGATCATGAGAGTCGAGTTCCGGGAAGGGACGACGGTAGACAGGGTCGAGGAGGCGAAGAGGGAGATAGCGGACGCTGTGAGGAGGGTGGAACCAGGCGTCGAGTACCTCATAATCGAGGCAGTACCCCCCGAGGGAGAGGCCACCACCTTCCTCGAGCTCCTTGCTAAATTAAGGGGCCCAGGCTAGGCTTCTTCACCTGTTTCTTCTATACCCTGGGCTACGAACCTGAGTAACTCCGCTATGAAGTTCTCATCTACTACTGCGAGGACTCTGCTTTCCTCTTCCTCCACAATGATAACAGCTCTTGTATCTGCCCTACTCATGCCGGCTATAACATCCCGCAAGGGCTCGTCCTTGGAATAAATATGTGGATGCTTCTTCATTACAGCCTCTATAGTCATATCGGCGAGTATTGCTGGCGGTATCCTGGTTCTGCGGAGGTGAATAGTCACAAGTGGAGGGAGAACAGAGACGTCTCTCACATAGCCTGAGAGAAGAAGAGTCGCTAGGTCGTGGTCGCTAACCAGTCCTACTATTTTTCCCTTTCTTGAGACAACCACAAAGTATTTTATTCCCTTTAGGGCCTCTCTAAGGAGCTCTCCAACCCTGACTGCCTCGCCTACGATTTCGTGAACTGGGAGGATGTCTGGGTACTGGCTTATTATCTCTCCTACCGCTACGTCGCCGAGTTCTTCGAGGGCCTCGATCAGCTTGTTAGTCAGTTCCTCCCTCAAATAAGGCAACCCATGAATAATCTCATGAGCCCGGTAAATAACTTGGTGCCGAAGCTTTAACCTCGCACGGGAACCGTAGACGGGTGGAGGGAGTGATAAGGGCGCTCAACGTCAAGATAATAGCTTCGCTTGGGCCCTCGTCGGCGGAGCCGACGACGATCGAGGCCCTGGCCAGAGCAGGTGCTTCAGGGTTCAGGATAAACTTCTCCCACGGGGATCGGGGGTTCTGGGACAAGCTGGTAGAGGGTGTTAGGGTTGCTGAGAGGGCTGTTGGGAAGCCCATAACGCTCATCGGGGACCTTAGGGGGGCGTCGGTGAGGTTGGGTGACCTAGAGAAGGAGGTGATTGTGAGGAAGGGCGACGCCGTAAAGTTCAGCCTAAGGCCTGAGGAGGGCTCTATCCCCCTACCGGTTAGGGAGGTGTTCGAGAACGTCGAGGTCGGGGACCTCATCGTCATGGACGACGGGCGCTCAATGCTGAGGGTCATAGACGTCGGCGGGGACTGGTTCCTTGCTGTGGCGGTTACGGACGCTGTGATAAGGTCTAGGAAGGGCCTCGTCGTGAGGGGTAAGGACCTGGGGCTACCGACCCTGAGCGACTACGACATCGAGTGCCTGAGGTACGCCTGCTCGAAGGGCTTCGACTACATAGGCCTCTCCTACGTGAGGAGGAGGGACGACGTCGAAATACTGAAGTCCGTCATGAAGGAGATAGGTTGTTCAGCGGGCCTCATAGCGAAGATAGAGACCGCTCAGGCAGTGGAGAGGATAGACGACATAGTCAGGGCGGCGGACGCCGTACTAGTGGCTAGGGGGGACCTAGGCATGAACCTCGGGCTGGAGAGAGTTCCGGAGGCTCAGACAAGGATCGTGGAAGCAGCCTTGAGGGCAGGGACGCCGGTCATAGTAGCTACCCAGCTCCTCGAGTCAATGCTGACCTCACCCGTCCCCACCAGGGCTGAGGTGGTCGACGTGACCGTGGCGGTTAGGGAGGGTGTGGACGCCCTCATGCTAACGGGCGAGACCGCCATAGGTAAGTACCCGGTCGAGGCCGTGAAGTGGCTGGCCAGGATAGCTAAGGCCGCGGAGAGGGGAGAGATAAGGAGGTACAGGGACGCGGGGAACCTCAGGAGGAGGTTTGCCAAGGGTATCGTCGAGCTGGCCGAGGACCTTGGGTCCAAGCTCCTCATATACTCCTTCAGCGGCAGGCTAGCCGTTAACGCCTCCATACTCAGGCCGAGGACCCCCTTCTACGTCGCCGTCGGTGAGTGGGGCCTCGCGAGGAGGCTCGCCATACTATGGGGCATAAGGCCCGTCGTTGTCGAGGCCGGGACTTATGAGGAGGGCCTTGAGAGGGCGTACGAGGCCCTAATAGCCTCAGACGAGCTCAGGCTTGGCGACCTCGTCACGATGGCCTACGGGATAAGCGGTGACGAGCAGATAATCAAGCTTAGGAGGGTTGCCAGAGCACCCAACACTAGTTAATCCCTAAGCAAACCTATCCCCGGGGGATGAGGAGGGAGGTGATCACTGACTCATGAGGACTCCCCTGCGTCTCCCCGACCCCCACATCCTCTACTCAGCGCTTAAGGCCCTCCACGAGGGGGGTGGGTGCGTTAGGGAGGGCTCCTCCGAGGCATCCCTGCTGGAGGCGGCTGGGCTGCGCCTGACCCCGAGGCTCGGGGGCTGGTTGTGTGCTCAGTCCCTCGCAGAGGACGCCCTCAAGCTGGCTGAGAGAGGGTATGATGTCGAGAGGGTTGCTGAGGCCCTTGACTGGAGGGGCTTCGAGGAACTCCTCGCCAAGTACCTCGAGGCCTCCGGCTGGGTTGCTGTGAGGAACCTTCGCTTCGGGAGGAGGGAGGTAGATGTCGTGGCCGCTGACCCGGTCTCGGGGCTCGGCCTATCGATTGATTGTAAGAGGTGGGGAGGTAGGTGGAGGAAGGCCTACAGGGTGAGGGAGGTGGCGGGGGAGCAGAGGAGGAGGACTGAGGAGATGCTCAGGTCATGTGCCTCCCTGGCCACCAAGTACAGGCCCTTCAGGCTCGGTAAGTACTTCGCCTCAGCTGTGGTGACACTTAAGGAGTCGGTTCGGGGGTACTTCGGCGGCTCCTTCGTCGTGCCAGTGTATTATTTCAGGGATTTCGTGAATAACCTCGATACGTATACCCACCTGGAGGGGGCGGAGCCGGGGCCCCTAATAAGGAACCCGTGCGCTCGAGGTGCCCGTCCATGAGGGTAGCGGGCCTTGACCTCGCAGCCAGCCCGTCCAGGTGCTCGGGATACGTATCCCTGACACTTAGGGGGAGGCGTGAGGGGGCCTTACTAACGGCTAAGTGCCTCGGCAGCGATAAGGAGATCATTAATGAGGTACTCAGGGAGGAGGTGGCTGTCGTCGCCATAGACGCCCCTATAGCGCCGGAGCCTGTTATGAGGGACGTTGACAGGAGGATGATATCCCTCGGCTACAGGGTCTTCCCGCCCACGTTCTCCCACATGAGGGAGCTGACGAGGAGGGGTTGGGGGCTATACTACACCCTGAGGTCTATGGGTGTCACGGCCATAGAGACGCACCCGAGGAGCGCGCTGCTGAGCGGGGGCTATAAGGACCCGTATGAGGCCGCCACAGCGATGGGTGTGAGGGTGGGGGCGAGGCTCACCGGCAAGGACCTGGAGGACGCGCTGGTGGCGGCCCTGGTAGCCGCCGCCTATGTGTGGGGTGTTGCCGAGAGGGTGTGGGGGAGTGACGGGGTTATCTACCTGTTGCCCAAGTATGAGAAGCTGGCTACCTGAGAAGGGATTCCTCGACCCCGCCCAGGGCGTAGCCCTTTCTTAGGGCCCTCCTGTTTATCTCTACCCATCTCTTCCTAACGACCTCCTCCATAGCGGTCTCGACGGCCTCGATGCTGAGTATGCCGGATAGCCTCACGAAGTGGCCTAGGGCCACCATGTTGGCTACTCTCGGCGTGCCGAGTTCCTCCTCAGCTATCCTGGTGTAGGGTGCCCCGACCTTCACCCATGAGGGCCTGAGCAGGTCTCTCGGCACGCTGAACGATGTGTCGAACTGGGTCATTGCCTCCTCCCCTATGAGTTGCTCGTATAGCCCGAGCCTGGGAGGGTACATCGCTATGACGTTGGTGGCGTTCCTCACCTTTATGTAGTCGAGCTCCTCCTCCCTATCGGCTATTATTAGGTCGGAGCGGGACTCGCCTCCCCTCATCTCGCTCGAGTAGCTCTCGGTGGACGTTACGTAGAGGCCCGAGTGCTTCGCCGCGGCCACGCCTATTACGTGGCCCATGAGGAGGATGCCCTGTCCTCCCCTACCGAATATGAGTATCTCTTTCCTCATCCCTTTATCACCCCTATCCTCTCGAGGTAGCTTGGGTCATCCTTATCCACGTACTCCCCGAGAACGAATTTGCCGCCCTCCCACTCGTAGTACGACTCGTCGATGTGGGGCCTCTGCTTAACCACGACTCTCTCCCTTAAGGCGTTGAGGAGGTCGACCGCGTCCCTCATACCTATGTGCCTCCCGAACACTTCGGGGCACGTCGATATGATCTCTATGAAGGCGAAGCCCTTCTTCCCCAGCGCCTTATAGACGTACCTCTCTATGAGCGGTGGGTGGGTCACCGACGCCCTGGCGACGTAGTTAGCCCCCATGGTGGCGACGAGCTTCACAACGTTGATGGGCCTCTCAGGGTTGCCGTAGGGTGTTGTTGTGGTGTACAGCCCCGTCGGCGTGGTTGGGGCGAGCTGCCCGCCAGTCATCGCGTATACCATGTTGTTCATCATGATGACCAGGAGGTCTATGTTCCTCCTAGCCGCGTGCATTAGGTGGTTACCTCCTATCCCCGCTATGTCGCCGTCGCCTCCTATCACTATGACCTTCATGTCGGGCTTGACCGCCTTGAGGCCGGTGGCGAAGGGTATGGCCCTCCCGTGCACAGTGTGGGCGGAGTCGAAGTCGACGTAGAGGGATGCCCTGGCGGAGCATCCAATGCCGCCAATAAACGCTATCTTCTCCCTCCTCAGGTACCCCTCCTCGATCCTCTTCTTAACGGCCCTAAGTATCGCCCCGAGCGCTATGCCGAGGCCGCACCCGGGGCACCAGAGGTGCGGGAGCCTCTCAGGCCTTAGTAGCCCGTCCAGCGGGTGCTTCCTAATCCTCTTCACCGTCTCCACTCCTTCACCACCTCAATAATCTGCTCCGGCGTAGGGAGGTCGAGGTCTATGATCGGTACCGAGATCACCTCTCTGTCCCTCAGCGCCCTAGCGACCTCCTTGTACATCAGCCCTATGTTGTTCTCAACCACGAACACCCTCCTAGCGCTGCCGACGGCGTTCTTTAGGTCCTCATCAATGAATGGCCAGAGGGCTGTGGGCCTTATTAGGCCAATCCTGAGGTTCTCCCTCCTCAACTCCTTCACCGCGGCGTAAGCCGCCCTAGCCGTTGAGCCGTACGCGTATATCGCTACCTCGGCGCCCTCCATGAAGTAGGTCTTAGTGTCGTGGATGAGGCGCCAGTTCCTCCTAACCTTCTCAACGAGCCTCCATATCAGCTTCCTGTGGGCCTCGTTCGTGGGGGCGTAGTACCCCCTCTCGTCATGGGTGAGTGACTCAACCATCACGTTATAGCCCTCCCCGAAGGACGCCATCGGCGGCACGAGGTCGTCCTCGGGCTCGTAAGGCCTGTACTCCTCAGGCGGTACCTTAGGCCTCTTCCTCTCAGCCCTCCTCACCGGTACGAACTCCACCCTCTCGAAGGTGTGCGCGAGGGTTGCGTCGCTTAGGAGTATGGTCGGGACCCTCAGCCTCTCAGCTAGCCACAGGGCCTTCGCACCGAGCTCGTACGCCTCCTGCGCTGACCACGGCACGAGTGCCGGGATCTCGTAGTTCCCGTGAGCGCCGTACCTGGCCTGGAAGACGTCGGCCTGGGTTGACTTAGTGGGCACGCCGGTGGAGGGGTCGGCCCTCATGATGTAGGCCAGGAGCAGGGGTGTCTCAGTCATTATTGCGAAGGAAAGGCCCTCGAGCATGAGCGAGAACCCGGGGCCGGAGGTGGCTGTCATGGCAGGGGCCCCGCCCCACGAGGCACCTATGACCGCATTTATGGAAGCGATCTCGTCCTCGAACTGTATGACGACGCCTCCCCTCTTCGGCAGCTCGACGGCGAGGTACTCGAAGAGGTCTGATGTAGGTGTTATTGGGTAGCCGGCGAAGAACCTGAGTCCAGCGGTCATCACACCCTCGGCTATCGCGAGGTTGGCGTTGATGAACTCGACCCGCGCCATCACCGATCACCGACCCTCTCAACATATATTGCGAAGTCGGGGCAGGACCACTCACACATCCTGCACCCGATGCACTTATCGATCCTCTCCGGTATCGGGTACCTGTAGCCCCTGCTGTTCGCCCTAGGGCCCTTAACAAGCACTTTCGTCGGGCAGACACTAATGCATATCCCGCACTCCTTGCACCTCTCAGTAATCACGACAACCCTGAACTTCCCGTTATCGGCCTCGATGACCTCCCCGCCGCCGAGGGCGGCGGCCTGCACTGTCGTCAAACCTCACGCCCGTTAAAGGGGGTTCATGTGGGCACTAAAAATTATTCGGGACTCACGTCAAGCCTATGCGGATAACGTCCCCGTCATCGATCACGACCAAGACCCGGTCCTCGAGAACGAGGTCAAGCTCCAGAATCCTTGGCGACCCGGCTTTAGCGGCGACGGACCTCGCAGCGGAGACCATGAGCGAGGCCAGCTTGGCGAGGGCCTCCGGGTCACCGACGCCCGCCAGAGGGCTCGAGACGCTTACGTCAAGCACTTTCCCGGTTTTGCTGTCAACGATCATCACGGCAGAGAATTCAATGTCCTCAAGCCCCAGCAGTGAATCACTCAAGGCCGTGGTCGAAGGTACCGGCCGATCAACAACGGTGGGGGCGCCCATACACCACACCATTTACATTCTGGGACAGCTGATACCATAAAAGACCGATGAATCGAACAACAGTATTACTCCCTAAAATAATTCCTTACCTTAGATGTCTTAAAGGCGGTGATGACAATTACTTCGCCATTGGCGCTTACTCCATAAACAACAAGTACTTTGTTATTATTGACTTTCTTAAACACGTTTGCGCAGCTCGTTATCTTAGAATGATTTGTTGGGCTATTCAGACACATAAAGACGTCTTCCCTTGTCATCTTCCTTTGCTTCATTCTTTCTAGTGCATGCTAGTGCATGTAAAGTGAGCCTAATTTTTGTGTCAGGCACGCCGGTCCCATAATAGGGATTGCGAAAGTATAAACCGGTAACAAGGTGTTTAGGCAGTTATTCTCAGTACCTCAGGTCCTTTGATTATGATTTCGCTCTTAGATTTATTCTCCTTTTTGAGAAGTTCAGTATCTCTATACCAACAATTTCACCTTCTTCACTATAATCAATAATGATCCCGGGAGACACATCTTCTGATTCATCAACCTTCTTATCGCTCAGGCTTATGTACACAGCGTCTGCAACGCTGTCGTACCGAATTCTTAGTTCGTTACCCATTAGCTCGCCTCACCAGGAATGATTCTCCGCATTATGTGAATTAAGTTTTACCTGGACCCGGACATAGTTGGGGCAGTGGAGGGGGATTGCACAGCACCTCTTCAAGTAATCAAGCCTTTTTAACAATGTTTCGACCCCGCAACTTAGAAGGGGGCTAGTTGATTGCTGATGATATAGCGAGGATAGTGAGGGAGGTGATGAGTGATGACCCTGTTCATGGGTGGCCCCATGTTGAGAGGGTCCGGGTGATAGCTCTCGAGATAGCTAAGGCCTATGAGGGCGTCGATGTTGAGGCGCTGGAGGTGGCCGCGCTCCTGCACGACATAGCCAGGAACGGGGTCAGGTCGGGTGACCACGCCTTAAGGTCGGCTGAGGTCGCTAGGCGGATCCTAGAGCTTGCTGGGTGGCCGGAGGAGAGGATCGATAAGGTCGTTGACGCGATACTGGCCCACTCCTACAGCGCTGGGAGGGAGCCCTCGACGCTCGAAGGGGAGATACTGAGTGATGCCGACAAGATAGATGCTCTGGGGGCCATCGGGGTCGCGAGGGCCCTCATGTATGGCGGGGCCATAGGGAGGGGGCTTGAGGAGACGCTCGAGCACATGAGGTCAAAGCTCCTGAGGCTACCGTCACTCATGCGTACTGAGGTGGGGAGGAGGATTGCTGAGGAGAGGGTGAAGTACGTTAAGGCATTCGTGGAGCAGCTAGAGGCCGAGCTCGCGTGGATGCGTGAGCGTGGTAAGGGATCGTCAGGTATTTAACCCCCAAGGTACGTGGGCGGTTGGCCCGCTGGTGGTCGCATGTCCTTGGAAAGCGGTGGGGAGCGGGCCGGGGGCAGCGCACCCCGGGAGAAGAGGTGGTGGGAGAGGCCCGTAAGGGTTCTCCAGTTCAACATCGAGGACAGGTACGGTGTCTTCGTCCCGAGGATTAGGGGGTACGAGCTTGTGAGGCTGGCGAAGAGGGTTGGGGCGAATGTTCTGGTGATATTCGCGAGGGATCCGTGGGGGAGGGTGCACTACAGAGGCTCTAGGGTGGGTCCTGAGCACCCGAAGATGGTCGGCGACATAGTGAGGGAGGCGCTTGAGGAGGGGAGGAAGCTCGGCGTCAAGGTCGTTGTGATGGTCGGGCACACAGCCAACAAGCACCTCTTCGAGAAGCACAGGGACTGGGCACAGGTCAACAAGAACGGTGAAGTGATCATACTCGAGCACGTCCCCGCAGGGACGGACCCTAAGAGGTACGAGCCCGAGTGGCCCCAGATGTGCATTAACTCACCGTTCTTCGACCACGTAAAGAAGGAGGTGGAGGAGGTCCTCGACATAGGCGTTGACGGCGTGTTCCTCGACAGCTTCAGGTACCAGCCAGATATAGAGAGGGCCTGCTACTGCAAGTGGTGCAGGAGGAGGTTCAAGGAGGACACCGGGTACGAGATGCCGGCCGAGATAGACGGGTGGGACAGCGTGTGGAAGACGCTGTGGGAGTGGAGATACAGAGTCGTTAAGGAAAAGATAAGCGAGCTCGGCGAGCAGGTAAAGAGGAGATCCCCCGGCACACTCTTCATGTACAACAGCCACCCAGGCGGTTGGGCGGGCAGAACGAACAAGATAGTGGAGATATCGAGGGAGCACATAGACGTCGTGTTCGCTGAGTGCAGCGAAGTCGACCACCAGCCGCCCGGCTTCGTGACAGAGATGGTCAAGCTAACGAAGGCCATGGCAGGCGGGAAGCCCGTGTGGGCCTCCAGGAACTACTTCCACCTCTACAGAACAACCCAGTCCACAACACCCCTCGCCATAAGGCAGGGCCTTAGGGAGGCCATAGTCGGCGGAGGGTCTCCGTGGCTCCTCATATTCTCGATCTCCTACTTCCAGGACCCGAAGGCACTCCGGGCGGCTGAGGAAGTCTTCAGGGAGCACATGATCCTTGAGGAGTACCTCGACGGCGCGGAGCCGATAAGGTACGCCGCTGTGATAGCCTCGAACAAGACGAGGGACCACTACGGGAGGGAGAGACCTCATAACTACGTCGATGAGGTAAGGGGGTTCTACTACGCTTTGACCCACTCCCACCTACCGGTAGAGTACATAGCTGATAGGGACATAGAGGACCCGGCTAACCTGAGGGGTTACTCCGTCATCGTGGCGGCGAACACGGCCTGCATGACCGACGCCGCAATATCGGCTGTGGAGGGATTCGTGAAAGAGGGAGGGGGCCTCGTCGCGACCTACCTAGCGTCCACGAGAGGTGAGGAATGCGTTAGGAGGTACGAGATAGGGCTGAGGAAGGTCCTCGGGATAGAGAGGATCGGCATGCTCAGGCACTCATGGACGTACATCAAGCCCGTCGAGGAGGCACACCCGATATTCGAGGGTGTCCTCAAGGAGATGATACTCTGGGGCGACATGAGCTACGAGTTCGTGAGGGCGAGGGTCGCCCCAATGCTTGGCCACCACACTGTCGTGCAGCCGGCTGAGGGCTCTCCGACCGAGGTACTGGCGAAGATAGTCCTGCCGGGCGGGAGGTTCGGGTACGAGTACACACTCGGGCGCTCACCGCCCCCCGCATCAAGCGAGACCGTGGCACCAGCGATAACCACGAGCAAGTACGGCGCCGGCTCGAGCGTGTACTTCAGCGGGCAGCTGGGGAGGCACTACTGGAGGACAGGTCTCCCCGAGTACCTCGGCCTCATAAGGAACTCCGTCACCTACGTCGCGGGTGACCCGCCCGCCCTTCTCGAGGCGCCCTCAACCGTTCACGCAGGGTACTTCAGGCAGGGAGAGAGAACGGTGATCCACATAATAAACCACTCATACAACCAGAGAATACTGGCGACAAGCATAGGCTCAGTGATGCAGCCCCTCCCACCATACAGCACGGCGGAGGCGGTGCACCCGCCCAGAGAGATCATACCGGTTGGGGAGGTGACTGCTAAGGTGCTCATAGACGAGCCGGAGAGGATGAGGGCATACCTACCACTTAGAGGCAACAAGGAAGTCGAGACCTTCGTGGCCGGGGGCTACGTAGCCGCGAAGGTTGGTGTGAAGGAGTACGAGGTCGTTGTCTTCGAGCCGAAGGCGTGACTGCCCCCCTTATTTTCCGTGGATCCTCTTCTTTCCTGGGCAGTTCGTCTCGTCTTATGCGGCGATCAGGTTGCCGAGGTCGATCATCAGAAGAATGCGGGAGGAAGCGGAGAGGCTGGGAATGAGTTTAGAGGAGTACGTACTTGAGTTAGTCGCACAAGGCCTAGACCCGAAGGATAGGGCGAGAGAGTATGTCGAGGCAGCTAGGGATCTGCTCTCTCAAGCCAAGGAGGAGCTGGAAAGCGGTAACGCTAGGCAGGCGGCAGAGAAGTTATGGGGGGCTACAGCTCTGGCCGTCAAGGCCTACGCCTCTTGGAAATACAACAAAATACTGAGGAGCCATGCAGAACTCTGGGAATATAAGAGAAAAATGATGAAGGAATTCGGCGAGTGGGTCAATACCTCATGGAACGGTGGACAGAGCATGCACGTGTGCTTTTACGAGGGCTGGTGCACCAAAGAAGACGTCGAACCAACACTCAAGGACATCAATAAGGCTAGTTGATGAAGTTGCTAAGAGGATTAGTGGGGGCTAGTTCGCTACTGGCTCAGCAGCACCTTTCCAATAACTCTATCTCCTCCCTGCCAAGCCTCCAGCCCATAGCACCAGCTAATTCCTTGAGGTGCTCCATCCTCTCGGTCTTAGGTATCGCCACCACCCTCGGCCTGCTTATGAGGTAGTTGAGGGCCACCTGTATGGGCGTCCTCCCCACGCGCCTAGCCACCTCCTTGACGACCGGGTGCTCTGCCACAGCGCCCCTCTCAAGAGGTGTGTACGCCTGAATCGTGATCCCCTCCTTGACGGCTTCTCGGAGAAGACCGTGCTCGACTTCCTTGCTGAGCACGCTGTACTGTACCTGGTTAACCACTATCTCGGCCGACCTAAGCGACTCCATAGCTACCCTCACCTCCTCCACGCTGAAGTTGCTCACGCCGATGTACCTCGCCAGCCCCTCCTCATAGACTGCCTCGAAGTTCCTTACCTGAGTGGTGATCGGTAGGGTTGGTTCCGGCCAGTGTATTAGGAAGAGGTCTACGTAGCTCACCCCGAGCCTCCTCAGGGAGGCCCTCGCAGCCCTGAGCACCTCATCCCTTGACCTCAGGTGGTGTGGGAGCATCTTAGTGGTCACGAAGAGGGCCTCCCTGCCGACACGCCTCAGAACCCTCCCAACGAGTTCCTCGGCGGCACCGGAGCCGTACATCTCGGCGGTGTCGATGTTGTCTATGCCGTAGCTGGGCGCGGTGGCCAGGACCTCCTCAGCCCTCCTATAGTCCCTTATTGCCCACGTCCCGAGCCCTCTGGCAGAGACGGTCTCTC
>JALSOP010000159.1 GCA_026986435.1 Desulfurococcales archaeon | reverse complement strand
GAGCAGGCTAACCTACAGCGTCTACGCAGGCGGCACAGCCTCAACCAGAATCAGCGGCTACAGCGGGAAAGCGAGGTTCACGTACCTAGCTGGTGAGAGGGCGTCCTACGACGTCGACACCGTCCTGGGTAAGGTGGCCCTGCTTTGGTCACCAGAATACGGAGACGATGCCCTCTTCGTTACGGAGCCCATACCACTCCTAAACGGCGCCTACTCCGGAAACATCCACCTAGAACTCCTCGGTAACGAACCTAACGGAAAGGAACCGGGGCCAGTAGAAATAGGCGTGATCACCCCACAGGGGAAAAGAGCCTTGAAATACGTGACCCCGACCAACACAGGAAAGACCGACATAGGCACAGGGTACCGCCTCTATAAGGTAACGGCGTCAGTCACCATACCCAACTACGTCGTATCAGCCTCCATTAAGAGATACGGGAACCTCATCGTGTATATTAAGGCCCACGACGTGCACTTCGACACTGGCACCATCTTC
Source organism: Desulfurococcales archaeon (assembly GCA_026986435.1). GTDB lineage: Archaea > Thermoproteota > Thermoprotei_A > Sulfolobales > NBVN01 > WAOK01. The sequence continues at coordinate 6,349 of JALSOP010000159.1, read as the reverse complement.
TCATACTGGGGAATAAGGAACCTCACAATAACGATAAACTATAGAGTACCCGCAATACCCTACTACCAAATACCCAATGACGCAGGCACCGGATCGCCCGAGGACCCACTGAACTCGAACAACCCCCTATGGCGGCTCGCCCTTCTACCGACCTACTTCGACTCATCATCGAACGTCAGGCTGAACCCGCTGGTGGACGGTAACTGCTCCGCAGGCAGCCAATACTGGTGCGACTACATCGACGGCATAGGGGTTAAGTATGCCTTCGTCCTCTACCCATCGGCAACATACTCCCTAATTTACTACGAGAAAGAATACGTGCCGACAACGCTGCAAAAGGAGATTCATGAAAAAATAGTATCTGCCAGCGCCGGATCAGAGGTGTCATGCAGTTCCTACAGTTATAGCGATGATTATTACTACTACGGGATCTCAGAAGCTACTTTCCCAATGGTAATCAAGGCTCACTACATAATCGAGGGGGAGTTAGGAGATAGTGGGAGGATTAACGGCTTCACCGCATCCGTTGCCATATCCTCCTACACTAGGGACGTATGTGACGGCGACTGCGCACTACCCAACTGGTTCCGTAAGTCATGTACCCTGGGATACAATGACTATGTGGGGTATGAGGACCTCGTTCTTAAGGCCTATATAGTTCCTCCGGCATCGGGGGACAGCGTTAGTGTTGACCCGCTATACAGGTCTTATGCACCTAGAACGGAGACCGATACATCTCCATCACCAGCTACGATAGCTTCAAAGGCGTTGACCGGTCTAGGTATAGTAAGCACTATTGTAGGAGTGCTGTTCCCCCCACTCGGAGCACCTGCTGCCGTGATGTCCATTGCTGCTGGCGTTGGGTCGCTGATCCTCGATATGTCGTCGTCTATCTCCATAGGTACGGAAATCGGTGCTGATGCCAGCTACAATAGTACTGAGCATTACGTGATCTATGACCTCAGCTGGGAATCGGGTAGTGAGGGGATGAAGATTGTTCCTCTATATCTGGGCTTTGGTGCTGGCTTAGATTACGTGGATAGGGCGTCTCAGGCGGGCAGTGTTATCGTTGCTGTGACCTCTTCATCCGCTGATAGGGCTCCGAGCTACTTTACTGAGGCACGGGCTTACGCATATGCACACATTCCTGTGAAGGTTTACGGTGGTAATCCTTGATGCGCGGGGTGAGTAGGTTGGGCGGTAAGAGGGCGCTTTACCTCGTTATGTCTATTTTTCTACCCGTTGTTGCCGAGCTTTTTGCGAGGTACCTCGTGGTTGCTTATTTTTATCGGGCCCCTCACGTCAATGTTCACTCTCACGTGATAGCGTCCTTCAGTCTTGGGATACTCGTTGATCATACAGTTCTGGCCGCATCCATAGCTGTCGCGGCGGCCATAGTCCTTGGCGGTAACCCTGTTGTCGCTCTCTCTAGGTCGAGGTGGTTCGTGGTGTTTATTATTCTCTGGTCACTCACGGCCTTCTTCACTGTCCAGGCGCTGGCGAAGTGGGCTGAGGGGGTGGCGGCCGTGCTGGTCGCTGTAATACTGCTCATATACGCCACGATAATTCTCGTGATCCCGTGCTCTGCCCTAACGGCTGCGGTCGGGTCGAGGGCATGCAGGAGCATTAAGGGAGTCATCATAGCCGGTGCTGCAGGGATTACAGCGTTATTCCTCTCCCTCATCATGGGGGGAACAGCTGTGAGGCTATTGGCTGTGTCTCCAGAGCTTATTGGTGGAAATGCTATGTTGATGCTGTCCAACTGGTCCCCACCGTTAATTGCGGCGGAGATCACGCAGGTACTTACCTACGAGGTAGGCATTCTGGCGGTTATCTGGGCCGCGGTTAAAAAATAGGGCTCTACTTAAGGAGCGCCTCCTTAGCCTTATCTATCGCCTCCTTTACCGGGACACCTACGACGGTACCCAGTATCTTTATGCCGAGGTGCTGGAGCGCCGCGTATGCGTTGGGTCCGGGGCTCGGCCCTATGTAGTACCTTGCCCCCGCGTCGGCAACGGCCTGGGCTGCCTTAACCCCCGCACCGGATCCGGAGGCGTAGCCTGGGTTCTGGATCACTCTCACTGACTTGATCTCTCCGTTCTCATCGAGTTCCACGATCGTGAACGTGGGTGCCCTGCCGAACCTTGAAGCGACGACGTCATCCAGACCTCCTTTCTCAGTGGGTATGGCGATAACGTACGCCATGGACGACCCCTCTAATGATTAGCCGAGGCTAAAATAAAACGGCATAGCTCCTCCTTAGCAGGAGCAGGGCGGCGGTCTCTATGGCGAGGGCGGTGACGGGGATTGAGAGACCTATTAGCACACCTCCATATCCGTGGAGCGCCCCGTACAGGGCACTTATGCCCGTGCTACTCAATATCCTCGGGAGCGCGTGAGTACAGAAGACATACGCTGCCCCACCTGAGGCAAGACCAACTAATGCCGCCCTTACCTCTCCCATGACGTATCCTAAGGCTCGTAGGTAGGCGGTAACGGGCGATATCACGTACATCACAATCTTTTGATACACCGCCGCTAGGACAAGTAATTGAGTAGCCAGCTGGGCGGGCATACCGGTTGAGGCGACAAGCACTGCCACGATCACAATGTATGGTAGCGTGGGCCCGGCTAAGAATCTCGCTCCCCACCTCGAATCGATGTCTATGCCCAGGAACCATAGCACACCCAGCGTTGAGGCGAGAAATGCTAGTGCATATACGCCAGCTATGACCACGTTATAAGCAGCTCTACCAGCTGGGTAGGTGTAGAGCAGAGGACCTACAGCAGAGCCCAGCAAATATAGTAGCGCAAAAGCCCCTACATGCATTCCGTACGCAAGAAGAAGGGAGGATAACCAGGCAGCCATACGTACCAATTATGGCACCTAACTCTCCCAAGGACCGTGAATAAAATTTAAGGTTATTTGAGCCCTCGCAGGCACTTAATTCAGTTCCCGTCGACTTCTTGGCCAGCAAAACATCGTCAGGGATATCGGATAATTATATTATTTGTTAAGAATTATGTTTAAGAACATCTCTGTCCACGTAGTACGATAAGCGTTAATAATGAGAGAGCCTATAGTTCAGGCCTTATGATAATCGGTGTGTATGGGTGCGGTTCCTTCACCCTGTACTTCTCGTACCATGAGAGCCAGTTAGGGAGGATCTCCTCCGCAACCGCCTTAGCTACCTCTCTTATTGCCTTTGCCGCGGGCGACCCTGGGTACGCCTCCGTCACTGGGACGCCCTCAGCCACTGCCCTAGGGACGGCGTCGTCGTAGGGGACCTCCCCGAGGATGGGCATTCCCTCCTCCCTGGCGTACTCCCTTATCTTCGCCGCCCACTCCGCGCTGAGGTCCGCCTTGTTTATGACGACGGCGGCCGCCATCCCGAAGTGCTTCGTCAGCGCCCTGACCCTGGCGAGGTCGTGGAGGCTTGCTGGCGTTGGCTCAGCTACCAAGACAGCTATGTGGGAGCCCGTTAGGCTCGAGACGACCTGGCACCCTATGCCTGCGGCAGCATCAATTATGAGTACCCCCTCGCTCCCGAGGATCGCCTTAGCCCTGTTCTTCACCTCCGTCACGAGCTTGCCTGAGTTCGGCCTCCCCGGCACTATCTCTCCCGAGACGAGGCGGAACCCGTACCTCGTCACCCCGACCCTCAGCCTGCCTGCGAGGACGTTGACCCTGTACCTGATTGCCTTCTCCGGACAGGCTAGTGCGCATGTGAGGCATCCCTCACAGATCATCTCGTTGATGAGGTGGTGCCCGTTAATCACCTCCACAGCCTTGAACGGGCATACCTGGGCGCAGATGCCGCACTCCGTGCACTTCCCCCTCTCGATGTAGGCTATCCTCCCCTCATGGAACGGCTCCTCCGACTCCCACTCCTTAACCCCTAGGACTATGTGGAGGTTCGGTGCCTCAGCATCGGCGTCGGCCGCCACCACCCTATGTCCTGCCCTAGCTGCCTCGATCGCTATGGCGGCCGAGACCGTTGACTTGCCCACACCGCCCTTGCCGCTGGCCACAACAACCTCGGGCGGGCCGAACACCGCCGGCATCACGACCACCCCATGAAGGAAGCTACCACCTCACCCAGCCCGAGGAGGGCCGTTGCCGCTGGGTCGTCACGTGACCTCAGTATGACTGGCTCGCCGGCGACGTAAGCCTCGACAGCGCCCCTTGAGTAAGGCACCCTAATCACGTTCTCGACACCCTCCCTCCTAATTAGTTCCTCCATGCCCTCACCGCTACCTATCCCCCACCTATTCACAACCACCCACGTCCTGAGCCCCATGGCGCTGGCGAGCTCCAGTATCGCTGACAGGTCGTGCACGCCGAGCGGGGTCGGCTCGGTAACGGCAATGAGTAGCTCGGCACCCCTCACCGCCACAGACACGGAGTTCCCCGTGCCGGCTCCGGTGTCGATTATGAGGACGTCCTTATCCCTAGCAACCCTCTCAGCCCTATCCCTAGCCGCTATCACCGCTGGCGGGGTGTGCTCCTCGCCTTCCCTAAGAACCCCGGTGACGAGGTCAAGTGATGCGCTGCCCTTCTCCACGGGTGTGTGGTAGGTGTATCCGATGACCCTCCTGCCCCCTGGCGAAATCGCCTTGAATGGGCAGACGTAGTAGCACGCCATGCAACCGCTGCAGAGCCTGGGCATGACTATGGGGGGCCTGCCCCTAGCCCCTATTAGGGCCCCGGTGTCGCAGGCCTTCACGCACGCGCCGCAGGCCGTGCACTTGCTGTAGTCGATTATGGGTAGGAAGGTCTTGATCGGTTCCTCGTTCATGAGCTCCCTCACGCCGAGGAGGATGTGGTCATTCGGCGCCTCCACATCAACATCAGCCAGCACCACGGACTTCCCCAGCGAGGCCAGGTAGGTGGCGAGATTAGTTGCCACAAACGACTTGCCCGTTCCTCCCTTACCGCCGCTCACAGCGATTATCCTCGGCAACTCAATCACCCGCTACGCGGGCGAACCTCGGGTCACTCATGACTGCCTCGTTGAGCTCCATATCACCGATGCCTGAGTACCTCCGAATCACCTCATCAATAACCTCCCTCACATCGCTCGGCAGGGCTGGCTCGCCGCAGACGTACTCGACGCAGCCTTTCCTGCCTGTGGCTGGGTCCCCCTCATGTATCCGGAAGCAGGGGTCGCTATCGATGATCTCCTTAAGCCCTTCAATGAAAAAGACGCCCGGCCCCTTAACGTACTTGAGCCCGGTCAGCCTCTCACCCCTCCTCTCGAGCCACTCCATCTCAGCCATTGCGAGGAGCCTCGACACGCGGAAGGGGTGAGTGCACCCCGCCTTGGTGAGTATGTAGGCGACGATCTCCTTCTCCATGACCTTTACCCAAATCAAAAGGTTAGACACAATAAAAATCGGTTATTCATACGTACCAAGGCCTGAGCGAGGCACCACGTGCGTGGCCGTTGCAGCTGTTAACGGTGATGGCTCAAATCAACCTTATTTACCGATCATTGAGTCCATGATGGGCTACTTTGTGGCTTGAAGCCCTTGGGCTGGCGCTCGCCGCCTACATCGCGTGGACAATAGGTGCTAACGACGCGGCCAACCCGACGGACACGGCCGTTGGTTCCGGCGCCCTCACCCTTAGGAAGGCGCTGGTGCTTTTCTCTCTCTTCGCCTTCGCGGGCGCGATGATCCAGGGGTGGATGGTGATGAAGACCTTCGGGAAGGGAGTCGCGGAGATAACGGAGCTCTGGGACGCCGTAGCAGCGGCGGCAGCCACCGCCGCGTGGGTAACGCTCGCCTCGCTAAAGGGACTACCGATCTCCACGACCCACAGCGCCGTCGGTGCCGTGATAGGTGTGGCCCTCGCCAAGATGCTCTTCCTGGGCTACCCCGAAGCAATAAACCTGGGGGTTCTTTCTGCCGTCGTACTTTCGTGGATAACCTCGCCTCTCGGTGCCATGGCCTTGGCCGCTCTCCTCTATCCTCTGGCTAAGCGGCTCTACGCCCGCTTGGGCGGGAGGGCTGACAGGGTTTTCAGGTGGCTCCTAGTAGGTGCCCTGGCGTACAGTGCTTACTCCTTCGGGGCCAACGACGTAGGTAACGCCGTCGGCGTCTACTCAGCGTTCGCCCACGTCACCGGGGCAGCGTGGTTCGACCCCAGGTTCCTCGCGGCCCTCGGCTCCGCCGGAATTATGCTTGGTGGGTTAACCATTGGTAGGAGGGTTATTCAGACGGTGGCTTTCGGTATAACGAGGCTCGACCTCCCGACGGGCTTCGCCGCCGAGCTGTCTAACGCCCTCGTCGTCTGGGTGTTCACGACGGTCCCCAGCCTTCTCTTCGGCTACGGGATGCCTATATC
>JALSOP010000158.1 GCA_026986435.1 Desulfurococcales archaeon | reverse complement strand
GTACAATCCATGAGGAGAAATCGGGCCGGTAGCTCAGCCTGGAAGAGCGCTCGGTTGGCATCCGAGAGGTCCCGGGTTCAAATCCCGGCCGGTCCACCAAACCTGGCGTCTACAGAGACCGCTTAGCAACCACATATTTCCTCCTAGCACCCACTTAGCTCAGGTGGGGTAGCACGGCCGAATACTCAGTCCTGCTCAAGGGCGTTGTCAAAAAGTTCGGTAAGGTCACGGCACTGAACGGCCTCGACTTCGCTGTACGGGAGGGCGAGGTGCATGGTCTCATAGGGCCGAACGGGTCCGGCAAGACCACCACGATGAGGATAATCAGTGGCATCATCAAGAGGTTCGAGGGGAAGGCTGAGGTACTGGGGCATCACCTGCCGCCTGAGAGGAGCAAGCTGAAGGGGCTCGTGGCCTACTTACCGGAAGATCTGAGGCTCTACGGGAGGTTAACCGGGTGGGAGAATATCCTTTACTTCGCCATGCTCTACGCCGACACCAGGGAAGAGGCCGAGAGTATGGCTGAGTACGGTGCCAGAATAGCCGGGCTCTCGGAGAAGGATCTGGCGAGGAGGGCGTCCGAGTACAGCAAGGGGATGGCGAGGAGGGTCGCCCTCGCCAGAACCCTGATGACGAGGTCCCCCCTAACGATACTGGACGAGCCCACCTCGGGCCTCGACGTATTCTCTGCCTACAGGATGAGGGAATCGATCAGAGAGTTCGCCAGGGAGACGGGGTCCACGGTGATAATATCCTCGCATAACATGCTCGAGGTACAGAATCTCTGCGACAGGGTCACGCTTATACTAAGGGGGCGCGCCGTTGCATCAGGTTCGCCGAAGGAGATCATCGAGTCCGTTGGGGCGGCGGACCTCGAGGAGGCGTTTGTGAAGCTGGCCTCGGGTGGTGGGGTTGAGTAAGCTCTACCCGATCATCTGGAAAGAGATAAAGGACATGCTGATGGACTACAGAACGTTAGTAGTGATAGCTGTGATGCCGGTCATCATGATGCCGCTCATGAGCATGGCCAGCGTCTATGTCCCTGGCCTCCAGATAGTCACGGTGTGTGTGATAGACGAGGACAACTCACTAACGACGCTCGGGGGCCAGAGGGTAGGCTCCGTCAACCTGACCACGGCAATTGTTCAGGCATTAGAGAGCAATGGCTTTATAGTGCAGGAGAACAGCTGCGGAGGCTATGACATAAGGGTTCTTGTAAGGCCCGGATTCACTCGGAACCTGACAGACCTCACCGTGAGGGCTGTGGTGGAGGTCGAGAGGGTAATAGGTGTTCAGAGGGCTGTCGATGCCGAGAACATAATACGGTCGGTGGTCAGCTGGTTCAGCGCAGTGGTGTCGCAGGCCAGGATAGAGTACTTAGCGAGTAAGGCAGGGATCGAGGTCAACCCCGCCGCGGTTCGAGACCCCGTGGGTACTGAGGCACGGGTGGTTGGCCCTGGGGGCGCGCCTGTCCAGCCGGGTGAGGACATCCGTGTCTGGTTAGCGAGGGTCATGGCCTTCGGTCTTCTCTTCGTCACCACGCCATCGATAGGTTACATAACCGACTCCGTTGTCGGCGAGAAGGAGCGGAGGACACTTGAGGCGCTACTGGTAACACCTGTCGGCCCAAAGGCGCTCATAGTTGGCAAGGCCTTCGCCGCATCGATCGTAGGCCTCGTCGTAAGCATTGGGGACGTCATGGGTGTGCTCCTGTTCTTCGGCCTTCCTTCGCTCGTTAGGGGCGTGAACATACTCTCGTACCTTACACCAGCAATGCTCGTGGCCCACGTTGTGGCTGTTTACATATCGGTTCTGGCCTCTCTCGCCCTGATACTGCCTGTCCTTGTAAGGGTCGGGAGCTACAGAGCGTCTCAGGCGGTCAGCCTCGTAGTAATGTCGGCGGCCTCGGTAATCTTCTTTGCATCTCTCTACGCGGATATCACGAAGCTTCCTCAGCCAGCGTCCTCCGCCCTCCTCCTACTCCCCTACACAGCGGCGGTGGCGATGCTGAAGTCTGTCGTCACGGGGGACCTGGTATCGTCTGTCATGTACGCGCTGACAGCGCTGGGTGTCTCTGCTGGTCTTATAGGGCTCTCTGCGCTCATATTCGATGAAGAGAAGGCAGTATATTCAAAGACTTAAATGACAGGCTCTCTAACCTAATGGGTTCGGGCAGTGGCTAGACGGAAGAGAAGGGGTAAGCGTTATTCCTACTATACTCGCAGATCGGCGCTGGGTTCAGCCTTCAAGAAGGTCGAGCCCTACATAGCGATCGCGATACTCATCGCATCAATAGTGGTCGGCGCCTACTACAGGCTATTCCCAGTATACAATGCCTACGACCTTGGCTACAAGCCAATGCTCTTCGAGATGGACCCCTACCAGGAGTACTGGGTCGCCAACCAGATCTACACCCACGACCCAGGGTACTTCTGGAAGCTGAGGAGATTCAACCCGGTAACGCACATATTCTGGTACCCGTGGGGCAGGGACTTCACATTGTCGTCCCTACCAGCACTCCCGTACTTCTCTGTCCTCACCTACGATATTGCCAAGGTCTTCAGCCCGTCACTTACGCTCTTTGAGTGGATGGTGTACCTGCCGGCGGTGTTCTTTGCCCTCACAGCGATAGGGATATTCTTGACGGCCAGGGAGCTCTGGGGCGATCTTCCCGCCGCTTTCGCCTCAATGGGTGCGGCGCTTCTCTTCGTGAGCAGGCACGTCGCCGGATTCACGGTCAAGTACTCGATTGGTCTAGGCTTCATATTCATAGCGGCGTGGCTCCATGTAAGGGCGTGGAAGAAGAAGGACCCGCTCCTCGCTGTCCTAGCCGGTATAGGGATAGGAATAACGGCGACTGCATGGGCAGGCTATAACCTGCTCCTAGCGGCAGTGCTCGCGCACGTGATACTGATACCGATACTCAAGAAGGAGGAATGGAGGGACGCGGCCATGCTGTGGGTGCTTGAAGCGATACCCGTCACGGCGCTCATAGTGGCTACGCCGTTCTACAAGGGCATATCGTACTTGTATAGGTCAGTGGGCATAGTCATACCTGTCGGCATAGCTCTCCTCGCCCTGTACGGTCTGTATACCAAGGTGTTCACGGGCTTACGCCTGCCGAAACTCCTCAGGGACCCGAGGGTCCCATATATCGGCACCATAGCCCTGATAATCCTCGGCGGCTACTTTGCCATTCTCTCAGGCTTTATCAGGGCTGCCGGAAAAGCCTTCGCAGCGATAGGCCTCGGCTCTCTCACGCACGTGCTTGTCTCAACGGTTGAGGAGTACAGGAGCGCTACTGGAGCTGAGATGATGTCCGCTATGGGCGCTCTCCTGGCGGCCTCAGTGCTCATGCTCCTCTACATGGGGTACAAAGCCATAATCAAGAGAGAGACGAGCTACGTCTTCATAGCGTCGCTCTTCATATTCTCAGTCATAGCGACGAGCAACATAGCGTACTTCATAAGCTTCATGGAGTACGTGACAGCTCTTACTGCCGCATCATTCTTCTATCTATTCTACAAGCAGGTCAAGGAGAAAGGACTGGGGAGGGACTGGTTCCTCTCAATGGTCTCCGCTTTCATACTGATAGCGTACGTAACGGCGGTCGTGGCTCAAGGCGCGAGCGCATGGCTGCCCTCATATACAGCGATCGTTCCACAGATACTGAACTCGTACTCAGGCATAGCAGCAGATGCTCCTGCTTGGTACGACTCCCTCCAGTGGATTAGGGAGAACACACCCAAAGATTCCGTGATCGTGGCGTGGTGGGATTACGGATACTGGATATCCGTAGTTGGGGAGCGGGCATCAGTTGCTGATGGCGCTACCCTAAACACTACCCAGATAGAGTGGCTGGCCCTAGCACTAATGAGTAATGAGACAGAGGCTATCAACATATTCGCGGACAAGTTCCTTATACCAAACGATAGGCTCTATGTAGTCGTCTACGAGTACTTCGCAGTCAACGACTACGCGAGGACATTTAGCCCAGGCCCGTTACTCCTTCTCTCAGGTGCTGGCAGGCCATACTTCCGCGGCGGAGACGCAGCCAAGGCTATTGCTGCTATCTCGAAGATAGCAGCAGTCCTGGATCCTAATGCAGGGAAATTGCCGCTGAAGAACATGACGTATGTGATGCCTAATTATAGGGGGTCTATACCGAATATTATGCTACCTGACTGGAGCAATGAGAACCTCACTAATAGATTGCTCTTTAAGCTAATACTTGACGCCGGTTACAGGATCTGGGGTGACGCCGGTTATAAAGCATCGTTCCAGAGGATGTCACCCTTCGCCCAGCCAGAGACGATTAATAACAGACCTCAGCTCCAGCACTTCAAGCCAGTATATCTAGCGTACAGCTTTGTTGGTACAGACGCTATGGCGGGGAGGGTGTATGTTGTTGTTGCCGTCTACCAATACACACTACTTCCCCCAGGATGAGGTGATTTCTTGGGGGATGTATGTGGGGAGTATGTGGTTATTGACGCATATCACGTAGTCAGAAACGCGTGTGTTATTTTTAACAGCTTCATTAAGAGAATAGAGGAGGGTGGGCCCGGCGAGCCTGGCACGATCATCACTCACGGTTTTGGGTCACTCCACACGCACCTAGCTCTAAGACCGATAGGATGGACTGTAACATCTTCCGCTTCACTGGATGAATGGGTTAGGAGGTATGCCTGGCCCTGGGAAAGGCTTGTCAAAGCCGATAGTGAACTAGCGACTGCTTCAGCTGTTTGGGGTGCTTACGAACTAATGAAGAGCGGTGTCACGCTCGTAGCGGACATGCACTTCAATGAAGTGAAAGTTGGTGAGGTTATGGAAAAGCTTGGAATAAGGTCTGATCTGTCGGTGGCGATAATGGATGGTGGGGTGTTTGAGAGCTTTGAAGAGGCCGTAGAGGAAAATAAGGAGCTGATTAGATGGGCGAGAGGCAGGCGTGCAGTGACGGCTAGGTATGGTCCATGCACTCCTAGGCTTCTTACTCCGGAGCAATATGGATTGGTTGTTCAGCTTGCTGTGGAGGATGGGGTCGGCTTGCATACACATATTGCCGAAGTACCTGATGATGAACTCTACCTGCTCAAGCGCTACGGGATCGGTCTAAGGGATTTCGTGAGTGTTACTGGACTTAGTACAATGAATGCCGTGGTTGCACATGCTATATGGGCCTTTGGCTTAATAGAGCCCTCATGGGCGAGTATCGCTCATTCACCGCGTTCTAATACCGCACTCGGTGACGGAAAGGCACCGATCGTGAAGTACCTGGCTGATGGCTTCGTAGTTGGTTTGGGGGTGGATGTCGCGCCAAGATACGATATAAGAGAGGAAGCTAGGGCAGCATACTATCTTCATTCTTTGGATGGCCTCACAATTGAGAACGTGTATGCTATGTTAACAGAGGGTTCCTACGCAGGCCTCGGCTTAGGCATGGGTAGACTGGTTAAGGGCGAGCCGGCGGATCTGGTAGTGTGGAGGGTCGGTGATGTCGGTAACCCTATTTCATCTGTTCTCTTTGGTAATGCGCATCCGGCGAAAATCTTCGTTGGGGGATCACTTGTATGGGATAATGGCCCGATAGGAATCTCTTTTAAGGAGATTAATGAACTTATTCATTTTGCTTATTCAGTAATGCGTAAGGGAGCTTAATTATTGAACGAATCATGATCCATGTTAATCTAGTCGCTTCCCTGAGCACCTTTGTGAGGGCGCCAGAAATACCTTTTTTATCCAATTCGTCTAGAACTTCTCTCCAATTAATTCTTAGTGCTAGGTAAGTGAGGTATACCGTAAGAGCGATAGTTGTTGCGCTGGTTATCGGTGACTCGCTGTTCATGGTCTGCTCAATTACCCATCCTAGATAGTATATTACCACAGTAGTTAGTATAATTTTTCCAATGAATATAGCCAGAAAGTACTGAGGTAGAGGATATCTCATAACGCCAAGAGGCACGTATAGGAGGTCGTCGGGCAACGGAGTGGAGGCAAAGATCACTATGGCCAGAAACATAGACTTTTTAGCAAGGCGAAGGAAAGTTTCCAGATTTTCTTCGCTTTCCTTGCTAAGCTTGAGCCTTATGGTACTACCCAAGAAATAGATTATTATTTTCCCAGCGGCCGCCCCCGCTGCTGACGATATTATGAGTAGCATTCTCTCGGCTGGTGAGGTATAGATCGTCGCGTAACCCGCTACGATAGCTAGGTATGGTACGCCAACAAAAGGTATGGAATTACTTACGAGGCTTATGATAAATATGCCTGGTATACCGCCCACAGTGTTTTTTACGGCGTCTATGAGAGTTCCTAGCTCCATGCCCATTAATGCCCTCATTTTATGGGACGCGCAGTAAAATAGTGAGAGGGGTAGGAAATGAAGGAAATAGATAGCCGGCGCCCGCAAAAACTCGGCGAAGAACTGCTTAGGTGCCCCGTTTGCGGGAAGAAATCGCTGAGGGTCGGGATATACATATATGATGTCCCATACTTTGGTAAGGTGCTCCTGGAATCCGGAAGATGCGAGTCATGCGGCTATAGATGGACAGACGTGTCCGTTGTTGAGGCGGATAAGGGAAAGAGACTGAGACTTAGGGTTAGGGGAGACAAGGAGTTAAGGGCGCTTGTTGTGAAGTCGTCATCAGCGACTATAACAATGCCTGAACTTGGGGTCGAGATTCGGCCAGCCCCGGCTGCCGTAGGTTACATAACCACTGTTGAGGGAATAGTGCGTAAAGTGCTAGAACATGTGCCTAATGAGTGCTTCAATGAAGGTAGTCAATGTCATGACGTTGTTAAGCTATTAGAGGACGCTGCTGACGGTAAGATAGAGTTCACCCTCATAATTGAAGACCCTTACGGAAAAAGCGGAATAAAGGGTGAGGGTGTGTCTGTGGAGGAAGAAGAACT
>JALSOP010000157.1 GCA_026986435.1 Desulfurococcales archaeon | reverse complement strand
CAGCGGCATCTCTCCGTTGTTGTGCACTATGAACGCTATGTGTGTGTAGTACCACGGGTACGCGTTGTTTATTGTAACCGTCAATGTGTCGAGGTCTCCGTCTCCATCGCTGTCGCTCATGTCTGCCTGTGTGCACGCCACGTCCTTGTCTAGCTGTGTGCTGCCCCTGTTCGGGTAGTAGGTGGCGTTCCAGTCGTTGCCGCCGCTGTTGCCGTTCCCTGGCTGGAGCCCACATGCGTCCATGAGTGTCAGGCTTCCAGGCACGAATTCTATGTCGAGTTCGCTGGTCTCTGCATTGATTTGGAACCTCAGCGTCTCTGTCCACATCGCTGTGGCCCCCACGGCCACCAGGGCTAGGAGGGCCGTTATCGTCGCTGCCTTTACTGCCTTATTCATTTCTCAACACCTTACGGTCCCTGTATTGGCCCTGTTACCTCGTTCCACTGAGCGAACACTACCTGCCCCAGTATAGTCATCTCAGCGTTCTCCGGGAGTACCTGGCCGCTGCTGTTGTCCTGCAGGAACGTGCAGTCGAAGTAGAACGTCTTCACCTGCTCGTCCGGGTTGACGTCATATGGGTCTATCTGTACCTGGGTGGCGTTCGTTGTGCAGTTCATCCACGGCGTTAGATCGTCGCCAGTTATTGTGTAGGTGTAGTTGAATATCTTGACAGGTATTGTGCCAGTGTTGTTCATCCTCACATACACCGTGAACCCGTACCACGGGTAGGCGTTATCGATGTCAACCACCACTAATGGATTACCTTCTTCGTCCTCGGTCACGTACGCATCACATGACCCTACGTCCTTTATGTCGTCATCAGGTCCTTCCTGATGCTCGACACACCAGGCATCGAAGTCTAGGTTGACCTCGCCAGTGTTTACGTTAACCTGCACTGACAGCGACTCTGTCCACATAGCCATTGCGACGCCTATCGATGCTACCATCGATAGCAGAGCTAGGATTCCTATTGCTTTGCTTCTCACTTTGTTACACCACACCCTAACAGGTGAGTAATTAAGTAATAAAATGATTGTAATTTACCTACAGATAAGAAGTGTGAACAACATTTATGTAGAATTCCTTCACATACCAGCGAACTTCCTGCCGACCTCACACATCCTGCGGGCCACTGACTCGGGAGTGTCAACACCTGAGAAGTAGACGAATATCATGCTGGCCCCGAAGACAGGCCTCTCGCCGCCGTAGTAGATCGTTATGAAGCGGACGAACTCAGAGGGCATAGCTATGAGGCCCACTAACCCCGTATCTAAGGCCTGAAAAGCTACCTTAGCGACTCTCAGGACACCCTCAGTAAGGTCAGTACCCGGCTCGATGATGTCGACCACAAACTCAAGTCCCTCGGACAGTTCCATGACGAGGCCCAGCCTGTAGACTACGCCGGACCTGCCGATGACTTCCTTGTTCCTCACTACTTTAACGCCTTCCACCTCCTCCAGACATCCCTCCACCCTACCCGAGAAGCTTGCTGAGGAGCTCATTAGGCTCCGCACACCCCTTAAGAGGGCCAGCAACTGCTCACCCTTCCTAGTTATGACGTAAGTGATGTGTCCACCCTCCTCAACCTCCCTCAGCGCCCCGATCTCGGTGAGTCTGGCGAGAAACCTCTCTAAGCTGACGGTGTTTAGGTTCGCGGCATACATTATGTGGGTCTTCTTAGCCCTGCTCCTCTCCCTAACAAAGACCAGTATGCGCTCTATGACCTCGTTCTCCTTCCTGTACCTCCTATGAGACCCCTTGGAATGATGTCCAGCCAAGTCAATGGCACCTTCTAATTTAACCAGTATTAGTCCCAAACCGATTTCGTTACAAAAAATATAAGTATTGCCTAGATTATCTATCAGCAACATAAAAACACTAATAAAAAATAATTATCGCACAACGAGAAGGCCGACCAGTTTATTCAGGACGGCACGAGTAAGAGGCATCGACCAGCGCCATCCCCGCCACCCTCTCAATCCTCGCCGCCGACCTGATGAGTGAAGCGGCCCTCGACTCCCACCCTGCCTGAGCAGCCCTCACTATTTCGACGACCTCGCCATAAATGCGTGACGCGTTCTCGAGCAACTGAGCGGCTGCGGAGACCTTTAAGCAGCAAGGGAATTCCTCGGCGATGAAAGCCGCGTCATCCGCCCTATTCACCCTGGCCATCTCCATGACCGCGAGGAGGTAATCCTTGTTAATGAGCCCTTTCTCGACCGCTGCGGCGAGCTCCTCCAGGGCGTATGAGCCAGTGGCTATGGTGTAGTTCGCTCCCTTAAAGGAGAACCCCCTAAGTAGGTTGCCGTCGTTTCGTAGGGCGTCCATGAGGCTGCGGGACCTCGCCCCTCCAGGCTCGTAGACGGCGGCCCCGTGCTTCCAGAGCATTCCGAAGGCTTTCATCAGGTCCTCATTAGCCTTAGCGATCACCCCAGAATCAAACCTGACTACCTTGGGCATGCTTGGGCTGGGGGTCACGGGCTCGTGAATTATGAATGAGTCCCCATCATAGCCGACCACGAGCTCGAAGTGCGGTACGAAACCACTGAATGAGTAGAGGCGGGCGGCGTTAACGGGGACTATGACCGGCACTCCCTCGACTATGAAGTGCTTGATCGCTTCGATGAAGGCGTCGCTGTTGTTAGTCACTACGAACCTGTACCTCAGGCCCAGGTACTCCGAGGCGTTCTTGAGCCCCGCGAACGGGTCTGAGTAGGGTATGAAGAAAACCTTGTCCCCGTGCCTGAACAGGACGGCGCCGTACGTGAAACCCGTTATGAGGTTAAGGGAATGTATGCTGAGGTTCTGGCCATAGTAGGATGCGATCATCTGGAGGCAGGTAGTCGCGCAGTACTGCTTCGTATAGCTTATAGCTGGGACGCCCTCGACCCGTGCCGAATCAGGCAACACCCAATTAGCCTGAGGGAGCTCCTTTACACCGTATGCGTTGAGAAAGTATTGAAGCCTGTAACTCATCCCTATATCTACTCTAGCAGAGGGGACCGATGGGAACGATAGCACGTAGTAAGCGGCCCCGGCGGAGAGGAGGGCGAGGACAGCTATGCCGAGAGCTCTCCCCATGCTAGTGCCCTAGTAGTTCGTTGCTTGAGAGAATTAATTCTTACACAGATTTGACAACGACTTTTATTCCCGAGGACATAGAACTCTTACTGAGGGACAGTTATTGCTCAGGGCTGAGAACCTGAGCGTTCAGTATCGCTGGAGACAAGAGCCCGTTCTTAGGGGAGTGAACGCCGAGTTCGAGGGGAGGTGCCTCCTACTCGGCCCGAACGGCTCAGGTAAGACGACGCTGTTCAGGGTTTTCTCCGGCCTAACGCCTCCCAAAACCGGCAAGGCATTAATTGATGGCGAGGACGTCACCAAGATCTTTGGGAGGGTCGGGGCCCTCGCAACAAACTTACCCGAGGTATATAACCTCTTCTTTCTCAATGCCTACGACCACGTGGTGGCCTACTCTGACATCCTTGGAGGCGACCCCGACAGGGCCTTCGAGTTCATGGAGAGGCTGGGGCTGATGAGGGACTACCTGAGGAAGAGGAAGCCGTGGGAGCTATCAGGCGGCCAGAGGAAGGCTTTCACGACGGGCCTGGCCCTCAGCGTCAGGGCCAGGAACACCCTGCTTGACGAGCCCTTCGAGCAGCTCGACCCGGCTAAGAAGGCCTGGCTGGCTGAGAAGCTTTCGAGTGTGGAGGGAACGCTCGTTGTGAACACCCACGAGACATGGGTTCTTAAGCCGTTCAGGGATTGGGTGACCTACCTCATATTCGAGGGGAGGGCGTACGGCCCTGTTAAGGCAGGCGATCTCCTTGAGTCGAGACTCGTTAAGGGCAGGGTGGAGGACGCCGTGATCACCTTCGAGGCCTCTGGTAAAGTATTCAGCCTGGTTAGGGGTGAGGAGGGCTCTCCCCTGACTGAGCTCGTCACGCTTGACAGGGTATACGAGGCTGGTATGGGGTGATCGTGTGAGTAGGTACGCTTACTATAAGTTAAAGGATATGATAACGAACGTTGAGGCGCTTGCTTGGGGAATCGGGTTTATTGAGTTCTGGGTCATTATGTGGATCTTCGTCTTCAGCCCCTCCTCGCCGCAGGAGGCGGGTTGGGGTGAGGCGGTTGTTAAGGGAAACATAGCGATGGCCTACAGCTTCCTCGGGATCCTCTCTATGTCCTCCGCAGCCGTAGGCCTCACCGCAGGCATTTACAGGTCCTCCTTCGCAAGGAGGTTCATAACGAAGTTCGGGCGCCTCGGCCCCGCCTCACTAATAGCTGAGGACTTCGCCGGCTCAATAGCGTCGATAGTGCTGTTCGCTGGGGTGATATTCTTCTCCGTCGAGGCCCTCTCCTACGCGAGGTGGGGGACCCTGGTAGTGCCGGAGAACCCCGTCGGCGTTCTAGCGGATCTGGTCCTTGCGGGCATTATTCTGTACTGGATAGCCTACGACATAGCTATGGCGCTGATCGTCGCCAGGAGGGTGAGAGGGGTTAGCGGCGGGAGCATGTTGTCCCTTATTGTGGGCTTCATAGTGTATGCCCAGCTATGGGTCAGCTTCGGGAAGGCCGCCTACGCTGTCCCGCTAGCCCCGGTGCCGGCCCTCCTCATGTACCACAGCCTGGGAACATACCCACCAATCGGGGCCTACCTGCTGTGGTTGACTGGGGCTGGGAAGGTTGAGGCGATCGATCTGAGGCTCGCCGCCTTATCGTCTATTCTATGGGTAGCGGCCCTAGCCCTCATAGCTGTTGTGCTGACGAGGAAAGGCGGTGCCGTGTCTGTTGAGGAGCTCGGAATGTGATTTTTCTAGAAAAAGAGCTACTTCCTCCTAAGGAAGACGATAGCCGCTACTATCACTATCACGGCCACAGCTATCAGCGCCAGCATCTGCGCTGGCGTTGTAGCGCCTTCGGGCGGGGGTGTTGCTGAAGTCGTGGTCGTAGTGGTCGTTGTGGTCGGGCTCGCCTGTGTTGTGGTGGTTGTTGTCTGGGCCGGGGACGTCGTTGTCGTGGTGGTCGTCGTAGTTGTTGTAGTTGTCGCCGTGGCCGTTGTCGTTGTTGTTGTTGTGGTTGTGGTCGTGGTTGTCTCCTGCGATGGCTTGAACCCCATGTACGTTATGTTCATCACGTCCGTCTCGGCCTCATGCCCCGCCCAGTCGATCGCTACGGCCTTAACTAGCGTGTAGGGGGTATTGAGCGGCGGTATGGTAGCCCTGTAGTACGTGCCTGAGGAGTAGACCGCCGTGATCTTTTCCCAGTCGCTCATGTTCCATGCCTTGTACATCACCTCCACCTTCTTGATACCCCAGCCGGCGTCGTCGGCACTGATCATCAGTGTCACGGGCTGCCTCCCGGCCATCGGCTTGGACGGCATCACCGAGGATATCTGAACGCTCGGCGGCTGCCCGTCCTCCTCAGCAGCGACAACGAACGTGTTCTCAGTCCCCTCAACGAGGTCCACGTACACCTTCACGATCGCTAGGTCGCCCTTCACATACTTCTCCACGCCGTGGACCCTGTCGGTGTCGCCGTATACCTGGTAAGCGCCTAGAGGGTAGGAGGCGTTCAGGAAGAAGTACAGCGGGACGTTGGTGAGGTTTATCCCCAGCCCTTTCTCTATCTCTATGTAGTAGCCGCTGAAGTCCCTGGCGGGTGATGACGCTACATCGACGTATAGGTGGTCTGAGTTGAATGACGCCTCATCACCCTTCGGGTCGTGGCCCGGCGGGGCTAGGAAGGTGACCGAACCGTTGGCATATAGGGTGAAAACCCTGAACCCCCTGTACTTGTAGACGTTGGGGTGCCCTATGGCGGTGACGGTTATGAGCGTTACCTTACCGTTGTATGTCGCGTACTCGTCTCTGTGGGTGTCGCCGCTCAGGACGAACTTTACGCAGTCGTAGTCGTTGAGTATGTGAAGGAACCTTACGTAGGAGTCCCTGTGCTTCGACCACGACCCGTGGACAGCGTCGGGGTACTTGCTTATGAACTCCTCCGGCGACCCCTCGTAATCACCGCCCTTCATCACGAAGGGTGGGTGAACGACTATCACGACAGTCTTGCCTGTCCCCTCGTACTTCTGAACGATCGACTCCAGCCAGTCGAGCTGGTCCTGCGTCAGGTAGTTCTCGAAGCCAGCGTCTAGGCCTATGAAGACGAACTTACCGACCTCCCTCACCCAGTTGCCCGGCCCTACCCAGTGCCCGTAATACTTGGTGTTGAAGTCGGCCGCTGACCCGACCTGGGCCCAGTCATGGTTTCCGGGTATGACAAACGACGGAACCATTAACTCGTTGGTTATGTAGGCGAACTGCTTTAGGGAGCTGACGTCGTTGCCGACGTCTATGTCGTCACCGACCATCACGAACAGGTCTGGCTGGAGGGCGTTGGCGTATATGACTGTCGCCTCATACATCTGCCAGGTGTACTTACCCCCTATAGCCGAGCCTCCTAGGATCGAGTCACCAGCCATGAAGATCGTTAGGGAGTCGTAGTCCCTGCTGAGCACCCACACAGCCCTCGGCTCCCTCACCACCCCCGAACCAGTGCTCACCACCAGGTCATAGAGCCCTGGCTCCGCGTCGCTGGGTAGCTCGACCTCTATCGTCACTGATGACTCCGCAGTAGACACGGTGCTGAAGGACGATGCTATGGTTCTGTTCAGACCCACCAACTCCACGCTCTCAACGCTCGAGGCCCCGGCCACGCTCACGTTGAAAGCCCCTCCCGGGTAGACGGTGGCCGGGACGGAGTACCTGGGGGAGACTATCATTAGGTTATCACTTAGCTCATAGTTAACCATGGAAGCAGTAGGCACGGAAGCGGCGATTAAGGCAATCAACACTGCTATGGTAACTGATGTCCTCAAAGCTTTCCCCTCACAACCTGTCTACCTTATAATTTGAT
>JALSOP010000156.1 GCA_026986435.1 Desulfurococcales archaeon | reverse complement strand
TATTTTTAATTCCCCCACCAACAAATATTGATGCACCTGTAGCACTCATCGAGACTTGGAAACCGGCGATAGCGGCTGCCGCAGGCGTAGCCTCTGGGAATGCTGCAAGAACTACTAAACCAACCATCGCTCCAACAGGAATACCTATTTCGAAATCGGACCCGCACGTATCAAAGCCACCTAAAACAGAGCCGAGAGGCAGCGACTCATTCGGGGCTAAAGTGTCCACATATCTTTCTTCAGTCCCAGAGAAGAGCACTTCAATAAGATCCTGCGGTGGAAGAGAATATGATGCCCCGCCCTGAATGATGTTTCCTATAACTTCCACATCACTAATAGCCGCGGTGACCTCGTCACGCAGATACTCTGAGCTTCCATCGACGTATACCCGATATACACTGTAGACTTCGATGTATGGCCGCGCATAGACCCAGATCCATCCTTTGCTATAGTCACCGCTGGGATATAGCGATAGCGTCTCGTAGAAATAATATGACTCCCCACCCCATACTGCACCATCCCCTTTCCATAAAGTAACTGAGGGAAACGTTGTAGAATATGGAGAGTTCAGGGCTTTGCCTATGTTGGGACCGATTGTGTATGTTGGGTAAACGCTTGTTGTGAAATCGGTACTACCTAGGCTTATGCTCACCTCTATTGTTGCGCTGTATGCTGGGTAATCATTGACCGCTATAAGTACAGGTAATGCCATATAGGTGACACCATCAACTTCCTTGAAGTAGTTGCTAGGGAGTACGTTTTTGAACGTCTCTGTGTCCGCGTAATATGTTAAGTTATAGCACTCATATGCGTACCAATTACCTAGCGGGACGCACCTAGTGTAATCGCTGAGCCCACTCGCTACTGAAGATTCTTGAGGCGTCTCCTCTAATTCAGTTTTGGTATCAGTAACAGACAACCATGAGAAATCCGGAGCTATAGAGAATTCATAATATCGTACCTCCTCCAGGCCCATGCGTGCGGGTTTTCCGGTATTTGACGTATCTACATTTATTCCCAGCTTGTAGTATCCAATGTATCCTTTATCGAGGAGGTCTATGTTCAGCGTGACCGAGTTTATGCTTGTTGCGATTGATTTTCCAGCTGCTTTGTTAACTATATCTACGTGGACTGTTAACCCTATATAAGGGCTGTTTTTATTCCTTCTCTCCTCATATGTATTCACCCAGCCCTCTATTATAGGACCGATCTCCTTCTTAGTAAGGACTATTCCGCGGTCGATGACTCCTGCAAAGATTATTCTCGTATCTCGCTCCGAATTTTTGAGCATGTCAGGTGGTAGGGGCGCTGTTATGAGGGCCACTACGACCTCGTCTTCGCCTAGTGCGACCGCTTTTCCGTTGCTGAGGGGCTCTATCTCGATGACCACTGCTGTCTCGTTGCCGCTGGGTATTGTCAGGGCGCCGTATGCGCTGGCTGAATATATCGCTACCCCAACTATTGACGTAACTAAGAGTGCTATGAGTACGTAGGGTCGCGCCGCAGTGAATTGATTTGGTGGCGTCAATTGTGTTCTCACCACTAGCCTCTGCTGTATGCAAAAAAACTTTGCCCTAGATAAGGATCTTGGCGCTGCGAGGGAACATTAGTGGGGAGCGACCCCCGCCGCACCCTGTTGGGACTGGTTGTGTGACGCTGTCAGTCGGTGGTGCATGCGTTGCTCCAGGGCATGTCCTCCGGGGTGATCACCTTCGCGCCCTCCGCGTGCTTCGGTGCTGACCGGGCATAAACAGCAACAATTACGTCGTAGTCCCTTATCCTTGAGGGGAGCGCTGTGTAGGTTAGGGCCCGGACCCTCCTCGCTATTCGCGTTACGTCCTTCTCGCTTAGGTCACTCCACTTCGCCTCGACGGCCAGGACTCTCCTGTTGGCGTCATCGATCACTACCCAGTCTATCTCGGCGCCCTTGTGGATGAGTTTCCCAGCGGCGGAGGGGGTAAGGCCTAACTCCCGGCATAGGTAAGTCATGGCGTGGGTGCCCGCGAGCTCCTCCCAGCCCATGGGGACTGTGGAGGCGTACCACTCCCTTACCCGGGGTGTGTCCTCCCCTAGGCTGTGCTGGGCCCTAGCTAGGAGTAGGTAAGACCTCAGCACCTTGTCGGCGACTATGATGGGCCCCCTCCTGCTGAAGAGGACGGGCACACGTTCCAGCAGCCCTAGCAGGGTCAGCACCCTCACATACTTTGAGGCATGGGATGTGGGTATGCCTGCGTAGTTAGCGATCTTCGTCAGCGCCGTGTTTCCCTCCGCCACGGCCTCAAGGATTGCTAGGTACGGGTGAGGGTCACGGAACTCTTCCCTAATGATGAACTCAGGCTCTCCTTCAAGGGCTCCTCCGGGGCCGAAGAGAGTGATGAAGGCCTCAGTAGGGGTAGGGAATCATCGATGAGGCGGAGGTAGTGCGGGACACCTCCAAAGAGGGAGTAGGCCTCCGCGAGCTCGTGAGGGGAGTACCTTGGGGTGAATGCAGGCAGGCACCACGGGCTGAGCTCCCCTAGCCTAAGCCTGTGGGTCGCCCTCCCGAAGAGTGGGGCGCTCCCGCCGAGAACGTCCCTAAGCATGACCCCGACTAAGGAGCCGG
The DNA here is from genome assembly GCA_026986435.1 of Desulfurococcales archaeon. GTDB lineage: Archaea > Thermoproteota > Thermoprotei_A > Sulfolobales > NBVN01 > WAOK01. Next base: position 4,346 of record JALSOP010000156.1, on the reverse strand, counting down.
TTATGGCGAGGACTAGCCCGGTCCTCGGGAGAACCTCGTCGACGAACTGCTGGAGCTCTGAGGCCGCCTGCGGCGCTGACCTCACCCAGTAACTGAACTCGTCTAAAACTATCACGTCCCCATCCCGGAAGGACGGGGCGGCCGTTGCTAGGAGGGAGTACAGGCTCTCCCACCTCCCCCCAGAGAGCCTCGTACCAAGGACGGCGTCCATGGCTCTGGCAAGCCCCGCCAGATTGGGGGCATGGCCTGAGAGGTGGGAGAGGTAGTAAACGTGCCGGAACCTAGCCCTCCTCACCCATTCCTTCAGGAGCCGGGTCTTCCCGATCCTCCTCCGCCCGTAGACAACTATGAAGGACGGCCTCCTTTCCCAGGCCCTCATGAGTAGCTGTAGCTCCCTCTCTCGATCCACGAACCCGCCGGGGTCCATTTTCTCGTCCGGAAAAACTTACTTCCAGGGTTTAATACTCTGCACGTAATACACTTAGGCGTAACTTTCTTAGCCTCCTGGGGCTCCGTGGTATGCCACGTCCTTCCAGATCATGTCCCACACATCCGCCTCGGTGAGGGTCTCTGCCTCGGCTATCTTTTTCTGGAGTGTTAGAAGTAGCTTGTGGTGCCTGACCTCGTCCTCATGGATCATCTCGAGGATGAGCTTTAGCTTGGGGTCGCTTACCTTGTCCTTCAGCTCTGCCGTGAGCCTGACCATCTCTGCCTCCTGCTCTATGTGCTTCTTTATGCCCTCCTTAATCACTTCTAACTCGCCCTCACTCAACATGGGCTGGGTCTCCGTCAGGAGCTTCACTATGGCGTCGTAGAACGCGCTGTGCTTCTCGGAGTCCTGCGCTATACCGATGAGGAGAACCTGGAGGACGGGGTGTCTGAACTTGCTGGCTAGCTCACGGATCTCTTTTGCGTAGGTGAACTCCTTATCAACCATTTCCTTAGCTACCTCGAGTATGTTGCTTCCCAAAATACCTCACCGTATCTAATGCGTGACTGAGGTTAATGAGGGATCGGGCCAAAGCTTAAAAAGGGTATACCCTTAGGGGAGTGAGGTGTCCAAAGTAAGGAAATACGTGTACGCAATCGTAGCATTAGCCCTCCTAGCCCTCGCAATAGCTCCAGCAACCCATGCTGAGGAGTCTTACTACGCCGTCTACGACGCCCACTACAGGGGGCCGTCAGCAAGCATCGACGGCGAGGTATACGTGAACATAACGATCTACCCAGACACAGGGCCCTCGGCAGGCTACGATATATCGTCGATAACGTCTTACTCCGGAGACCTCGGCGGCGTGTCACCGGAATACGCACTCAACGACGTCGTTTGGGCACTGACAACCTACGCAGACTTCGTCGCCTACGACAAGTACCCGCAGAACGGGGAATTATCGGTCAACGATGAGACAGCTGACGGGCGGGTGATAGAGATCCACGCCACATACGACCCGAGCACGAGGCTCATGCAGGAAGCCACACTATTCCTCAAGGACGAGAACGGTTCACAGATCGCTGAGTTAAGGCTAACCCTAAAGGACACTAACATGAAGGCCCTGTTCACGGAGACGCAGACATCTCAAGGCGAGAACCAGGCAACAACGGCGGCAGGCGGAGAAATGGTAAGCCACCCAACAGATGGGGACTGGGTGAGCTACAGGATAAGCATAGATTTCGAGAATGGGAACGAGTACGCTAGGGGAACAGCACTGATTAAGGTGGTCTTCCATGACGAGGGTTACGGAATAAGCTACGAGATAGGCAGTGTCAAGGTAGAGTCAATGGACACGAACCTCTTTGAGGCGAACGACGCGGAGAACCAGGTTAGGGGGCTGGCGGAGAGCATAATGGACACGGTACCGCCGTACGTGCCCCCAGAGCAGTTGCCCCCCAACGGGGTGTTCGAGAACAGCAGCGAGTACATGGGCGTGTCGGTTAGGGCAACCTATGACACCTCCACCGGAGTAATGAAAAATCTCGAGTTCAGTGTCCAGAGCGCTGATGGGAAAGGAAACGTGAGGATGGAGGCGGTCGATTCATCAATACCCAGCATAGCTGTTGCCGGAGGGCTGGGAGCCGGCATGCCCGGCCTAGGCGGGCTACTCCCCGTGATCATGGGCATCGTACTCGCCGTGATCGTGGGTGTAGCGATAGCGGCTGTGAGGGCTAAGAAGAAGCCGTCCTCACAACAGGCGCCTCAGGCCCCACCCGCCCCGCCGCCTCCGCCGAGCACGTGACTCCACACCACATATCTTTTTGCGAGATCTTACGATGCCTCATCTGTATATTGAGGGCGTTGATGCCTCCCTAAGCCTCTCCCTGGTCGTGAAGCACGGCTCCTTAAAGCCCATGGCGCCGGCCACCGCCGCTACTGCCTTCGCGGCTGCGAGTGTCCCTGCATAGGTTGTTGAGAGCCCATCCCCTACTGCCTCAACTAGGTGGTGCCTAAGGCCAGCAGATCTGGCTACATCGGCCACGTCCCTCGCCCTCACTCCTCCGGGGTGCTCGAAGATAACGAGCACAGCGTCCTTGCTTACGGAGTATATGGGTGCGTGGAGGAACTGTTCGGCCTCGTAGTAGCGGCACCGCATGCACGCCGCCTCATACAGCTTGAGGCAGAGGAAGACGGCGTTGACGTAGCCGTAGCCCTCCCCAACGGCTATGACCTCCTTAGCCCCACCCAGAGATATGTTCGGGGGGTCCGGGAGGTTCCCGGGGGCTTCATTACCTAGGTAGGCCCAGGCGGCGGCGATCTCCGCCAAGTAGTTCCCGACGCCCACAGGGTACTCGCCTCCAGGGTAGACGAGCTCGACGACCTCATCGCCTAAGGAACCGATGGGTGAGTCCGGGGCGGCTGTGAACGCTACAGCCCTAGCGCCCCTAGCCTTAAGGGCCTCCATGGCCTTCGCAACGTAGACAGTCCTTCCTTTAACGCTGAACCCCAGGACATCCCTAGCCCATGCGGGGGGTGCGTTAAGGATGTGTACGGGGTCTATCGCGACCACGTTACCGTTGCTGGCGAACTGGGTGAAGAGGGCGGCGGCGTAGGAATCACCGGCCCCCGTTGCGATGCTCGGCGGTAGCTCCTCATGGGGCCTTGTCCTGCTTATCTGCTCCTTAACTATCTTGGGCGCTTTCTCCACCTCCTCCCGGAGGTAGTCTATTAGGGTAGTCATTTCTGGCCCCAGTTATCTCTCATACGTATTCGATAATATTCTGCTTACACCGACTCAACATTCTCCGGTTTTATTACGTGGTCCCCGTGCTCGCCGCGCACCTCTCGTAGGACAGCGTAGGAGGCCATAACCTCGTATCCCTTAGGTGAGGAGGGCTATCGCCTTCTTCATAGCCTCCCTCGCTAGCCTATCGGCGTGCCTTGACGTGCCCGCAGACCACTCAACCTCGGCCACGACTGCTTTCTTATCCTTGGTGTTGAGTACGGTCACGTCCAGTTCCGTGCCCTTGTGCTCGAGCCTCCCAGCCACCGTGAAGCCCTGGGGTAGGTACTTCCGGAGTAGGTACTCCCTAACGAGGGCCTCCCACGTTTGGGAGACGTGTCTGGGGAGGGCCTTCATGACCCCCTTCAATACCCTACCGTACTCCCCCATCCCGACTAGCTCGACCACGGGCTCTACCAGCGAGTACCACGTCCTTATGACTGGGTCCTCCTTGACGTACCTGCCCTTCTTTTTGAAGAGGGGGACATCTCTCCTCACTATCCCGAGGTACTCTAGGACAGCCAGGCACTTGTGGGTGTGGGAGGCGTCGATTCCGGTCGCCTGAGCTATCTTAGCCGGCGTGCCGTAGCCCTTAGCGATCGCTGAGAGGATGGCCGCGTATGTGTGGGGGTCCCGGAACTCCTCCCTCAGTATGAGGTCCTTCTCATCCAGCAACATCGCGGTGGGTGAGGCGATAAGCTTCTCAATCACCTCCCTCAGGCTGGAGGCCGTTGAGAGGGCGCAGAGGTAGTGGGGTATACCACCAACTAGCGAGTATGCGACCACCCTCTCCGCGGGCCCCAGCCTCGAGAGGAACTCCTTGATGCTGGCAAACCTCATGGGCTGTAGCCTCAGCCGAGCGGCTGCCCTCCCGTACATAGGGGACCCGCTCCTAGGACCTCGCTCATTATTACCCCCATGACGAAGCCAGTGATTACGAGGGTGTTCCCGTACCTCGGGAGTGACTGGTCCACGAGCTCCTGCATCTCGCTCAGCACCCTAGGGGATGCCCTAACCCAGTGGGTGAACTCGTCGATTACTACTGCCTCAGCACCGCCCCTAAAGACCAGCTCCAGTAAAAGCCGCAAGCGCCCTGGGGGACGCGTCCCGGATCAGGGGTCGCTTATCTGG
>JALSOP010000155.1 GCA_026986435.1 Desulfurococcales archaeon | reverse complement strand
TAGCAGTGAGGGTCTTCGCTATCCCAGGAACGCCCTCGAGGAGCACGTGGCCGCTCACGACCATGGACGCCACTATGAACTTTACCTCCCTTTCCCTCTCCACCAGTATCCTCGATGACTCAGAAAGAATGGACCTCATTATGTTCACAAACTTGCCCATAGCACCGAACCTGAGAGTATTTTTTGGAAAGACAGGTATTAACGATGTCGCCTGCATCGTTATTTGTCTTGAAGGATGTTAGTGGGTAGGTGCGGGATGTTGAAGAAACAAGCGATAGCAGTGATTGCTGTTATGGTTGTATTATTCCTTGCTTCTCCGGCAGAGGCGGTCGAGCCCAGGCACTCGCCGTATGCTGTCGCGATAATCGAGCACCTCCTCGGGGGTGGCGGGGTAAGGATCAACGAGTCCGTCATCAGTGTGCCGGAACCCATTGTAGTTAATGTTACGGCCCCAGTAGGTGGTGGTGGGGGAGGGGGCAACGGCACGAGTGTGGCGGTGCCAGTAGAGAACGGTACGGAAGCAGTGACTCCAGAACTCATGATAATGGCGTCACTTGAGGAAATGAACCTCTCCGAAACATCCGCGCTCATTGTTGCCGTAGCCTCGAACGCCACTGGTCTCCCACCGCATGTTATCATAGCTCACATAGCCCTGTATGATGGTGCACCAGAGTACGATAGGTGGGTTACCTCAACAAACCTAACTGACCCTGTGGCTGTTATGGCGATACCCTCTGGCCTGGGCGATGACGCACGCTATCTCCTAACTAGGCTGGTGGCCGCTGCCTGGTACTATCCGCCACCTAACGGGGCATGTGCTGTTAGCTATGACCCTGTCCGCTACCTCATCAGTGACTCCGAACTTAGGAACGCTACTATAGAGACAGTTACTGATGCGTGTAATAGGGTGGGGGACGTACCGGCAGCGGAGGCCCTCCTGCCGCCCCCGAACGAGGCGAATCACACGCTGGCCGCCGACGCCTTCGCCTCGTACGCGGCCACAGATCTCTGGTATCATGCGCACGGAGCCCCAACGGATTATATCATGAGGTATGTCGATAGTGTTGTCGCTTACTACGGTGATGAGGGTAAGAACGAGTTTGTGCTCGCCATACTGAGCACGAAGTTCGGCGCGGCCAATGCAAACCTAGCTACAATAGCGCTCCTCAAGCAGTATCTGGGTCTTCAGCCGCAGGTGTCACTGGTCGACGCCGTTGCCTCGCAGGCGTCGATGATTAAGGACGAGACCCTTAAGGAACTCCTCATAGCCGCTGCGGAGGCGTATGCTAGGGGCGATCCGACGCTGGCCCAGCAACTCGCACAAATGCTTGAGGAGAATCCGTGGATGTTCGATCCGAGGGACCTGGCCCTAGCTAAGTACATACTAAAGACACTCATGCCTGAGGCGTCGGAGGGTATCCGAGTCACGCCGGAGGAAGCGCAGGAGGTTGCCCAGGCCTATGAAGGACTCAAGCAGTACAGCATCCTCGAGGACGTTAGGGAATCCCTCGACAGGCTGATTCAGTCACTCCACTCTCCCACACCTGAGGCCAATGCCACGTCGGGGGCGTCAGTCTTAACAATATTTCAGAATCTCGGTAATCTGGCAAGGGCCAGCTATAATCCGTCGCAGGCCTTGGCATCAATTCCGGCACCGGCTCTCCCAGCTACACCGGTTATTGGTGGTAACATGCTATTCTTTGTTGTGGGCTTAGTGACGGCGTTAGCGGTTATTGTGTACATAATGAGGGGCCTTGGTAAGAAGGTACTTAAGGCGATAAGGGAGCGTTACTCACCGCCCCCGCACCCTGCAGGCTTCTCTTCCCCGCGTGATGCTGTTATATCCCTCTACTGGCATGCAGTAAGCGTCCTAAGCCGCTCAGTGCCTCGTGCACCTAGCGAGACGCACTGGGAGTACTTGATGAAAGTGAGGGGTCCACCAAGAGGTCCTCTAAAAAGCCTTACAACAAAGTACGAGGTCGCTAGATACTCGCCCCGAGACCCTGGTGCGGAGGATGTTGAGGAGGCATATAGGCTAGCCTCCATGATCGACCAGTTCCTCCGGGGTGTTGGGGGATGAGGAGATCGTACGTTCTCGTAGCGGGGCTTAGGTCGTCCTTCCCCCTCGTAGCAGCCCTCATAACAGCTGTCCCGGCCTATAGGATACTGACTTCATACCCGCTCACATACTTGGTGAGTGCTCCTTTGCTTCTTTCTCAAGCATTTCTACCAATATTGTTCCTTATCTCGACATTCGCTGGCCTGGGCGCCTTCACGGTCTCTGTAATCGTGTACATTCTCATTTCGTCATACACGGGCACGGACCCCTACGTCCTCGCCATAGTTGCCTCGATAATCATACCGTACTCAATGGTGGATACGTGGGCGACGTCGTTGAGGAGCCCCAGCTCTGGCCTTTCCAGGGTCTCTTGCCTATCTATCGCAGTAGCCCTCAGTTACAGGGTCGTTGTCCCCATAGTGATGGCTTTCGGTGTTCTTGGGGCGTATTCAGCGATGAGGTACATAGCCACTACCACAACCGGCCCAGCATCTATGCTAATGGCGTTTCTCGTCAGCTCACTAGCCGGGAGGGTCCTCCTCCTCGTCACAGCCCTTGGTGCGGCACTGTACCTTTCGAGAGAGTTCTTCTTAACGATCTCAGCCCTCTTCGCGGGTACTGATCCTTCCCTGCTGGAATCTGTTCGCTCAGACCTAGCGAGGCCTCCAACGGTCCTCTCCGGTCTGCTCCTTCTAGGCATAAAGGGCTCTGCATTCATTGTTGCGGAGCTCGTGATTCTCCCGATAGTCTATGGTTCGTTAAGGCTCGTGATCGTACCATCGCTTCAGTCAACTCCCCTAGGTAATATTGAGTTACCGTATGGGTTCACTGGACCGGAGCTTGTAGCTCTGGCAACTGCTTTTGTGGTGTCTATCTTCGTTGTTTGGGGGTGGATGGTCGGTATTTTCACAATGGATCCGCTTAAGAGGAGGGGGCTCCTCAGCGTGTACGTCGGTAATGCCGTCATCGCGGGGATGCTTCTCATGATGATAATCTATCTCGGCGACAACCCCTTAAATCCCGTGAAGACTAGTCAGCACTTAATAACGTCCTATTACGGGGTCTACTCGTCGCTCAGGCAACTAATTAACTCAGTCCTGTATCTACTCGGGGTGACGCCTTGAGGAGGAGCTTGAAGGAGTTAGTGGCGATGGGGG
>JALSOP010000154.1 GCA_026986435.1 Desulfurococcales archaeon | reverse complement strand
AGCTGTGTATTTCTATCTCATAGCTGTTGGGCTAATGGCGAGCGGGCTCGTGGCAACATCCCTACTCTCCGCCCTCATAGGCTTCACACTTACAGCAGCCTCGCTCCAGTTCGTCAGGATAGCTATTGTGGCGAGGTCCCTAGAGAATGAGGGGAGGTAAAGCCGCCTTCCTAGCGGCTCTCGTGTTCATAGCGATACTTGCTCTGCTGCAGACGCCGCCGCGTTACCTCACACTCCCAGCTGGTGCATCCCCTCTTAACCCTGGGTGGGACGGGTCCAGCGAGCTCGTTAAGCTTATGGAGGAGAAGGGGATCGATGTCTTCATAGTCCACAACTGGAGCGATGTCCCTGCCAGCGTTCTTAATGGGAGGAACGTCTTCTTCGTCTTCATATCACCGGAGACGCCCTTTACTGCCAAGGAGAACGGGGAGATAGGTTACATCATAGCTGAGGCCGTGAGGATGGGTGCGAGGAACATATCTTTCCTTATCGCTGACGAGGGCACCGAACTAAAGCACACTATGATGGCGAATCTATTTTGTGCGGTGGTTGATGGAGCCGACCTGGACCCCCTTAACCCTTATCCGTTCGTCTTCATTAGGGTGCCCGGTGGGGGCACATACGGGATAGTCCTGGACCACGCATCATACTTGGACGTGCTCGGTGAAGGCCCTAAGACTGAGCAGGTTTGGGACTATGTTTGTCAGCCAACCGGCTACTACGGTGGAAAGGTTGTGAGTCTCTACAACACGTTTGTCATGAACTTGAGCGGTTACCCCGTGAGGTTCAAGGCTATGATATTCTCTGACGGCTCCATATTCATTAATCAGGTCCTCAGGCTGGATAACATACCAGAATACAAGGAACTGGCCAGCGACGTAATAGATTACTTAGCGGGTAGGGGGTGGGTCGCCCTAATAGATACGGCCCATTACAAGCCGCTGTCACCGGAAGAGGCCGTGCAGAGAGCAGGTCTCCAACCTGGCACGATATTCGGGGACGCCGCTCAAGTTGCTCTAACGCTTCATCCCAGCATGTGGTTGCCGGTTCTCCTCTCCTATTACTACAGCATAGAGGCGGAGTTCATCTCGTCAATGACGGGGAGCTTCATAATCTATGCGTTATCCGTCATTCTCCTAGCAGCAGTATTTGGTTGGGTGTTGGGGAAGGCCTCCTCAATAGGTAAGAGCGCGCCCGATAGACCTGCGCCCGTGCCTGAGGAGAGACTCATAGCGGTCGACACTTACTTGAGGAGAGCTGTAAAAGAGAGGCTGAGGCTGGGCAGGGAGGACGTGGTTGCTCTCTATACGGTCATGAGGGATGTCGTGAAGAGTATCTTCGGTGTTGACATAAGTGACCCGAGGGCTCCTGACGTCATAGCCGCTGCCACCGGTGTGTCGAGGGACGCTGTTTCCAGGGTCATCAGCGATATCGTTAGGCACTACAGGAAAGCGGTAGGGATCAGCTTCAGGCCTTTGGTTCTTTCGTGGAATAGGAGAGCTAGGAAGCTCATAATGAAGGCGGAGACGCTCCTCAACGCCATGGGCACGGGCCTAGCCAGAGAGGAGGGTGTGGAGTACCTAATTAGGAAGTGAGGTGTAGGTGCCTCCCCTTCCACCTAACCCCTTCCCTCGAGTAGAGAACGGCCTTAACCAGTCCTGCACTGAGTGCCGTCCCAAATAATGGCGAGGTAAGGGCATAGCCCCTCCAGTAACCATTAAGCCCGGCACCCACTGAGTGAGCCACTGCCTGCGCCACGTACGACACGGCAGCAATGACTAAGGAGGTGGGCCCGGCGAACAAAGACACCGCAACCTCCAAAAGCGGGGACAGATACGCTATAGCTATGGCGAGGGATGACGCTAACGCCTTACTGACTTCCGAACCATATGTGTGCAGCACCCTACCGATTGTTGACACAGTATCCGACACCTTCCCGTACCATAGGGTCTCTACGTGGTCGAAGCCCTTGAGCACGGCCGAGATTACGCCACCACGCTTGAGGAGCTTAGCTATCGCTTTATCCTCAACAATCTCGGCCCTAACCGCGGAGTGCCCGCCGAACCGGTCGTAAAGCCCCCGCTCAGCTGCCCAGCAGCACCCGTAGAACCAGGCGAGGCTGTGGCCTGGATCCGCCACCTTGTCGAAGCCGAGGAAAGCGTGTGAGAAAGTGGTCAAGACTGTCTCGACCGCCCTGCACCTCCTCGTCAAGCACCCGAACCTGGGCGCCATTGACGCCACGCCGTATTTCTTCGCAGCGCATGCGAGGGCCCTAAGGGCGTCAGGCTTAAGGAACCAGGTGTCGGCGTCGAGGAAGGCGAGCACGTCGCCCGAGGCCTTCCCAGCCCCTACCCAGCACGCCCAGTTCTTGGGGGACCACCCGGCCGGCGTTGAGTTGACCCTCACGTACCTCAGGCGCGGGTCACTGTACCTCCTAACGATATCGGGTGTTTCGTCGGTGCTCCCGTCATCGACAACTATCACCTCCCTTAACCTCCCCCCGAGGTCCTGCGCCAGTACCGACTCTATGACCTTCCCTATGGTCTCGGCCGCGTTCCTCGCCGGTATTATGACTGAGGTCGCCGGGGGGTCGGGGCAGGGCTCGGGTTCCTTAAGCGAGCTAACGCTCCTCCTTGCATTAACGAACCCAGCCGCCCAGGCCCCCGCGCTGGCAAGGGTGAGTATGTGGAGTACAGCAGCGGCTACTTCGGTGAGCAGGTGAGGGCACCTCAGTATTTAGTAGGGGCAGAGGAAAGTATTATTCGGTACCTTCCTCATGCCGTCATTTCTGGATAAGGCTGGCAGGTTCTTATGGAGACAGCAGTATCCGATATTAGAGATAGGTTGCTCACCCCCCACCTCGTCGAGGACTCTATGCCGCTCGGGTCCGCTCTCAGCTTCTTCGTGAGTAAGGGGTACGAGGCCCTCATCGTTGTCGGGGAAGGGAACAAGCTCGAGGGAATAGTCACGTTATCGGACATCTTTAAGGCGTTGGTCGAGATAAGGAGGAGGCACTACCTCCTCAGGAGGCCGGAGATCGCTGGCGGTAAGGCCCTGGTAATGGACGTCATGACCCCTCACCCGGTTACCATAGACGTTGGTGCGGCCCTGTACGAGGCGGTTGAGGCAATGCTGAGGTTCGGGCTATCGCACCTCATTGTGGCTGAGGAGGGCTCGCCCATAGGGCTCCTTACGGACAAAGTCGTGATCGGGTACCTCACCGAGGGCCGCGGTGCCCGAAAGCCTCTTCATGATCGGTGGGGTCGCTAGCGAGGTTACGTAATATGAGAGCCATCGCACCAAGGTAGAGGTCCTGGGTTAGAACACCGAGCTGGAGGTCGGTAACGGCTATCACTAGGTCAACACCTGCTCTCGGCATCATCCCGAACCCTATCAATGCTGACTCCCTCAGCCCGTACCCTGCGAGGTAGGCTGCGGCACCGCACCCGAGGACCTTACCGGCCGCACCCGCTATCACAACCAGGGCCGCTGTCGTCACGGTTGATCAGCTCTAGGCCGCTGACCTCCCGCGGGTTGAGGAGTATGCCGGCGTAGACGAAGAATAGGGTTGTTAGGACGGCCGCCGGCTCAGGGGAGCTTGTCCTCCCTCACAAGAGCTGCTCCGGGCACAGCCGCGGGGGATAGGCCCGCGACGTACGCCCCTACCAGGGGTAAGAGCCTGAAGTAGGTTGTGAGGAGCGCCATTCCTAGCCCGTAGAGGAGCATGAAGAAGACTATCCCCTTGAAGCTTCTTAGGGATCTGAGGAACCTCGACACCGCCCTACTATACCTTAATGAC
>JALSOP010000153.1 GCA_026986435.1 Desulfurococcales archaeon | reverse complement strand
TGCCGGCTTGCCGAAGGGCTTCCTCACACGCACCTGCATTACTCTGTGCTCGTCCTCAAGCTCGAGCAACACACCCATCCCGTGGGCCCTGTGGCGGGCGTTCACGAGGTCGTCCAGTGACGAGCCCCTTGGCCTGGCCCCGACCTTGAGTGCGAAGTATATGGCGTCCACTATGCTTGACTTCCCGGCGCCGTTCTCGCCAGTTATTGCTGTGACGCCGTCGGTGAAGCTTACCTCGCTCCTCCCGTGCGATATGAAGTTCTCTAGAACGACCCTCCTCAGCCTAAGCATTACTGGCCACCCCCGATGAAGGCATCGAGCCCCCTACCACCTCTCCTCCTAACCAGGGAGGTAGTGAGCAACTCTGTCTTGACCACCCTATCCCATATCTTAAGAGACAGTATGTCGTCCACTAGCTCCTCGATCCTCTCCTGCTGGCCCTGCTGTGCGAGCGCATTCTTCAGCCTCACTATGTATTCAGCCGCCTTCCTAACCTCTGGGTCATCGGGGTTCCTCGGGTCAATTATCGAGGCTATTATCGCTACTTCATCCACCTCCGCACCAACCGATCTGGGCACTTCCTCCGCATGCCCCCTCTGAACCACTACCTTGTAGAGAGCCCTCCCAGCGACCGCCTTCTCTATCATCGAGTAGACATCGTCCTTGTAGTTCGGGGGAAGCCTCACCACTATGTTCATTAGTGGTTTATCGTACCTGCCCCAGTTACCGCGGGAGAGCTCCGCCTCGATCCTGGCCCTGACCCTCTCAACGGGCTCGTCTATCACTATGAAGGGCCTGGGCTCGGACCTGATGAAGTGGGTCTCCGGCACGTCCCTGTCGAGGTCCACTATTAGGAAGCCCTTCTCCTCGCCCTTCCTTACCTCCTGGGCGCTGAGGTAGTATAGGCTCCCTGGGTAGGCATACACCCTCCCGCCCTCGAGGGCCCCCTCTCTATGGCCGTGTATGTGGCCCAGGGCTATGTACCTGAATACTTGGGGGAAGAGGTTCACGTCTATCGAGTCCTCGGAGTTAGCGAAGACCTGCGAGATCTCCTGGTGAGCCAGTATAACGGCTCTATGCGTGCTGGCGACCTCGTTAGCCATAGAGCGCAGTGTACTAAGGTACCTGCTTTTCGACCTCTCACCGAACCTGAAGCGTGTCTTGTGCGCCCCACAGAACCCGTAGGTCTTCCCGCCAACCTCCTGCTTAACGCACCTCACGCCCTCGTAGCTAAGTACCGTGGCACCCGGCACCAGGGTGAGGGCTGCCTTATCTCTGACTTTGGGGTAGTCGTGCTCGCCGAGGACGGCGTATATCTTTATGCCCCTCTCCGCGGCAGGTTTCAGTGCTGTGACGGCCTGGTGAATGACCCGGATTAGGGGTCTGGGGGTGTCGAATATGTCGCCCGAAAGAAGGATTGCGTCAACCCTCTCCTCTATCGCCACCTGCACGTACTCCTTGAACAACTTAGCTATGTCTTCCTCAACCTCCAGGAATCTGTAGAGGTTCCTGCCCAGGTGGATGTCGGCGAAGTGGGCAACCCTCAAACCACTCCTTCCCCACCTTAGATGTTCTCAGCACATAAAACACGTGGGCGGGCACAGGCCTTGATCGGATATGTCACCTGGGTATGACCGAGAGAAGGCCCTCCATAGCCGCGACCAGTAAAGCAAAGGCTATGACAACACCTGCCTCTATGGCGATAATTGCCTTGAGGCCCTTGATACCTAGGACATGAGCTATCAGCGTCCCGGACCAGGCGCCGGAGCCGGGGATGGGAACGGCCACGAAGAGGGCCAGTCCTAGGTGACCATACCTCCTCACATAATCCGGAATCCTTCTCCTTACACCCCCCACGGCCCAATCATAAAGCCTGGCTACAGGCCCGATCACCGGGACACCCTTACTTTTCAGGAGGATCGCTTCAAGTCTGTCGAGTAAGGGCATGATCATGGGCGCTATGATTAGGTTGCCCACGAGGGCCGCGGCCAGTAGCATTGCCCTAGCCGCCCCGTCCGTCGGCTCCATCACGTAGGCCAGCGGCACCGACCCCCTGACCTCTATGAAGGGGGCGAGTGACACAACCAGTATGAGAAGGATCTCGTAGGGGCTCACACTCACCACCTCTCAAGCCTGTACCTAAGGATCGCCACCATACCTCCCAGCCCCTCGAGCCTCGGTGCGGCTGGGGAGTTGGAGGGCACGACAATGACTTTCGCTCCTTTTTCCTCAGCTTTGTTCAAGATCTCGTCCACCTCCTCAGCTTCCTCACCGCTCAGTAGGTCCTCTAGCACCAGGAGCTTCTTCACGGCGTTGGCCTCCACAGCAAACTTAACGTCTTCGATCCCGTACGCTATCATGGCCGGGTCCTTCGCGAGCCACTTCTCGAACTCGCTGAGGATCTCCTCAGCCGCCACAGCCGCTGCCTCGGCGTAGACCTTCTTTACGGAGTCCCTCCTCATGAGTTCCTCTATTCCCTTCCTACCCCCCACGGACACAGAGTCCACCACGACCGTCACCTTAGGGAGCCTTTCCCTCACCCTCCTGGCCAGTTCGTCCTTCAGGAAAGCTATTGAGGCTATCACGATTATGTCGGCGCCCTCCGACCTAGCTGCCTCCGCCACAACTTGAGCCACCTTGTCGAGGGCCCTCCCAAGGGACTCCGGCTCACGCTCAGTGACTCCGCCAAGCTCGACCTCCCTAACGTACCTGACCCCTTGACCGTAAAGGGACGCGACGGCGACCTCGTCTAGGTCAGCGGCTACGAGCAACACCTTCGCGTGAGGTCGGGGAGCCCTCTCAAGCCTTTTTAGGTCGGCCTTCCCCCACTCCTCCTTAACTATCGCCAGCCTGGAACCGACGTCCACGTTGAAGGTGTGGTGCTGCCCCTTCAGCCCGTACCCGTCAGGGGCCTCAACTATGACGCCGTGAACCCTGAGCCTAGTGCTGAACGGCTGAAAGTACACGTTCTTCACCTTAATAGCCAATACCATCGGGAGCCTCTTCTTGCCTCCCGAGCCCTCAACCTTGACGTCCCTCAGGGTCCTCGCTATGACTACGTCCCCCGGCCTGATGATGTTCTTTAGCACCCACAGATCGTCGGCCGTCTCGACTTGAACCTCGACATACCCCTTCCTTAGGTCCTTAGCCAGTACCCGCATCGCTGAGCACCTTTCACTCCTAATTACCTGTGTGTCTTGGTGATGAGGCATTAAGTTAATTGTTTCTTAGGGCCTATTATTCAGAATAGGTGGGTTACCATGCTCAAGCGATTACTGGGGATTGGCACGCTCCTGGCGATCACAGCGCCTTTCCTTCTTAATATTCCTCTTACGACGTCCTCTCAAGCACAGACCTTCGAGGTAAGCACTATCTGTGGATATGTTCTTGACTCCCTCGGCGACCCGATATATGGAGCGCTGGTCGAGGTATCTAACTCGAGTACAGTTCTCCGTAATATCACAGCTGTGGACGGTCATTACTGCTTCCCCAATTTATCGCCAGGTAACTACACAGTCACCTTCAAGAAATACGGGATGAAGACAGTCACCTACAACGTCGTAGTCATTGACAGCAGGATCGCGGTCCTCAACGACGACACAAGAAACATAACGAACGTGCTATCGGCCAAGGGGTACATAGTCACCAACTACGTACAGCTGAGCGACCTTATAGCGGATATGGGTAAGTACAGAGCGATAATCCTTAACCGCTTTGTAAGCATACCATCTAACCAACAGCTCCTCCAGCTCCTCGAGACAGCGAACACGAGCAACAAGCCCTTAATATTCCTCGACACGAACTCCAGCATCGTGTTCTTCGGTGGCACTAACACACCAACTAATCACGCAATACACATACTGAACTATAAGAGAAGCGTTATCGAGTCAGCAGGTTACCCCGCACCCGACAACATAAACGAGGGCGTGACAGGCAAAGAGTTCGTTTACGTTAGGGTAACTAACACGAGCGACCCAGCCTTCACTAATGTCACCTACGATTACCCCTTTGATAACAGCTCGTTCTACCTAGTCGATCAATCAGCGAGTTCCAGAGCATATTACTCAGGCTTCAGCTTCAGTGAGGCCAGCGTTCACCCGCTAGCAGAGCTTGTGGTGAACGGAACCGTCATAGGTTCGTTCGCCGCTTATTGGCTTACGCCCTCTGGAACACGCTGGTACTTCATCTCTGTCGCTCCATCACCCCTCATAACCTATTCTCCCGGAACAGACAGCGTGTATGACAGCTCAGCCGTCGATGTATTAGTGAACGCCGTTAAGGCAATTGCCCCGATACCGGATCCTTTAGGCAACGTCACGATGCAGCCAGCACCGGGCACCTACGTTGTCACCGCTACTGCCGCAATATCCTATGACTACTCCAGGGTTAGAGCCTACCTTAGGTTGGAAAACGTGAGTGACTTAACGGCTGAATGGCTCACTACGCCTAATAAGCCAGCAAGGATGTGGTTACCTGAAGGCTCATACTCGTTAATTGCGAGGAACCCTGTCTATGGTGAGACATACGCTTCTCTCTCCGTCCCCTACACCAGCAACATTAACGCCATCTTTGATGGAAAAAGGATCGCCGTTATAGGTGATTGGAGAGGAACCCTTACCGATTTTCTCAACCGAAGTATAGGGATGGTCATAGACAACTACAGTAGTATCACTGCGTTCAACAGCAACGCTGATCCGGCCTCTTACTCAGCTGTAATAGTTAATGCTTGGTATAATCCCTACACCGAATCAGCGCCAAGCGATTATCTTGACCAAATCGGTTCTCTAATGGACGCATCTTATAGTTACGGCTTTACAATAATCTACCTCGACACCTGGTTTTTGTTAATAACACCTAATGGAACGATAGTGGATGACGTAACCGGTGTTCAAGGACTTTACAAGTTTAGGAATGATATACCGTACCAATACGGGTATGCGGCTCCTGCTGGGAGAAATCAGGATTACGGTGAGGGTCATGTCTATATAATAATAAATGAGTCATCCCCTGTCTTTACCTATGTGGGCAACGTTGGCGATAAGATTTACGTAAACATTGATGATAACAGACAAGACTTTGCATGGGTGGGCACTCTCTATACCGGGAATAGGGTAGCTGAGGTACGCTACCTCGCCACTGTTGGTGCCGATAATCTACCTAGCGATACCGTGAGATGGGGCATAGTTGAGGTCGACTTAAACAACGCAGAGGGGACCAGGTGGTTCTACATAACATTCGCATCTGATCTCTGGCCTGGTGAAAGCTACAGTAACAATGGTGCCTATACTGATGCTACAAAGAAGATCATTCTCAATGCCCTAGCTACTGGTTTGGGGAATGAGGTACCGCCTCCGCCGATTCCCGAGCCGTGGTCGCTGCCTATCATGGTTGCACTAATTGCTATCGCCGCTTACTTTGTCAAAACCATCCGAGGCCAACGGCCTTAGCAAGCTTTTTCTTATATCTCTCCTCGAAATACCTTAGCGCCTGCTCTGGGAAGAGCGCATATGTAATGTAGTCCTCATATTTCTCTACATAGACCTTACTCAGTTCCTTCTTGGCATCTTCTAATGTCTTGACTTCAGCAACTTCCTTGGGTATATTCTTGGCCATTTCTTCAGCTCTTTTCTTCAGCTCTTTATTCACTGGTGCTGGCGGCCTCCCGTACTTGCCTAACAGGTAGTTTATAGTCTCGTTTAGGAGGATCTTGTACTTACCGCTCAACACGTTAACCACTGCCTGAGATCCGACGATCTGGGACATGGGTGTGACGAGTGGTGGCCACCCCAGGTCCTTCCTCACTCTCTGGACTTCTTCCAGGACCTCCTCGAGCTTATCCTCGGCCTTCAGATCCCTTAGTTGGGCGAGGAGGTTGCTTATCATGCCGCCCGGTATCTGGTGGTTGAGAACGTTGATGTCAACGACCCTACCTCTCTTGCTGTAGTCGAACTTACTGTACTTCGCCTTTATGCCCTCGAGAACCTTCGATGCCCTATAGAGCACCCTCTCATTTATCCCCGGGTCTAGGCCCAGGGATCTGAGGGCCTTAACCACTGGCTCGGCGGCTGGGTGGGAACTGAAGTGGGAGAGGGGGGAGAGGACTACGTCGAGGAGGTCTGCCCCGGCCTCGGCTGCTTTTATGAGCGTCATGGGTGCTATGCCCGACGTTGCGTGAGAGTGGACGTTCACCTTCACGCCCTGCCTCTTTATCATCTTAACGAGCTCCACTGCCATGCCGGGTGTCAGTATCCCGGCCATATCCTTGATTGTTATGAAGTCAGGCTCGAAAAGGGAGACGAACTCCTCAACAGTCTTCTCGTAGTACTCGATGGTGTGGACAGGGGATATGCTGTAGACAATGGCTATCTGGAGGAGGGCGCCGGAGTTCCTCACTGACTTGGAGAGTGATTTAATCACCTTGATAGGGTAAGCGAGGTTGTTCGGGTCGTTGAGGGCGTCGAACACCCTGAATATGTCTATTCCGTTCTCATAGGCCTTCTCTATAAAGGCCGTGATAACGTCCTCCGGGTAGTGCCTGTAGCCCACGAGGTTCTTGCCCCTCAGAAGCATCATGAGCTTTGTCTTAGTGACTACCTCCCTGATCGCCCTAAGCCTCTCCCACGGATCCTCCTTGAGGTAGCGAAGGGGTGCATCGAAGGTCGCCC
The DNA here is from genome assembly GCA_026986435.1 of Desulfurococcales archaeon. GTDB lineage: Archaea > Thermoproteota > Thermoprotei_A > Sulfolobales > NBVN01 > WAOK01. The sequence goes on along the minus strand of JALSOP010000153.1, from coordinate 18,872 downwards.
CTCCCCAGACCTCCATTGCGTAGTATCCTGCGTTGTCGAGAATCGAAACAATCTTTATTATGTCATCCGTCCTCATCCTCGTCGCTAGGAGGGATTGCTGGCCGTCCCTCACTGTAAGGTCGTTAAGCATTAGCATTACCTCACCTTAGACAATTGTCTTGGAGGGCGTAATATAAGTTAGTGCTTTTCCTCATCATCCATGATCACTCCCCGCTCACGCCAAGGAACTTCTCGGGCCCTATCAATTTTACCAGCAAGAGAGCTAGGAGAGTCTTCTGATCCGTCGGGTCCTCGCTTAGCACGGTAGTTATTGCTTCGTCAAGGCTCATCCTAGCAACGTCTATTAGCTCACCCGGCTCCCTCCTCGGCTTATCCTCTCCCACGACCTCGGCGACAGCTATGTAGAGGCGCTCGCTGCTGTATCCCGGACATGGCACTGTTCTTATGAGTACCTCCACTCTCCCTGCGATAAGCCCCGTCTCTTCTAGGAGCTCTCTCCTCGCAGTCTCCTCTGGCGACTCCCCCTCATCAATAACCCCGGCAGGGGCCTCGAGGATCCACCCTACCGGCGCCCTGAACTGCCTGATTAGAGCGACTGAGCCATCGCTGAAGAGAGGGACTACCACCACCGCTTCACCAAACTCAACGATGTCCCTAACAAACTCTGTTCCGTCGGATCGGTAAACCCTCTGCTTGAGAACAACCCTCCTGCCAGAGCAGAGCACCCGCTCGCTCACGAGCTCCGGATTATTCACGCCTAACACCCGCTCCTCTCACGAGTACGGCAGACGCACCTATTAATAGTAGGGCCTCAGCCACCAACGCAACAACCCACCCGTTGCCGAGGGTGGCGAGGGGTATGTCTGACGGTCTCTCCAGCACGGGGGAGGCTGAGGACGGGATAAGCGATACTTTCACAGGAGTAGGTAAGATGGCTCCATCAGGCCTGGTCAGCCCCTCCTTGCTCGACCTACTGGCTAGATCGTCGGAGATGTTGGGGACGGATGCCCTGCCCATTGGGTCGGATATGTACCCTCCCTTCCTAATGTCGGGCTTCGCCCACACCCTACCCGATACTACGTAAACCCCCGCCTCGGTGGCGTTTCCAAAGAGTTCTCTTGGGAACCCAACAACCAACACTCCATTCAAGGCGTCATAGTAGGCCCATCCTCTCCCGACAGCCTGGGGAGTGTAGTCCCAGTCAATTATTGTGAGGGGCTCTGACGAAGAGACCCCTGCGGTCACATTTCCTGTTAAGCTCCCCTTGAGTTCGGGTGATGCACCATTGAAGAACGCCGCTACATCCCATTTTACCTCAGGCAGGGTCACCGCGTCGGAGTAGTATGGGATATCGGGGCTACCGCCTTGGGCTAGGTCGAAAGTTATGGTGAACCCAACGGAGCCGTCCTCCCCGAGGAGTGGGTAATGTAGCAGGTAACCGCCCTTGATGTCTGCCCCGTACCACATGCCTGACGTGATTACTGTCACATACACGTAGTTACTGGACGGGCAAAAATATACCGCCGCTATGTCAGTGCCCGGATCCTGCCCGGGCGAGAGATAAGTTAGCTCGTCACCGGTGATGTCACTGAGTCCTTCGCAACCCACTGGTGCGTACGCCGTTGTTGGGAGGACCGCTGCCAGTGCGGTCGCCAGAACGAGTGCCAGCAATACGCGCTGCAAGGAACCACCACCGTCAACTGTGGTTAAGGAAAATAGATGTTCTTTGATTACCAGGTTATGAATACGTTGATAACTGATTTAAGACGTGCACAACACTCCTTTCTACGGGGTCCAGGTTATGAGGAAGGAGCACGTGACGGTCCTGGCCATCGTCGCCGTGGTAGTAATCGGTGTAGTTGGTTACCTAGTCCTCAGCGGCTACCCACCGTTCGCCGGAGGATCCGCTAGCGAGGATGTCGTCGTGGTCTACACGTACGAATCTCTCCTGGCATGGGGCCCTGACCCAGACGCCACCTACAAGAAGGTGTTCGAGGGCTTCACTAACGCCACCGGGATAAAGGTGGAGATCAGGAAGTTCAGTGACGCTGGCGAGATGCTAGCTGAGGTGATCAGGCAGGTGAAGGAGGGTAAGGTGGAGGCGGACGTGGTGATAGGGATCGATAATATTCAGATAATCAAGGCGAAGGAAGAGGGAGTGCTGGAGCCTTTTACCCCCAGCAACATAGGGGAGATATATGACTGGCTCGTACAGGACTACGACCCAGAGCACTACGCTATACCCTACGACTACGGCGTCATAGCGTTCGTGTACGACACCAACTACGTGAGCCCTGACGAGATGAGCAACCTAACATTCGAGTCATTCTACGGCGACCTCGGCAAGACACTCGTCGTGGAGGACCCAAGGACCAGCAGCACAGGGCTGGCGTTCCTCCTGTACCAGATAGGCGTGTACGAGAAGTACCTCGGGAAGGACTGGACACAGTGGTGGAGGGACATCAAGCCCAAGGTCGTTAAGTCCTGGGGCGATGCCTACGACCTCTTCCTCAACGAACAGTACCACGTAGTCGTCAGCTACGGCACCGACCCAGCATATTCTTACTTCTTCTACAACTCAACCAGGTACGGCGCCGCACTAGCAACCTATAACGGCAAGCCCCTCGCCTGGCTACAGATAGAGGGCATAGGTATAGTAAAGGGCGCTCCGCACAGGAAGGCCGCAGAGAAGTTCGTTGAGTGGTTCCTCAGCAAGGAGGTGCAGAAGGAGATACCGCTGAATAACTGGATGTACCCGGCTAACAAGAACGTTGAGCTGCCGGAAGCCTACAAATACGCTATCAACCCCCTCGATGTTGAGCTAGTGAATAATAGGTTGAGCCAAGAAGAGATAGAGGCGAACCTGGATAACTGGATAAACGAGTGGCTCAGCGCCGTGAGCGGGTGAAGGGATTGTGCGTGTACGCGCCGCTTACGCCGGCTCCGTGATCTCTTTTTTACTCTCCATTACTCTCATCTACGCACCCGCCCTCTCGGGCCTCGCACCCGGCTTATCACTGGCCGAGATAGGCAAGGTTCTATCGCAGGACTTCATCAGAAGGGCATTCATCTTCAGCTTAACCCAGGCATCCATTAGCTCGGCCTTAGCCACACTAATCGGTGGAGCGGCTGCAGTAGCGTTAACCACGATCTCGAGCAGGGCCGCCTCGCCCATAAGGGCCCTAGCCCTTCTCTCCTTCATGGCTCCCCCAATGATAGTTGTCTCCGGTTTCACGGCCCTATATGGTAGGGGCGGTATCCTCTCGTCCGCAGTACCCCCTCTTAGGGCACTGGGTGAGGGTTTCGGCGGTGTTGTCGCCGCCCATGTGTTCTATAACATACCGCTGGCGATGAACCTCGTGTACTCGACCCTAGTCGCTGTACCGCGCGAGTTAGTGGATGCAGTGAGAATATATTCTGGGGGCAGGCTCTGGCCCGTCATTAAGAGGGTCATCATACCCTATGCTTCGCCGGCACTGATTGCCTCATACGCCCTCACATTCATCTACTGCTTCGCAAGCTTCGCCATACCACTGACCCTCGGAGGACCAGCCTACTCCACCCTTGAAGTCTACATATACTACTTTTACAGAATGCTCTTTGATTACGAGGCAGCCGCCGCCACAGCTACCGTGCAGCTAGCTGTGTTAGCGATAGCAACCGTTCTCTTCACGCTCGCGTACGCTAGACTCCCACCACCCCCTGTTGGGAGAAGGGTAGTAGCCGTTCTTCCTGGGAGGAAGTATGTTAGGACTGTCTCGTTCGCTGTTCTCGCCGTCGTGGCGGCTTACCTTACCCTACCCTTGATATCTGTTGTCATCAAGTCCTTTCTGGATCCGGGAAACGGGCTCACACTAAGGGGGTACGAGAGGGTGTTCTCTCCTGTGTTTGATCAAGCTATTGGGGCAAGCGGGATGAGGGTTGTGGGCAACACCCTCTACTTTGCAGTGATGACCGCCGTGATAGCTGTCAGTGCTGGCTCATTCCTCGCCTTCATAGGCGGCGCTGTCGCTGACGCATTACTCACGACCCTGCTAGCAATAAGTCCCTTAACTCTAGCGATGGGTCTCCTTAACATGTATGGAGGCTTTCTTCCGGCACCGGTTCTCATAATCTTTGCACACACCATAGCCGCCCTACCGCTCGTCGTTAAGTCGCTCAGACTAGGGTTCCTGCGCGTCGGGAGAGAAATCGCTGACGCCGCCAGAGTCTTGGGTGCTAGGGGGCTGTTCTATTTCTTAAGGGTTGTCGCTCCCCTTTCGAGGGGTTCCTACTTCGTGGCCGCTGCACTCGCCGTTGTCGTGAGCCTCGGGGAGTTCGGCGCTACTTACCTCATAGCTAGGCCTGAGTTCTATACTCTGGGGATAGTTATCTACTCGTTCCGTGGGGTGAGGGACTGGCCCGCGTCATATGCTGCGTCGACGGTGCTCCTTGCGATGAGTGCTACGCTACTCCTCCTTCTTTCGAGGAGGCTTGAGAGGTGGATGTGATGGGGTATGAGGTAGAGCTCGTAAACGTTAGTAAACGGTTCGGAGGGTTCACGGCATTAAGGAATGTTAGCCTTAAGGTACCTGCTTCCTCCCTGACGGTTGTACTAGGGCCCTCAGGTGCTGGGAAGACCACTTTACTTCGGATCGTTGCGGGACTTGAAAGGCCGGATGAGGGTAAGGTGCTTATAGAAGGTGTGGACGTCACCGACGAGCCTCCCTGGGTGAGGGGTGCTGTTATGGTCTTTCAGCGACCCGCCCTCTTCCCTCACATGTCAGCAGCTGAGAACATAGCGTTCGGGCTCGAGGCGATGGGGGTGAGTAAGGATGAGGCGATGGCGCGTGTCCGGGATATAGTTGACCTGTTGAGGATCAGGCACTTGCTGAGTAAGCTGCCGGATGAGCTATCAGGTGGTGAGGCACAGAGGGTCGCCCTAGCGAGGGCGTTGGTGCTTGGGCCAAGGATACTTCTCTTAGATGAGCCGCTCAGTAACCTCGACCTGTCTCTGCGTGAGGAGCTGAGGGCGGAGATACGGAGGATTCAGAGGGAATTGGGGATGACTATGCTGTACGTTACGCATGACCAGGACGAGGCTCTGGAGCTGGGTGATTACCTTGCCATAATCTATGGTGGCGAGCTCGTGGAGTGGGGTGATGCGATGAGTGTTTATGAGTCGCCTTCATCGATGCGCGCAGCGAGGGTATTGGGTCACAATATACTGAGCCCGGACTGCGCCAGGGAGATTGGTGTAAGTGCTAATGCCCCCGTGGCTGTCCCACCCCACAGGATCCTCCTCATCGAAGGCGGTGGGTGTCGAGTCACGAGGGTTGCTAGAAGAAGGAGTTACGGTGTAGTGGATGTTGCATGCGGTGGCACCCGTTTAAGGGTTGCGGTTGGGTACGACATCATAGACTCCATCAAGGTCGGTGATCGTGCAGGGGTCGAGGTGAGGAGGTACTCAGTGCTTAAGAGGCCCTAGATTACTTCAGGCCTGTGCTCCTTACCCTCCTTCTCGATCTTCTCTGTGACGTACTCCCCTATCATCTTAGCCATGCTCCTTATGTTCTCCTCTACCTCCTCAGCCCTCTTCAGCATGTGCTCGAAATCTGCCTCTATTCCTAGGTAGGCCGCCAGCGTCTTAGCGACTACGTATGCTCCGCGATAGTCTATCGCGTTGAGGTCAACGAACATTGACCACGACTCACCGAGTATAGTCGCGCCCGGTATCCCGAAGTACTCTGCCCACCCGATAATGGAGCCGTTTATGCCGCTTATGACGCCCTCCTCTATCGGTTCGGCCCCCAGTCTCTTGAACTCCTCAATAATTCCCTCCTCGTTTCCAGCGACGAACACCCTGCGCCCTGTCGAGACCTCAGGCATGACGAAGGCCGCGCCTGCCACCACGGCCTTGACCCCTCTCTCTACGAGATACTTGAGTACCTCGAAAGCGACCTCGTTCTGGCCCTCGGCTGAGTGGGGCTGGGTATCGGCGATGAAGAATATTGCCTTATCGCTCTCGTAGAGGTCGCCCTTCATTAGCCTGACCCGCCCGTTCCTTCCAACAAGCACTTGGGAGGGGAAGTAAGTCGAGTAGACATGTGCCACCAACTTAGCCCCTGAAGCGCTCATTACTTCCTCCACCGCTGTCTGGCCGACCCTGCCCATGCCAGGCATGCCCACGATAAGAACCTTACCATCCGCCCTGAAGGGTCTGCGCTCCTTAACCGAGGTCACCATGCCGACCGCACCGCCATAGGGAATTGGGCACTGAAACTAATAAGTGGGGTAGGGAGACTTTCTTTGGTGGAACCCGCGGACACCCCCGGGCGGGGAGAATGAGGCGGGGAGCCGGCGGGGTCTTGCATCCCTCCTAAACCTTCCCTATCAGCCACCGAACGCCGACGAACATATGGCGGCGATGTCGCTCGCCCTCACGAGCGGGGCGTAGTGAGTCCTTAGGGATCTCTTGAGTGTTGCCGAATCCGCGTCTATTATCACAGACACGAGAACGACCCTCGCACCGGAGGACGTGAGCGCCTTCATGCCATTGAGGATGTGGGGCTCGTTTTCCGACGTGTCATTCACTAGGGCGACGCGCCTCCCCCTAACCTTGCCGTACACTGTGCAGGGCTCGCCGGAGCACTCTATTACAGCGAAAGGGACACCGATCTTCTCAGCCAGCAAGGCCGCATAAGCAGCTCCCTGGGGCGCTATGCCGGCAACGGCCTCGGCGCCTGCCGCCTGGATAAGGGATGCCCACTCACCGATGACGAAGGATCGGAGGTTAGGCTCCGCAGCTATTATTGCTGTGTCTACGGCTATCCCTCCCTTGCCCGGTCTGATAACTCCGGCCTTACATAGTTCTAGGACTAGAGCAGGGCTTCTCTTAAACAATTCCGACGACCCCCTCCCAGCACCTGCTTATGTTGTTCCGCAAGTACCGCACCTGGGCATGAGCTATTCTCCTCGCCGAGGCCACCGGATCAGGTGAGTTGATTACCGCCCTTCCATACACCTCTGCGTCAGCCCCCGCGCATAATGCCTCGCCCGGGGTCATGCCGCCCACGACGCTAATGGGTGCCAGTATGAGCACAGAGTTACCGAAGGTTGACCGGAAGTCCCTTATGACGTCCGGCATTGACGCGGGTATGAAGACAGCACTTGGCCTGAGGGCGTTGACTACCTGCTTTAGCTTGGGTATGAGCGCGCTGAGCGTTTCTCTGGCCCCGCTGTTGGATAGTGCCACATGAAGTATTAGATCGAGCGACAGGTCCTTGGTCACCTCCATGAGCTTGTCGAGGCCTCCCTCTATCCCGACTGCCGCGTGAGCGGTTACTCCGTGGAAGCCCGCGTACTTAGCTACCTCAGCCGCCCACGCCATTATGTCTCCTATATCAGCTAGCTTCAGATCGGCTATGTAGTAGGGGCCCTCGAGCCTCGTGATTATGGACTTGACGGTTCTCGAGCCCTGCCTAACAAGGAATGGTAGGCCGAACTTGTAGGCGGGAATGGTGTCCGCTGTTCCCTCCATGACGTCGTAGACGAAAGCTGGGTCTAGGCGTGGTGAGTCGATGGAAATCACGAGTCTGGTGGAGGAGGATCGTATGGCAGAGATGATGTCCGGCAAGACCCGTGCCCATTTTCATTTACCTACGGCTCTTATTTATTCGGTTTATCCTCCATCCTCCTCATCTCCCTTAACCAGACCACGCGCTGTGGGAACGGTATCTCTATGCCGTTTTTGTCGAGGGCCTCCTTTATCTCCTTGACGAGGTATTTCCTGACCTCCCACCAGTACTCGATCGGTATCCACGCCCTCACCAGAAGGTTCACGCTGGACTCACCGAGTTCCTCAACGAATATCTCCGGCTCCGGCTCCGCTAGGACGTACTCCGAGCGCTCGAGGACCCCCCTTATAACCTCGACGGCTTTCCCTATGTCTGAGAGGTAGGATATGCCGACCGGTATGTCGTACCTCCTGGCCCTTATCCTGCTCAGGTTCACGACGTTACTGCTTATGAGAGTAGAGTTAGGCACCCTCACTATTCGGCCATCCAGCATCCTGACCTTGGTTGAGAGAAACCCTATGTCTATGACGTAGCCGACCGCGTCTCCAAGCTCCACTAGGTCACCCACCCTGACGTGGCCCTCTGCCGTGAAGAACAGGCCCGCTATCGCTTCGCCGAGGGATGACTGCGCTGCGAGACCGATCACTATGCCCAGAAACCCGGACGCTATGATTAGGGAGGAGACGTCTATGCCGAGGATCGATATAGTCGCCACGAGGCCGAGAATCGCGCTTGCGTAGAGGAAGAACTTACCCGCCATCTTGGCCACGTACACCGACGCAGTCTTCAAGAGGGCCCTCGTGACTAGCTTGTCGAGGTACCTGCCTATTATTATGGCAAGTATGAACGCCACTGCCGCCATTATGTACCTGATGACGACGGACTCCTCTGTTCCGAAGAGGTTGGCGACGGTGTTGATTATCTGGTCGAAGAGCCACATACCTCGTCACCTCAATAGCCGTAGAGCATTACGAAGGTCTTCACTGATCTCTTTGCAACAAGTATCAGTTTCTTATTGTAATACCTCACAGCAACAGCTGTTCGCACAACAGCTCTCTTCCTATCAATCACATTCATCAATATCGTGTCACTATAAGCCTTTCCCGATGTGTCGACATAGGTGGAGACAGCGTTTATCGGTATCACGAACTTCGTCACTTTGATGGGTTCGTCGAAACTGTTCGTTACTTGGAGGGTGAACCTCATGAAATACTCCTGCCCGACACTCACCAGTTCCTCGGCACTTAAGTACCTGCATAGGTGCCCCCTCTCGGGGGAACCGTACAGCGCGTACTTTATCCCATGCAGGGGAAACCAATCCACTGCGTAGTCCCCCACCTTCACCTCTATGTCCGCAGGCACAGCGTACTCGACGCGCACAGAGTCCATTGGGCCAACAAGGAGGGGGTAGGGAAGCCTCACCATCAGGTGGGTTACTGACCTTAACCTACCTCTGCCAGGTGGCCTAGGCGATACAGAATACGTCAGTGCCCTACCTGCTATAGCCAGCCTAACGAGTTCCTCGCCGTTAAATGACCTGGTATAATGTGTCATGTTTTCCTTTGCCTCGACGCTGATCTCGTAGTCACCGACCCGCTCTCTCAACACAGCGCCAACTTCCCTTGCGCCGAAGCCCTGCACTTTATCTGCTCCCTAATCTTATCGTGTTTCGTAGTTATTCGGTATTCTCGCTGAGCAAGCGATAATACCGAGCCGTACCGAGAAGTTCAGGGAGTAGTGCCTCACCCTTTTTGAGAGGTCGGAGCTGTATAGTTTCTAACGGTGGTCTCTGAGGTGAAGCGGCCTGTTCCCGAGCCCTTAATGCTCCTCGCCCTCATAGTGTCCAAAGGGTCTGTGAGGGGTAAGCTTACGCTACACAGAATAGCCTACGAGGCAGGACTCCAGTACGGGTGGGTCAAGTACTCCTTTGGGCCGTACAGCAAGGACCTTGACCGGGACCTGGAGCTACTGATCTCTTCCGGCCTTATCCGGGTGATCGAGGACGGCGAGGGAGTGCCCATATTCGCCCCAACAAAGAAGGGAGTGGATGTTGCCACCTCCCTCGGTATACTGGTGAGGGCGAAGAGCAGGGCCTGAGCTTAACTGCTTTTTAGTTGTTCTTTCCATCTGAACAGGGGCCTTTCCTTGGCGTACCAGATGAGTAGACGACAACTCCTGATGAGCATGGTATATGGCCAGGCAATGATAGGTGTTCTCACGGTCCTCAACGTATTCTTTCCGGAGTACCTTGGGTACACGTTCATAATCTTCATCATCGGCATGGGCGTCTTTGCAGCCATCTCAGCCAGGACTATGCTTAAGCACGTAAGGAGTAGGGAAGCGAAGGAGATAAGGTCAGGTAAGCTCCTGCTTAAAGCTGATCCCAAGGCCGTTAAGGAGTTACAGGCAGCTGATGCCGAACGGCTAGCTAAGGAGATGATGCCCGCAGCGAAGGCCATGCTGGTACCTTTCCTCGGGCTGATAGTAGTTTTCGCTTGGTACCCGACGTACTTTGGCTACGCGACCCCCATAGCTAGGTCGACCAACGACGTGCTGGTGAGGGTGCTGATCTTTCTGGCAGGGTATGAGATACCGTACTCCATCATAATGGGGCTGAACTTCCTCTCGAGGCGGGCGTTGAAGGAGATGGTGCAGGTTGTTCAGTCATACGAGGTGTATGACAAGGGCATCCTCGGCCCGGGCATAGTCGAGTTCTTTCCCCTTGACACGAAGAGGTACGAGGTGGTGTACAGCCCTGTGAGGAAGTTTGTTGAGTTGAGGAAGCTCGGCAAACCCATAGTGAAGTTCAGGTTCTACACGAAAAGATATGAAAGGTTCGTAGACATACTGAAAAGATACGGCGGAGTTAGAAATGTGGAGCGTGTGGAATGAAGCCGCAGCCATACTGGTCCTCCTCGCCGCCACATCACCTTATGCCACCGTAATAACGGGGTACGGTATACTCCGCATAACCGAGTACTCAGCCTCAATAGGGGGGTGCGTACTAGCTAATGGGACACTCGCGGATCTTTGGATCAGTGACACGGCCGTGGTCGCTTACAGTTCCTCTAACTCGCTGAGACTTGTTCTAGCAAATGGTACGGGAGTATACACAACAGAGTATAGACCCGACGGCTTCCTAGGGCTAGGTGAGGGGGGCAGGGTTATCACCTATGTGGGTGGGGCTGTTGACATTGTTGGTGAGGCAAGCGTTGATGTGGGCTATGCCTGCGCGCACCCCTTCTCAGCTAAGTCGAACGGGAATGAACTGGCCGTCGCCTGTGATGGTGGACTGCTCTACTATAGGCTAGGCTCATCCACAGCCTCGCTCGTGAGAGTGGCTAACGTAACCGCTGTGCTAGGGCTAGGAAACGACGCAGTGCTGGTGAGGCTGGGAGACAGCGTCGGGTTCGTTGACGTCACCAGGCACAACCTCCTCGTGATTCCCTGCGAACCCATGATGTGGGGGGTCGGGGACGAGGGTGTGTGGATAGCGTGCAGCGGTGAGCCAGCCAAGGTATTTCTCTATAGGGACGGTTCCCTTGAGCATGCCGAGGTACCACAGCCTTACAGCGCATGCTCCAGTGCTGGCGATCCCTGCAAGGTGGCTGAGGGTTCCTTATATATCGGGAAGCTCTCTTTCACACTGTTTGAAGGACATGTGCTTCATGAGAGCGTTCAGGTAAGCAATGTCAGCGTTGCTATGACGGGATCCATAAGCAGTTCGCCCGTATACACCCGGGTTCCAAGCAATTGTTTAGCCGTTTCTTCACCCAGTTTCGTGGCCACGGGAGAGCCTATACCCTCCCGTCTATTAGTGGGTGCTGTGATGATCATGGGTGGAATTATTTCTGTTCTGTTAGGATACAGGATCTCGAAACAGGAAAAAGCATCAAGGGAGGGGTAGAGCATTGATAAACTCTGTTCGATGAAGTAGGGGTGAGGTCGAGGAATTGATTGAGAGAGTGAGGAGAGCAGCAACACTGCTCGGCGAGGGGAAGCCCGTGTTCATCTACGATGGAGATGAGAGAGAGGGCGAAGTCGACATGATATATTACGCTGCGCTGATCACACCGGAGAAGGTGACTAGCCTCAGGACCATCGCCGGAGGACTCATCTGCTACGCCATGCCGGCCAGGATCGGGGCACCCATAGGTCTGAGGTACATGGACGACATCCTCCGTGAGGCAGGGTACGGAGAGATAGCGGGGCACCCGCTCTCATACGGTGACCCACCTAACTTCAGCCTCTGGGTCAATCACAGGAGTGTCAAGACAGGGATAAGGGATGGTGACAGGGCGGTAACGATAAAGGCACTGGATGAGGTCGTTCGGACGGCGATAGAAATGGGCGGTGAGCAGGCAAGGGCGAAGTTTCTTAAGGAGTTCGTGGCGCCGGGCCACGTGCCAATACTTCTCGGCAGGGGACTTGAGAAGAGAAGAGGACACACAGAGCTCTCGCTAGCTCTGGCGGAGTTGGGTGGTCTGAGGCCGTCGGTCGTGATGGCCGAGATGCTTTATGGCTCTGAGGCAATGCCTCCGGCAATGGCAAAGAAGGTGGCCGAGAGATTCGGTAGTGTGTTGGTGAGCGGCAAGGAGATAATCGAGGCTGTTGAGGAGCTATCACATTAATGGCCTAATACAATTACTAATCGGGTCGAGCAGTTGGTGCGCCTCTGCATCAGCATTCCCTACGAGGTTCTTGAGAAAATAATCAAGGACGAGCGCTACAAGGGACTCCCGCCCGAAGAGGCCGTTCGGCAGTTCATCATCGACGCCGTTACGCGGGCAGAGAAGGAGGGTAAGGCGCTCATACCCTTGACACCGCAGAAGGAGGGTGAGGCCGTAGCGGGCACCGTGCCTGAGTCATTCATAATCCAAAAGCTCGATAACATACACAAGTGGACCTCAAGGACTTACGAGATCCTTGAGGCATTGCTTGATAAGGTCTCCACACTCGAACAGGAAATAAAGAACATGTCCGCTGGGGCACCCCCCAGACCATCCCCTAAGACGATGGAGCACGAGGAGAGAGGGAGACGGAGGAAGTCAGCAATCGATTTCCTCAAAGAGCAGAAGATAATGTTCGAGGCCGATATAGCTAACAGAATAAGGAACAGGGACGCGTTCTTCGAGAAGCTGAGGAGGGACGGCGCCGTCGTGCTAGAGCTAAAGTATGGGAGAGTAGCCGTCGACCCCGATTACTGGGAGGAGTTCAAGTCAGCCCTCAACGAGCTTGACACAAGCGACGACGCAGAAATAGAGAAGAGGCTCGGTAAGAAGGGATATGCCCTCCTGAAGGCCTTGAGCGAAGACGGTGTTGTGTACTTCGACGCGACCAAGCGTAAGTGGGTGTTTGCCGAAAAACTACCCTAAATATACACGGCCGGCCTGTACCCCGGCCTCAGATAACCCCAAGGCATGACCTCAGTGTTCCTAGCCGCGGCCACCCTCCCGTGCCTGTCAGCCACTATTATGCCTACGTTACCCCTCCCGAATAAGGCAGTTATTGAGGACACAGTCAACCACGCTGCCTCGCTGGGCGATGAGCCGCTCGCTAGCCTCTCTACCGCCCTTAAGCAGGCCATACTCATTATTATGACCTCGCCATAGCCTGTTGCAGCAGCCGCACCCCAGCGGTCTGCGTAGAACCCCGCTCCCGGTATGGGTGAGTCGCCCACCCGTCCAGGAAACTTCATTATGACCCCGCCCGTGCTCACAGCCGCTGCCGTGCCTCCGTCAGCGTCAACTGCGACGGCACCTACTGTGTCGAGGAGACCTAGCTCCTTTGCTTCCTTATATCTCAGTGCGTAGTACGTGTTACCTCCCTCTTTCACCTTCTCAAGTAACTCCTTCCATCTCTTGATGGCCCTCTCGCTGGGGCCAGGATGACGGGGAAGTGAGAGCCTCTCCGCGAGTTCATCAGCGCCTCTACCAGCTAGTATTACGTGGCCTGTTCTCTCCATAACTATCCTTGCCAGCGTGACGGGGTTTCTGGGGTACTCAACGGACGCTACAGCACCCGCTCTACGGCTGCACCCGTCCATTATCCCTGCATCCATGCTGAGACCGCCCTTCAGGTCGAGAACCGAGCCGACCCCCGCGTTGAAGATCCCCGAATCCTCCATGTACCGGACGGCCGCCTCAACAGCATCGACTGCAGAACCTGTTCGAAGGGCCCTCAGCCCCTCGTCCAAGGCCGCCTTGAGCTCCTTCCTTACTCTGTCGTAGTTTCTCCAGCCTTTCCTCGAGCCAGCGCCGCCGTGCACTGCCACCACCGGGATCATCTAAGCCACCAAATGGGTGGCGGTGTTCACGATTTAAGTCGGGTAGGTGAATCAACTACAGGCTAGGGCTGGATGGGTGAGGCAGTGCGTCTATGGATGCTGAAGGAGAGGGTAGCCAACGAGCTCCGCGAGTTGCTAGGTAGGGGGAGGGCAGCCATTGTGGCGAAGGATTCCCATGCTAGGAGGAGGCCCAGACCATGCGGTATAACGATCCACCCGGGACACGGATGTCCCTTAAGGTGCACCTATTGTTACATATACGACATGGGATTCGGTATCAAGCCCCGCCCCTACCCGCTGAGCGGTGAGGAGCTGGCGTACGCTCTCGCTAGGAACCCGTATGTTGTTCCCGAGAGAACACTGGCGGCGTTCGGCTCCGTTACCGAGCCGTTGCTCCCCTTGCTTAGGGAGAAAACGCTGGAGTACGCGACCTCGATATCTAGGTGGTTGAGGCTACCGATCCAGTTGAGTACGAAGTTACTGATTGATGAGGACTTCGTTGAGAGCCTCCGCTCTGCAGACCCAGGCGCCAGTATACTGGTGAGCGTGTCGAGCCTTCGATACTGGAGGAAACTGGAGCCTAACGCCCCAGAACCCCTGCTCAGGATAGAGAGGGCCTCAATAGCCGCGAGAGAGGGGCTACGTGTAGACCTATTCCTCCGCCCCATAATACCCGGCATTCTTACTGAGAAGGAACTCAGGGAGCTCTTTCTCGCCGCTAGGGAGGCAGGTTTCTCCGGGGTAGTTACAGGTTCGTTGAGGGTGACGAAGAGCATTATGGAGAGGCTGAGGGCTGCCGATATACCGGTAGAGGTGCTCGAAAAGTCCTTGAGGGGCGTTAAGTTATCGGAGAGGCAGGTTCCCGTGCCTGACCGTAGTACTAAAGAGGCGGCGCGTTCTGTAGCGGCCGAGGTAGGTCTCGAGTATCTTCCATCGGCATGTGCTGCTAACGTCAGATCCCATAGAATGGGATGTGCCCTATGTAACTTCGGCCCATGCGGAGCCCTGCCGAGGCCAGACCCCTCTGATGTTGAGGAATTCCTTGAGCTGCTCGGACTGAAGGGTTCTGCGTCATTCTCTGAGGGCGTCATTAAGTTAGTGTTGAGGAGATGGGATAAGGGAAGGGCGAGGATTGCGAGAGTTTTCCTCTCGGATGTCTATAAGCGCAGGGTGATCCTACGGGCTGTTTAGCGGTAAAACATCCTTAGTACCTGCTGAGGCCCAGCCACTCGAGGAGCTTTAGGTAGGCGTGGGACCTCGCTATGTTCCTCGAACCCTCTGGGCCGGGCTTCTTCATGAAGAACGCGTTGACCTCGTAGACTGTTCCTGCGACGCCCCTGTCGATCGCTATTTCGCCGAGTCTTATGAGGTCTGTCAGCATGCCGGCGAGGGCCGGTGAGTCGTTTATCCTGGCGTTAATGTATATGCTGTCCTTGAAGCCCCCGAACGAGATGTACTCTAGGTGCATTGCCACGTACTTCTTGTCACCGAGAGGTTCCAGGTAGCCAGTCGGCTTTATGAAGTGCGGCACGTCGTAGCCCAGTATGTCCTCAACCATTGATGACTTTGTCGTCTCCTTCATGGCGTTCCTCTTCGGGTCGGTTAGGGCGAGGAAGTCTGTGTTGCCGCCGATGTTGAACTGGACTACGAAGAGCACCCTTCTGTTCCTCTCAGCCATGTGCTCTAGGAGGTCAGCGGTAAGCGGCGTTGCCCCCGTTGCTCCGTCGTCGCCGAAGAGCACCGCTCCCACCTCCCTGAAGTACTCTACGATGCCCGGCGAGTTCGCTACCGGGGTCGGTATGGCGTTCACGAAGGCCGCCCTCCCACATCTTTTCACGTACTCAGCTACTGCGTAGGCGTAAGTCTGGGTCGCTGATAGCTCGCCCTTGAGGGCCTTCTCAACGAACTCTTCCTTACTCTCGACCTTCCCAGCCTCCTCGGTCGTTATTATGTTGACGAACACGTCGGGCCTGAGTTCGCACCATTCTCTCACGAGCCTCTCTATGGCCTCCTTGATCCCTACCTCATCCTCCAGCCCCTTCGCCTCCACCGGAAGTACCTTAGCGGAGCCCAGGTGTATGCCCCTCCTTATGGTTATTTTCTTCAGCTCCTCTGGTACGGAGTGACCCGTGCCCTTGAAAACCTCCACGGCCACGTCATAGAGTGTCTTCCCTACCTTCGCGTTGTCGACCTCGTACGCCGCCAGAATCTCTATGTCCTCGATCTTGACGGGTAGGTCATACCTGGCTAGGGGGACTCCGTAGGGTTCTACCTCGCCCTTTTTGATCTTCGCGAGGCCGGCAGCGAGGTGTGACGCAACGTAACCGGCCCCGAGAATAAGCGCTCTCACCATTTCCTTCACCGTACAACTAATATACAGGTTTGATTGATAAGCTTTAGCTTGGTTGAATTAACATAGAACTAATTTAGTCTATAGTTCTCGCTATACGTCCAAAAGAGTTTATAATATGACTTCACCAGGTTTCCTCACGCTAGACACTATTTCCTTGTAGGGAAGCACCACCACTCTCTCAGCGATAAGTATCTCGGGATTAACAACTACCTCATCACCCAGAACAACCCCTCTCATTATCCTGGCCCACCTTCCTAGGAAGCAACTGGCACCAATGACAGCTCCATCAATTACTGAGGCACCCTCTATCGTTACGCCGGCAAGTATCACTGTGTCCCTTACCCTTGTGTAAGGCCCTATCTCGACGTTCTTCTCAATAACAACATTAGGGCCTATAGAACTTCCTCTCTCTATCTTCGTGCCCGGTCCTATGTAGACGGGCGGGATTATCTCTGCGTCATCGCTTATTTCGGCCGACTCATGTATGAAGCCCTCGGGATAGTACGTCTTAAGGGCCATGAAGTTCGCCCTGGCGTAGTCAGCCGGCACCCCTATGTCCGACCATAGGCCTGTGTGAATGAATCCGTAGAGGACGCCGTCCTCGACCATTCTAGGCAGGACGTCCCTAGCGATCTTGGATGGGTACTTATCGTGAGGGAAGTAGTTGAGGGCCTCAGGTTCAAAGATATAAAAGCCAGCGTTAACCACGTTTGACTTGGCCTTCTCCCTCGGGGGCTTCTCTTGGAACTCAACTATTCTGCCGTCCTCATCCAGAACCGCTACTCCGTACCTG
Source organism: Desulfurococcales archaeon (assembly GCA_026986435.1). Lineage (GTDB taxonomy): Archaea > Thermoproteota > Thermoprotei_A > Sulfolobales > NBVN01 > WAOK01. The sequence continues at coordinate 1,884 of JALSOP010000153.1, read as the reverse complement.
CTCGGGTCTTCCACGGGGGTGAGGGCCAGCGTCCCAAGGGCTCCCTCCATCATCTTGTCCTTATGGTAGTTGAGGAGAACATTCACATCTATGTTAGAGAATATGTCTCCGTACGCTACGATGAAGGTGTCATTGAGTCCGTACATTTCGTTGATGAGTGGTATGGGGCCGGCGTCGCCTAGGGGCCTCCTCTCCTCAGCGTACCTTATCCTCAAGCCGAACCTCTCCCCGGAACCGTACCTTGCTTTGATCATGTCGGCCAGATACCTCACCGACAGAATAACCTCGTCAACACCGGACTTTGCTAGCGATTCTAGTATCCAGTCAAGCAAGGGCTTCCCTAGTATTGGGAGGAGGGGTTTGGGCCTTGTGAGTGTTAGCGGCCTTAACCTGGTGGCGAAACCGCCGGTCAGCACCACAGCCTTCAACACACAGCACCTGGCCAGGAAATGTGTTGTCTTGGTTGAATTAAGATTGTTCCTCACGAGTCTCTATGATCTTTCTTGGACTCAGGGGGTATGCCTTAACTAATGTGTGGCGTAGCCCCAGACGCTTTGCCAGGGTATCTGATGTAACGACCCTGCCGCCGCAAATGAAGGCAAGCCCGCCCACAACTAGTCTCTTGCTAATTTCCTCGTCAGCATCGATCTCAGCCCATTTCACGAGGGAGCCCTCAATCTCCTCGTATGGCATCCTCGTAGCCACAGCCCTCCTCGCTAGCCTCCTCCTGTACTGAACAGCGTCCTTATACCTTGCTGGGCAGTAGTGCACGCTTATGTCGATCCCCTCCTCCATGACGGCCGCCATCACCCGAAGGGCTGTCTCTCTAGATCCAACTGCCGCAACACCGTTCTCCGTCCTATACCCCCTGAGGATCAGGCTAGCTTCATTGCCCTCGCTGAACTCTAGCTCGTTAAGGTTCACGAAACCAGCCCCTATCTCTGTTGCTTTGCGGATGGCGTTGAGGAGTTCCTTTTCGGTGCCAGGGATGGCCGGGTTTTCCACCCCCACATCTATTCCGGATTTAGCCGCTATTGCCAGCGCCCTGTATGAGTGCTCGCCTGTGATGTGTATCCTTATCTCGTCGAGGCCTGCTCTGACGAGTTCACGCATTCCCTCTTCGGTGAGGAGGTAACCGGTCGTGTACAGGTGGATGTGGAAGTCCTGGCCGAAAGCATCCTTCAAAGCCCTAATGATCTCTATCGCCCTATCTAACCTGGCTATTGGGTCACCTCCTGTTATGCCAGCCCCCCTTGAGAGGTTTGCCGCCACTTCTGTGACCACGTCCTTAATGTCCCTGGCGAGAACCTCGTTCACATAGGTAACATCCCTTCCCTTCCTTGACCTCGATAGAGGGCAGTACCAGCACCTTTCTGGGCATACGCCAGTCACGAAAATAACTGATTTCGCCCCCTCCATGCACAGCTCGCAGCCCCTGGGAAGATCACCTATCCAGCAGCCCAGAGTGTCGCAGTCGCCCTTAAGGCTCCTCAGCAGCTCACTCACCTCATTATCCTAGCAGGTCTAGGCAGAATTTACTTCTTGACCTGAACAAGCCTCAATAGAATCGCTAGAGAACCCGCTTCACACACTAACGAATACGGGATTATCAGGTGTGGTCTTAGCTGGTAGAGGGTCGACATTATTATCGAGGATGCCATCCATGAGGCTCCGAGCGTGAACGAGAAGATGCCGTAGGCCCACGCCCTTGAGGCAGGATCTATGAGGTCGGCCACCGATGCCCGTAGAACGGTTTCGTATACACCCATGTAGGCACCCCATAGCGCCGAGGCTATTGCGAAGTTCTCTATGCTCGGTTGAAGGAAGAGGAATGCCGTCACCGGGGCAGCGAAGATCGGTGCTGCCGCAACAACTTTGATGCCT
>JALSOP010000152.1 GCA_026986435.1 Desulfurococcales archaeon | reverse complement strand
ATAAGGGAGCCTGCTACCACCTAGCACTGGTCGACGAGGCCATTAGGCAGGGCAGGGTTAAGGAACTGAGGCTCGGGCTAGAGGAGGCCGTCACGACGCTCATCGAGGTCCTCGAAACAGGTGACTCAATTCTCCTCCGCAGAGCTGTCTCAGGCGCGAATGAGGTGAGCATTGATTAATTTCTGAATTCCCTACTCATAGTAGGTGCTGCTAATGGGTAGGAGGTCTAGGAAGAGGTATAGGAGGCCTATAGTGAGGCGGGTGCGGCCTCTGCCGAAGGTCTTCAGATGCCCAGCATGCGGTCACAACACACTCCACATAACTATGAAGGAGTATGTAGATGACGAAGGCTACACGAAGAAGAGGGCCGAGATAAGGTGCACTAACCCGGAGTGCGGGCTCAGGGCTTACATGGAGGACCTACCGCCGATCTATGAGCCGGTCGATGTGTACGCTAAGTTCATCGACGCCTATGAGGAGGGGACAATAGAGGTTGAGTTCCAGCCTATGGTTACTGAGGAGGGCGAGGAAGAGGGTGAGTGAGTTAATGGGGAAAGTAGCCGAGTACCTCCTGTCGATGAAGGAGTTTGGTCAGAAAGTTCATATGTCGCTCATAGACCCAGAGAAGGTTGAGTCGAGCGAGCAACTCCTGCGGTTAGCTGAGGAACTCAAGGGTGCGGGCACCGACGTATTCCTCGTGGGAGGCTCCGTAGGTGTCTCGGAGGGCCTTGTCGATGACGTGATAAAGACACTTAAGGAAGTGGGTCTGCCCGTCATCCTCTTTCCCGGGAACGTAAGCGGTGTCTCTAGGTACGCCGACGCCATACTCTTTATGTCGCTACTTAACAGCGATGACCCATACTTCATAATAGGCGCTCACGTAGTAGCTGCGCCAATAATTAGGAGATATGGCATAGAGCCATTGCCCACAGCCTACATAATAATCGGTTACGGCGGCGCGGCGGGGTTCATCGGTAGGGCGAGGCCCATACCCTACGAGAAACCCGACCTAACCGCTGCGCATGTGCTCGCCGCGAACTACCTCGGCATGAGGTTCGCTTACCTGGAGGCAGGCTCCGGCGCGCCGAAGAACGTCCCTCCAGAGCACGTGAAGTTATCGAAGGCCGTGAGCCCTGACACCTTCCTCATAGTTGGGGGAGGGATAAGGGAGCCGGGGGCAGCCAAGAAGGTTGCTGAGTCGGGGGCAGACGCTGTGGTTACAGGGACCATAATAGAGCGCGATCCGGAGAAAGCTAAGAGAATAATAAAGGCCGTTAAGGCGTCTAAACCTTAAAACCCCGCACCTCAACAAGCTTATTGGCGGCGGTCGTCTAGCCTGGTCTAGGACGCCGGCCTCCCGAGCCGGTAATCCCGGGTTCAAATCCCGGCCGCCGCACCACCCCCTTCTGGGCTAAAAAGTGAGTGACCTGGTGCAGGACCATGCCTAAGATCCTCAGCAGGGAATTCTACGCCCGGGACCCTTCACTTGTCGCTGTAGACCTACTGGGATCGTTTCTTGTGAGATTACTGGACGGCGTGATCGTTAAGTGCATGGTCACCGAGACTGAGGCCTACTATGGGAGGCAGGACCCTGCCTCCAGGGCCAGGAAGGGAGGGGATCTAGCGAGGAGACTCTATGGTGAGGTTGGCCTCGCCCTAGTCTATGGCATACATAGGCAGTGGATGTTCAACATAGTGGCGCACGAGAGCGGTGAGGGAGGCGCTGTGCTCCTTAGGTCCTGCCAGCCCGTCATCGGCGCTGGTGCCTTAGGCGTGAGGAGAGTTACCGATTATTTGAGGATTGCATCAGGCCCGGGCCGCCTTAGCCGTGCCCTCCGAATAGATAAGTCATTTCACGGACTCCCTGTCTATATCACTGAGCACGGACTACGGGTCGAGGAAGGTGCCCTGCTCGACAAGACCGATATCTGTGTGAGTCCAAGGATCGGTGTCAGGGACGAACTCCCCCTAAGGTTCTTCATAAGAGGGAACCCCTCGGTCTCAGCGAGAAGGAGGTGCACCAAAACGCTTGCTTCGGAGGGTCAGGAGGGCTCTCCGCTCATCCATCGCCAATCCGTTAACTCATCATCCCTGCCCAACAGGAACTAGTTCCTCAACCTCTATGAGCCTATCCCTGACAAGCTCGAACGGGAGCCCCACGGCCTCGCTGCTGCAACGCAGTATTAGGAGTCCCGTGTACGCTGCTGAGATAGTGCATTGCCTGCCGCCGAGTAACCTGTTCGCCTCCTTAATGCTGTGCACCATCAAGATCTTCCCACCTATCTCCTCACCTACGGGCATCAGCGAGATGAGCTTGTAGGGTTCCCCGTACTCTGTTGCGTGATCGCTGAGTGCCTGCTTGAGCACCACACTTATGTGTGTCTTGATGGAGTGGAGAGCACATGCGGCCCTCGGCGCCCACCTTACCCTATCCCGGAGCATGCTTACCAGGTTGCTTAATCTCTCAGCCTGTCTCGGGGCTTGAGTGACTGACCTATGCCTCGATATGCCTACCTCAGCCTTCCTCGCCTCGACTATTGATGGGGCAATCACTAGGGGCGATGCTATTGGCGAGGGCTGTTCAAGGAATCTCCTCATCCCCTTAAGCACTATCGTTGTCCCGACCTTCAGCCTGCTCGAGCCGTAGTATATCATGTAGACGAGTGCGGGGAGCTTGAAGAACGGGTTGCCTGGGTCAGGCTTTCCTGAACCAAAGACAAACCTTATGTACCTCCCGTAGTTGGTGTTGAAGTGTTTCGGGCAGAAGGGCATCCCCTTCGGTGGTACCTCCCAGCACGGCTCGCGCCTCATCACGATCCTGTCGCCGCTGAGTACTAGCTCCTCCGCACCAGGACATACCTTCTCCTTGAGGGGGGTGTCCCCGAACCTAACCACCGTGCCTATGCCTAGCTCACTGAATCCCTGCGGTACTTGCGCGATTGCTCGCCATTCACCGACCTCGTAGGTGGTGAGCCTGTAGCGAACCTCCTCCCTTCCCAGAAGCCCTGCCCAGCACTGGGCACTGCCCTCCACAATATCAACTATCTTGAAAGACGCGTATATGGTCCTCGGTACTAGCCTCAACTACCCCAACCAAGTGGGTGGTCAGTTAGGCTTTATTCATCATTTGGGGTGTCAGAGCCGGTAGTCCTCATCAGTCCTCCAGGGTAATCGATGCCCTCCTGAGCTTAAAGTAATTCTTCAGGAGAGATACTTCGGCATCACCCAGCTTCTTGTCAAAGACAAGCCTTATCACGAAGCCCTCACCGCTTGGGCCGGGCCCGCCTTCTATGTATGTCGTGAATCCGTAACCCCCGTCCAGGAGGAGGTCGCGGACATCCTTCATTATCTGCTCAGCCGCTATGTGAGTATACACGTTCGATATCTTCACGTACTCCCGATTGATCACGACCTTCAACTACCCCACCTTCCCCGCTGGTTTTGTTAAGTGCAGAAATAAGCTTATGATTTATTTAAGTGTGCAAAAAAGGTGTTGAGGTGCTTAGAGCTTTATTTTACCCGCCTTCTTAAGGCCTAGGTATATCCTCTCCGGGGTCAGCGGTATCTGCGTGAACCTGTGTTTGGTCGCGTGGTTTATGGCGTTTACTATGGCTGGTGCTATCGCAACTATTGACGGTTCACCGAGACCCTTGGCACCGAACGGGCCACGCTTGAAGCCTGCCTCAACCCAGATTGGTATAATCTCGTCGGGTATGTCATCGACCAAGGGTGTGTAGTAGTTGCTGAGGTTGTAGGTCCTTACTACACCGTTCTTGTCGTGCACTATCTCCTCCATGAGGGCGTAGCCAAGGCCCTGTATCGCGCCGCCCTCCGCGTGTAGCTCCGCGCCGACCCTGTTGATGACCCTGCCGATGTCGTAGGCTGTGACCATCCTGTCAACCTTTACGGCACCAGTCTCTATATCCACAGTTACCTCAGCCACCATGGTGCCGAAGGTGTAGGTCACATACGGCGCACCCTGCCCGGTCTCCTCGTCCCACTCAGCCTTCGGCGCCCTGAAGAAGCCGAACTCCTGCAACGGGACACCGTCCCAGAACGACTGCTCCACAACGTCCGTCCACTTCACCTTCTTACTCGGGTCACTACTGCAGAACACCTCCACATCGCTCGGCTTGACGTCCTCCTTCTCCGGCGCCCTAATCACTATCTCGTCGGGAGAGCACCCCAGCATGTTGGCAGCTAGCTCGTTGATGCGCTTCCTTAGCTTGTACGCAGCGTTCATTGTGGCCGCGCCGCCCATGACGGTCGATCTCGAGGCCACTGTCGGGCCAGCATCAGGTGTTGATGATGTGTCTGGTGGCTCTATCCTGAACAGCTGCGGCGGCACACCCAGGATCTCAGCCGCTATCAGTACAAGGCCCCATAGAGCGCCCTGGCCGAAGTCCGTCAGACCCGTGCGGAACGTTATAGTGCCGTCTCTGTTGATGATTATGGTCGCTGAGGAGTAGTCGGCTCCCTCGACACCGATGGAGTTACCGTGCCATAGGAGGGCTAGGCCTATGCCCTTTCTCAGCGTGCCCTCGGCGAACTGGCTGTACTCTTTCCTCTTTCTGTACCAGTCGATAACCTCTATCGCCTTCCTCAGCGTCTCCTCGAGGCCCACACCGTGCTCCTTGGTGAGGAGCTGCCCGTGCACGGTTCTGTCGCCTTCCCTCAGTATGTTCTTGAGCCTTAGATCAACTGGGTCCATGCCGAGTTCCTCTGCGAGGGCGTCCATCTGTAGTTCGAAGGCGAACGTCACCTGCGGGTTACCGAACCCTCTGAAGGCACCGGCGTAGACGTTGTTGGTGTAGACGGCCAGCGTGTCGACGCGGGCATTCGGGACCTTATACGGTCCTGTGGAGTGCACGATGGCCCTCCAGGCCACGAACGGGCCTAGGGAGGCATATGCGCCGGTGTCGAGCACTATGTTGGCCTCAACAGCTAGGAGGGTGCCGTCCTTCTTCGCTGCGTGCCTGTACCACGCCACCATCGGGTGCCTCTTGCTGTGCCCTATCATCGACTCCTCTCTCGTGTGTATCACGACCGCTGGCCTGCCAGTGTAGTACGCCGCCAGAGCCGCCTTAGCGCCTATCTCGTTAACGACGTCCTCCTTACCGCCGAAGCCTCCGCCAATAGCGGGCACGACCACCCTGACCTTGTTCTGGGTCAGGCCAAGAACCCTAGCAACCGCTTTCCTCACGTCGAACGGGCACTGGGTCGTCGCTATTATTGTGACCCCACCATCCGCCTCTGGTATTGCAATCGCTGCCTCGGGCTCCAGGTAGGCGTGCTCCTGCATCCCTGTCCTGTACTCATTCTCAACGACTACGTCCGCCTCTTTCATTGCCTTTTCAACATCGCCCTTCCTTATCTTGAAGTGGGAGATTATGTCGGACTCCCTCTCCTCGTGGATCCTTACGTGCTCCTTCTCCTTCAAGGTCTTTAGATCCACTACCTCAAGCGGGTCCGTGATCACTGGAAGAGGCTCGTACTCGACATGGACAAGCTCGGCAGCCTCGGCTGCGACGTACTTATCCTCAGCCACTATGAGGGCTACCGGGTCAGCTATGTACCTGACCTTCTTATCCGCGAGAAGCGGCTGATCGGGTATGACGTAGCCTACGTCGTTCACGCCAGGTATGTCCTTCGCCGTAAGTACCTTGATTACGCCCGGGTACCGCTCGGCCTCGGTGGTGTCGATGGACTTTATGTAGGCATGCGCGTACTTCGGCCTGACGGTGTAGACATACACTGGGTCCTTATAGAACTTCAGGAAGTCAGCTGTGAAGAGCGCCTTGCCAGTGATCTTAGCTACGGCGTCCCAGCGCTGGATGTACTTGCCGACGTACACGAACTCCTTGTACTTGCTGAAGAGCTCCTCCACAACCCTTACGTATTCGGGTACCTGCGCCTGCGCCATCACGATCACCTCTTAACATCAAAATAGATCTTGCCCTGCCTCACGTACTCGGAGGCGAGCTTCGCCGCCTTAATCAGGCGGTAGTACGAGCCGCAGCGGCAGAGGTTCCCGCTTATCGCCTCCTTTATCTCCTCCTCGCTAGGGTTCGGGTTCTTGTCGAGGAGGTGCTTGATCGCTATGGCGAAGCCCGGGAAGCAGAAACCACACTGGACAGCGAAGGTGTCAAGGAACGCCTTCTGGACAGCGTGGAGCTTGCCCTCAGGCGCCAGCCCCTCGACGGTGATTATTTTCTTGCCGTTGGCCCTAACGGCTAGGACGAGGCATGAAGGCACCAGTTCTCCGTCCATTAGGACGACGCAGGCACCGCATTCGCCTCTGCCGCAGCCTTCCTTGACGCCGGTGAAGCCGAGCTTGTACCTGAGGACGTCGATTAGCCTCTCGTAGGGCTTGACCTTGACCTTGTAGTTCTTCCCGTTGACGTTGAGTGTTATCTCTATGTCAGGGTATGTGTCCCAGGACCTGGATGGGTCGAACGCCATCACGATCACCTCGACTCAATCCTTTCTTTAGCCCTTAGGAGGGCCCTCTTCATCAAAACCTTCGAGAGGTCGAGCCTGTACTCTGCACTCGCTCTATAGTCGCTTATCCTGTTCATCTCGGTAGGCAGGACCTCGTTGTAGGCCTTCCTTATGTTCTCTAGGCTGAACTCCTTCCCCTTGAGGAATGATTCTGTCTTGACTGCCCTCTCTGGGTATGGTCTCCCGATGCTGTCGAATGCTATTCTCACATTCTCAATAATGCTTTCTTTTAATTCTAGATAGGTTGCTGTGAGTACGTAGCCCATTGCGTGTCCGCGCCGCCGATCGAACTTTATGAAAGCTGTTGACGAGTTCTCCGGCGCCTCCTTGAACCTTACCTCTACTATGAGTTCACTAGGCTTCCTGTTAATCTTTCTCTTACCTAGGTAGAACTCCCTTAGGGGAACAACTCTCTCTCCGTCAGCACTTAGCAGAACAACCTCTGCGTTCAGGGTGAGCAATAACACACCGAAGTCCGAAAGCGGGTGGCCTGTTCCTAGATTTCCACCAATTGTTGCTAAACTCTTTAGATACGGGGTGGCGAAGCCTATGACGGCGTCCATGAAGCCCGCGTAGCGTTTATCCTTAACTATCCAGCTCTCCTCAAGTTCCTTCACAGTAGTGAGGGCACCGATCTTGACGTAACCGTCCTCTCTCTTCACATAGCTTAGTCTGTCATGAAGTGGCCAGAGATCGAGTATTTTCTTTACTTTAATGACGCCATCACGTATCAGTATCATCACGTCGGTCCCACCGGCCATTGGCGTCACTGACTCGCCATCTTCCGCGAGTATCTTCAGCGCTTCCTCGAGGTTTGATGGCTGTACAACATCGAATCTGTGGATGAATATTGTGCTCACCCAACCT
>JALSOP010000151.1 GCA_026986435.1 Desulfurococcales archaeon | reverse complement strand
CGTCGGGGAACCGGGGCCCAGCGCCCTCACCCGACCGCTGCTTCGGAGGCGATCCCTGACATCCTTGAGTCTCTCCAGCCTGCTTATGAGGTTTGAGAGCCCCCTAACCGCCTCCTCTAGCGCCTCCTCTACTAGCTCTGGCTCGACACCTGCGGGTACCTCAGGGATCTCTGGCTCCTCTGGTGGCTCATTGCTTCCCGGGGTCCTCAACCTCCCTCACCTCGATGAGGAGCGGGTACTTCAGAGGGTTACCTAGGCCTGCGAAGAAGAACTCCCTGCTCTCTAGGAGGGATAGGCTTGACTCGCTGAGTCCGCCGAGGTCTATGACCCCCGCTAGGGACGCGAAGTCCCCGGGTGTCTGGAGGCGGCTGAAGAAGTACGTGTTCACATTCCCCCGGACGTCCGTAGCTATGTCTATCATTCTCTGGGAGGCGAGTATTAGGCCGAGGCCCCACTTCCTCCCCTCTCTAGCCACCCTCTCTATGGAGTTGGAGGACGGCCCGCATCCCTGCTGGCAGGCGTAGTTGTGTGCCTCATCAATAACTATCACGATGTTCTGCGGCTCCCTGCCCTCCTCTATCCTCGCCCAAAGCCTGTCTATGACGGCGGCGACCACATGCCTCTTCACCACCTGCTCCTCGCCGCTGAGGTCAATCACCACTAATCCATCCCTCTTAGCCCTCTCTATGACTTCAGCGCTCGTTATCTTTCTCTTATTAAGGCTCTCGATTATTGGTTTCCCGTAGGTTTTCAGGAGAAGCCTCATCTTGATCAGTGTCGGTGCCTTGGCGTTGAGCTTCTTCGCAACAGTGGTGAGGCACTTAATGAAGGAGTCAGTGTCCCACGAAACAGACCTCATCATATCCTCCGGGTCGCCGAGCTCCGCCTCCTCGAGCTCCTCAAGAACGGCGTCACCGCACTCCACACCGCCTGTAGCGGCCTCCTGCTCCTCCCTGCCAGCGTACTCCCAGAGACTCCTCTGCCTTCCCCTACCCCCGGAACGTTTCCTGGACGCCGCGGCTGCGTAGGCGTATATTGTTGTGAGGACGTACTCCAGCTGGTACGACCCCTTCCCCAGCCGGGCCCTATCAACGATTAGCGAGGCAGCCATTGGGGGGTCAAGCACTATGTTCGATGAGTTCACCACTCGCTGAGGCCAGTACCTCGTGTAGTCCATGCCCGAGTGGTCGAAGACTATGACGGAGTACCCTGTCTTAGCCATGATCTCGTCGATGAGTGCCTTAACGAGCCTCGACTTACCCGTTCCGGTAGCGCCCACCACACCAACGTGGTACGGGATGGTCAAGGCACTCATGGGGATCTCTACGCCGCTGTGCTTGTGCTTCCCGACCACCAGGCCTCTCTCGGTGTCTAGGGCGAGGCTTATGTCAGAAGGCGACTCGATGAGCTTAATAACAGACCTCGGGGTCGGCGGCGTCCTGGGTGGGGTGACCCTCCCGCCGGTGAGCTCGCCGATTATCTTCACGTAAGCGTACTCGAACGGTATGTGCGCGCCTGAGCCAGCGAGCTCGGGCTTATCCACCACTGCAGACCTCTGCGTGTGCTTGAGGAGGGGATCCTGCCTATTAAGCCACCTGAGCACCCCCAGGTAGCGCTTCCCAGCCGCCTCATCCTCGATGACC
>JALSOP010000150.1 GCA_026986435.1 Desulfurococcales archaeon | reverse complement strand
GGGCGATGGGCCTCGCAGAGTAAGCCTGCGTTCGTCATAACTGGGAGGCCCGGGGTGGGCAAGACAACGATATTTATGACAGTAGTCGACACCCTCAAGAGGGCGGGGGTCTCGGTAGCGGGTTTCTACTGCCCTGAGGTGAGGGCCGGGGGCCGAAGGATGGGTTTCAAGATAGTTGACATAGCTACTGGCGAGGAAGGCTGGCTGGCCAGGGTCTCCAGAGGGGGCTGCAGTATAAGGGTAGGTAAGTACTGCGTCACCGTGGATGACGCGCTCCGCGTAGGGCTGCGGGCGCTGTCAGGCGCAGGTAGTGCTGATATTCTGGCAATTGATGAGCTGGGGCCGATGGAGCTGAAGATTAGTAGGCTAAGGGAGGCGGTAATAGAGGCCTTGACGAGGTCAAGGGTGTTCATCGTTGTGGCCCACGCACGTCTCCGGGACCCCGGGGTGTTGGCTGTTCTGAGGGGTGTTGAGTGGTTCACCGTTACCGAGTCGAACAGGGACAGGCTAAGGTCTGAATTACCTGAGAGGGTACTATCTTATTTGAGGGGTGAGTTAGTTGGGTAGTCTCTACACAGGATACGGCGACAGCGGGTACACATACTGTGCTAGGATGAGGGCGAAGGTTCCTAAAGATCACCCAGTAATAGAGATCATGGGGACACTGGACGAGGCATCCTCGGCGATAGGGCTCGCACGCTCCCTCCTCCCGAAGGGTTCTGAAGCCATCGATGATGTACTCAAGAGGATGCAGAGGCTTCTCTACAGACTGGCCTCGCATATATCCGGCTTCGGCGAGGTCGGCGAGAACGATATTTCTTGGCTTGAGAAGGTAGCTGATGAGTACTATGGCGAGCCGCTCAAGGATTTCATCCTGCCCGGTTCCCCATCCGCTGCGGCAGCCATTCACCTCGCCAGAACAGTTGTGAGGAGGTTAGAGAGGAGGTACATTACCGCAGTGCGTGATGGACATCTCCCGAAGGATCCGGTGGTTATGAAGGTTATCAATAGGTTAAGCGACGCGCTCTTCGCCGTAGCTGTCTGCCTGCAGAGGAAGTACGGGGGAGGGCCCGAGAAAGCTAAGGCATCAGATTAAACACGGTTCCTCATCCATCAGGCTCACGGCAGTCTCATCACGGGTGGCCCGGCTTGTGCAGGGTCCGAATAGCTGTGTGCGGTGAGGAGGAGTTCCCTGCTTTAGGAGTGCCTGAAGAGGCATTAAAGGAGTTGGGGTGCGGTGTGCGGTACGAGGAGCTCGGGTGTAGTACTGTGGCGGTTCTTCACTTCAGGCTCCCCACGCCCGCCTCTGACGCGCTCCTAGAGGTGTGGGAGTGTGGTGTTGGTGAGCGCTGGGTGCTTCAGTGCGCTATACTGGATGGCAGGATCCATAGCTGCCGCTGTGTCGTTAAGTGGTGCGGTGTTGCCGAGGAAATCATCGGTGAGGAGGTTCTGCTCCGGGAGGGTGTCTACTGTTTCAGCGATTTCCTTAGGCGGGGGAGGGCAGTCCCCTCGTGACGGCTCTGTGGCAGGGCTCGATGATTTCCCTAACCTTGTCGAGGGATCTCAGTACGTAGGATGCCAGGGCCAGTATTCTCTCGGCGTTCTCGTCTATTCCTTCCATCATCAATGGTACCTCAGCCAGCACCCTGCCCCTGGCCTTGATCCTCACCGCACCAGGAGTGACGGAGAACTCTATGCCGTCGTAGATCGCTGTGACCTCGTTCGTGCTAGAGCGATACGCTATACCCCTTAACCTATCGCTTTTACCCAGGAAGGCGACGCCGGATGTAGAAGAGTATGTTAGGAAACCGCAGGGCTTCGTCAAGGGAAGCCCGCCTTTCGACGCCTCAATCTCCTTAGCCATAGCGGCGACCTCCTCGAACCTCATTAGCGCCTCCTCGAGGACGTCGAAGGCCTTGAACCTTTTCCAGTGCACGTTACCCGCTGCCTGCCTCTTAGCCCTCCTCACGCTCCTTATGACCGTGTCAAGCACAGTTAGGGCATCAGACAGCGCCATCGCAACTACCCGGAACCTCGGGGGCCTTGAGGTATTAAGGATTTGCTTTCGAACAAACACTTAACGCCTTACCCATCTTAAGGAGTTGGTGACGAGAATGCATGCCAGAGTAGGGCCAGACCTAATAAACAGACACCTCAACACCCCGCTGCTTAGGAGGGCGTGGGAGGTTATTGAGGGGGATGAGGAGGTTCAGGCGCTGGTGAAGATGTCCAACATAATGGCGGTTGGGAGGCTGATGTACAATGACCATGGCCCGGTTCACTCGAGGATAGTCTCGGGCTCGGCCCTCGAGCTGTTCTGGAGGCTGGTGGATGTCGGTGTCCAGCCAACGACGCTCAGGGACGGGACGGCCTCGAGTATTGAGGAGGCGGCGATAGTTGTCCTCTACGGTGCCTACCTCCACGACATAGGGAATGCCGTGCACCGGGTGAACCACGAGCTGATCGGCGCGATAATGGCGGCCCCCATACTCGACAGGCTCCTTGCCGAGGTACTCCACGACGAGCCCAATCACAGGAGGTACTTGCTGAGGCAGGAGGTAATGCACGCCATATACTCGACGGAGATGCACACAAAGGCCCTCACCATGGAGGCCGGGGTAGTGAAGATCGCTGACGGAACCGACATGGCGGAGGGGAGGGCCAGGATACCGTACAGCAAGGGGAAGGCCGACATGCATGCTGTCTCGGCCATGAGCATCAAGGAGGTGATCATAAAGGAAGGGGACGGGAGGCCAGTCAGCATCGAGATAAGCATGAAGGATAGGGCGGGCATATTCCAGTACGAGGCAGTGCTCAGGCCGAAGATAGTGACCTCCGGCATAAGCGAATACTTCGAGGTATGGTTCCACGTGGACGGGGAGAGGAGGAGGGCGTACCCGGAGGAGTGATGCTCAACCATTTATCCCCTCTCCCAAGTATCGGTAGGGCACGTTGAGGTATCCGGTAATAATTGCCCTCGACCCTCCGAGGGACGAGGACCCGGTTCTCTGGTCAATAAGAATAATTGATTCACTCCGTGACACACCAGCTGGTTATAAGATCGGGTTACCCCTCCTTGTTAGGGCCGGCACTAAGGGGGCGGACGACATTGCCTCAGTAATGCCTGCTGACGCCATAAGGGTGGCCGACCTGAAGCTTGCTGACATAGGCCCGGTAATGGTTCTCACTGCATCCGCCGCCGTCGAGGCCGGCTACACGCATGTCATAGCACATCCCTTTATCGGTGTTGAGGGAGGGCTGGACGAACTCGTTAATTACTTGAGGAGCGCGGGCGCCGAGCTGGTTCTCCTGGCGTCAATGAGTAATCCCGGGGCGGTGAGGTACTTCGACCAATTCATCGACGAGTTCGTGCTGATGGGCTCGCGCCTCGGCGCGTGGGGATACGTTGCCCCGGCCACGAGGCCCCACATGATTAGGAGGGTTAGGGAGGTGCTTACCAAGACACCTAATCCGGCAGCCAAGATAGTCTCCCCCGGCATAGGGGCTCAGGGGCAGAGGCCGTGGGCTGCAATTAAGGCGGGGGCAGACTACGAGATCGTCGGTAGGGCGGTGACGAGGGCAGAGGACCCGGCGGAGGCCCTAGAGAAGCTTTACGGTAGCCCCCGATGAACTGCTCCCACGAGCTCCTCAAGGGGGCGACCGACTTTCTTGCTGTACGAGAGGAGGCCATCAGCAATTTCCCTAATAACGTCCAGGCCCACGACCGAGAGGGCGGCGCCTACCTGAACCGCCTTGGCGCCTGCGAGGATAAACTCGGCAGCGGCCTCCCAGCCGTCGACCCCGCCCACCCCAACGATGTCGATGCTGTCCCCGAACTCTCTATAGGCGTCCCATACAGCCTTGACGGCGATTGGCCTGATCGGCGGCCCTGAGAGCCCTCCCGTCACACCGCCCAGCACAGGCTTCATCGCCCACACATCGATGAGCATCGCTGGGAGTGTGTTGATGAGGACAACGGCGTCAGCGCCTGAGTCGACAGCAGCCTTCACTTCCCTCAACAGCCCTTTGCCGAAGCCCAGCTTGACCCATACAGGTATGCCAGCCGCCTTAGCGGCCGCAACGGACTCCTTAACGATCGAGGCTATATCCTCCCACGACGCTGTCCAGGAGACGTTCGGGCAGCTCATGTTGAGTTCCACTGCGTCGGCCCCTGCATCAGTGGCGGCTATCGCTAGCTCACCGAACTCCTCTGGCGTCTCGCCGCCGATGCTGACTATTATGGGTAGGGACCCTCCAAGCCTCCTGTACTCCTCAACGTACTCCCGTATGCCACCGATCCCCGGGTTAGCAAGGCCGACGGAGTTTATGAGACCCCCGAGGTATGGAACCACCATCGGCGCCTTATTGCCCCTCCTTGGCCTGAGGGTGAAGGTCTTCGTCACCACCGCCCCCGCACCGGCCCCCTCGACCTTAAGGGCTCCAGCGGCGGACGCGGCCACCACACCGGACGCGTTCATAACCGGTGGCTCGACCCTCACCCTCCCAACGATCATCAACTCACACCCAAGTACGCGGCGAGATCGGTTAAGGGGAGCGCCGGCCCGTCCACGCATAGTAGGTACGGCGTCCCAGGGACTCTGCAGAGCCCGCAGGCCCCCGTGCCACACCTCACCTCCACCTCGACGACAGCGTAAGAGGTCTCTAGGACACCTCTCTCCCGCAGTACCGTGTACGCACCCCGTAGCATGGGCTTCGGCCCAGCTATGAGGTAGGCCCCAGCGTCGACAGCACCCTCCCTAATGGCGTCCACAGCGGTACCTAAGAAGTCACATCCGCTGTCTTCACATGCCGTAACGACCTCATTACTACTGGGGAACAGCCTCCTCAAGGCAAGTGCCTCACTTGCCCTCCTTGTGGCTACCAGGTACGGCCCCCTATAACCCGACGCTGCGTAGGCGAGCGCTACGGTGGTAGCTGAGCCCCCGGCAACCACCGCCGTCCCTGGCCTCAGCCTCAGCCCCTTGCCTGAGGGGCCTATGAGCATGAGCCTCTTACCAGGCCTCATGGCCGCTAGGGCGTTGGTGGTGCTCCCAACGGGCCTCACGAGGATGGCGACTCTATCCTCACCAGCTGGGATAAGGGTCATCGGCACAGCTTCCATCCCTGGAACCCACACCATCCCGAACTGGGGTGGCTCGGGCGAGAGAGGTGAGTCAGTCAATATCTGGAGCAGGTATAGGCCGCCTACGTTATCGACTCTCTCGACCCACCCACCTACGGAGAGCACTCTAGAGTGTCTATGATAAGGGCGCTCCACCAACCTCTTAAGCTCTAGGAGCACACTCACCGACCTTCACCTCCTTGAGAACGCCTGCCTCCACGAAGTCCTTCAATGTGAGCACGGCTTTCAACAGTACCCCCACCTTCTTGAGAGCATTGGCGGCACCCGAGCACCTATCGACCGCTACGAGCGCTTCACTGACCTCTGCCCCGGCGCCTCGGAGGGCCTCCACTGCCTTGATGAGTGTAGCCCCGGTCGTGGCTACGTCATCTATTAAAAGCACCCTTAACCCGCTGACATCTCCCTCAACGACTGACCTCGTGCCGTGCTCCTTCCTCCTGAGCCTGACCGCTGTGAAGGGCAGACCCAGAAGGGCAGCTACGTATGCCGCAAGAAGGGCTCCGCCGAGTTCGGGCCCCGCTAAAGCGTCTGGGGCCGAGGAGGTCGCTATCCTAGCTATCTCTTCAGCGAGTTCCCTGTATGTGTCTGGGTCGAGGGTTAGGTGGCGCAGGTCTATGTAGTACGTTGACCTGATTCCAGAGGATAGGACGAAATCACCTAATTTCACAACGCCTGCCCTTGCCAGGGCCTCTGCGAGGCCTGCCCGGTACCTCAAAAGCCCACTCAGTTGTCAGTGCTTGACCTAATAAGGTTGTTCTTGACTGGTTATAGCACCCTATTAACCCCTGGTCGCTCTGTAGTTCAGGCGCGTGCTATGGTCGTTGGGCTGGTTTATAGTATCAAGGACTTGGCCGGTTCCGGGATAGCTGAGGTTATCCGTGAGTGGGTGGGTGCTGAGAGGGCAGAAGTACCGGGGGCCCGCAGGGCCTGGTCAATACCGTCCCTTAACGCCGTGATGGCTGAGTACGAGGAGGACATTATCTATGTGTCGGGCTTCGAGAAGGTCGTTGATGGGGTCGAGTACATTGTGTACCTCTCGAGGCACTCCTCAGCCGCGGGCGTCCCATCCCTAACTACGCACCATACCGGTGTGCCTAGGAGGGAGGCCCTTGCCGGGGGGAGGCCCTTAACTCTCTCGATCGCTAACCCGCCCGTCGCTTACACCCTCCTAATGAACCTCTTCCGTGAGGCTGAGAGGGCGGGCCTGGAGGGTTTCGAGATAACTTACGAGGTAACTCACCATGGCCCAACAGATGTTTCAGTGCCCCTAACGTTTGTGGAGATCGGGTCTAAGGAGGAGCAGTGGGTGAGGAGGGATGCCCGGGAAGTTGTTGCGTCCGCGGTCATAGACCTGCTACGGGAGGGGCCGAGACCTTGCACACCCTCGACGGGGTTCGGCGGCCCCCACTACGCTGGGCCATTCACCCAGCGCTCGCTGAGGTACGGTGAGTGCTTCGGGCACATAGTCCCGAGGTACGCGATCAAGGAACTCCTCGGCGACGAGGGGGCGCTGGCCAGCGTGGTTAGGCAGGCTCTGACGCGCTCGTTGCCACAGCCCGTGAAGGCCGTTGTGCTGAAGAAGGTGCAGTCAAGTGTTAAGAAGGTAATTGCCGAAATTGCTGAATCGTTGGGTATTGGGGTAGTGGTTGCTTGAGGAGAGACAATTATAATAGCTCCGCCAACTCACCTAGCTAGGGTCTAATGAAAGCGGCCGTGGTCAAGATAACTGGTAAGGTGTTTTCTCCGGAGGGGAGGGAGAGGCTCCCTGGGGTCGTTTCCGAGCTCAAGCAGGCCCTTAAGGAGGGGTACAGGCTGGCCATAGTCGTTGGGGGCGGCCCGATAGCTAGGCAGTACCAGGAACTGGGGAAGAGGCTAAGGCTCAACAACGCGGTCCTCGACCTCCTGGGGATTGAGGTCACGAGGCTCAACGCCGCCCTAATGGCATCCGCCATAGGCTGGGAGGCAAGTCTCCCAGTACCTCGCTCGTTTGAGGAGATCGTTAGGTGGTGGGCGAGGGGCTCTGTCGTCGTCACCGGCGGGCTCCAGCCCGGGCAGTCCACCAACGCTGTGGCGGCCGAGATAGCTGAACTCATCGGTGCGGAGGTACTGGTTAATGCCACGAATGTGGACGGGGTCTATGATAAGGACCCGACGATTAACCCGGACGCGAAGCTACTTAGGAAGCTGACGATAGATGACCTCGAGAGGATACTCGCTGAGGCACCGGCTGTGCCAGGTAGGTATGACCTTATGGACCCTGTGGCCCTCAAGATCGTTAAGAGATCTAGGCTGAGGGTGGCGTTCGTGAACGTCTTCCGTCC
>JALSOP010000149.1 GCA_026986435.1 Desulfurococcales archaeon | reverse complement strand
CCTCCCGAGGCAAGGGGGAAGATAGTCATAATGGGGCATGAACACCCATCAATAGCGATAAGGGACAGCATAGGCACGGTCGGCAAGTTCCCCTGCTTCCTCAAGGGGTTCCTGAAAGACGGGGAAACAAAGATCCTCGTCCTCCCAGCCATAGGCGCCTACCAGACAGGGTCAAAAGTGACCCTAAACCCCTCAACATACCTCTCACCCATACTGAAGGAGGAGGCGGCGCTGGAGGAGCTAGAGCCAATAATAGTCGATGAAGAGATAGGTGTCCTCGAGCTACCGAGGCTCGCCGACATGCTCGACTTCATGTGAGCCCAGACACAATACAATAAAAATTTACAGAATTACAAGATAATGTGAAAGAATTTATGTAGTTATCTAGGAACTCACTTTATATTGCCCCGCTTAACATTTAAAGGGGTTTAAATTGGCGAAGAAAACAGCGAAACCAGTGATAAGGATAGAGAACATCGTCGCGACAGTAACCCTTCACCAGGAACTCGACCTCAACTACATATCCAGAGAGATACCGGGGGTGAGCTACCAGCCCGAGGAGTTCCCAGGCCTCATCCTGAGGCTCCAGAACCCGAGACTCACGGCCCTAATCTTCGGTTCCGGCAAGATGGTCGTAACAGGCGCGAAGTCAGTTAATCAGCTCATACGGGGCTTCAAGAGGATCCTCCGCATGCTCGCCAGGCACGGCATAGTCATAAGACAGAAGCCCTCCGTACACATACAGAACATAGTTGCCTCAGCCAATCTCGGGGTCGAGGTCGACCTCGAGAAGGCGGCGGAGCTGCTCGAGAACAGCATGTACGAGCCCGAGCAGTTCCCAGGCCTCATATACAGGATGACCGACCCGAACGTAGTGCTCCTCATATTCAGCTCAGGCAAGATGGTCATAACAGGCGCGAAGTCTGAGGAGAACGTGAAGAAGGCGGTCGAGAAGATATATAAGACCCTCCAGGAACTCGGCTGCGTGAGGACTCCGCCCAGCGAGTACGCGTCCTTCTAAAGCACAAACCCCCATTTTATTACTCCCCCAAACCATGGGTTAGCGGATGATGACGTGGGCAGCCTTAGACCGGGAGGGATGAAGACCACAGTTCACTCTGACCCAAATAACCTATAACCCCGAACCAGCCACTCCTACGGTGCGGTTATTGAGGCCCGAGAGAAGAGCGGGCATAGTCAGCTGGGGCACCTACATCCCGCCCCGGAGGCTCAGGGCGGCAGAGATAGCCCAGCTCTGGGGCTTCGCCCCCGAGGTACCCAAGGGGCTCTGGATAGAGGAGAAGGCCGTAGCCGCCGTCGACGAGGACACCGTCACGATGGGGTGGTACGCGGCGAGGTCAGCGATCCGGAGGGCGGGAATCGACCCATCCCAGATAGAGGCCGTCTTCGTGGGCACCGAGTCAAAGCCCTACGCAGTCAAGCCATCAGCAACGATCATAGGCGACGCTCTAGGCGTCAACACCAGGAAACTCGCAACGGACATGGAGTTCGCGTGCAGGGCAGGCGGGGAGGGAATAAGGTTCGGCATAGCCCTAGTGGCCAGTGGGCAGGCAAGGTACGCCCTAGCCATTGGCGCCGACACCGCCCAAGCAAATCCGGGGGACGTCCTCGAGTTCACCGCCGCCTCAGGCGCGGCCGCATACATCGTAGGCCCAGCCGAGGAGGCCGCGGCGGAGTTCGAGGGCGTGGTCACGTACGTCACAGACACACCGGACTTCTGGAGGAGGGAGGGCTCGAGGTACCCGGGGCACGGCGAGATATTCACGGGTGACCCCGCCTACTTCCACCACATAATGTCCTCGGTCAAGCTACTCATGACCGAGCTAGGGCTTGGGCCGGAGGACTTCGACTACGCTGTCTTCCACCAGCCCAACGGGAAATTCCCCCTCAAGGTAGGTAAGAGGCTCGGGTTCCCGAAGGAGAAGATCCTGCCCGGCATAGTCACGCCCTGGCTCGGTAACACGTACAACGGCTCTGCACTCATAGGGCTGGCGAAGGTCCTGGAGAGGGCCGAGCCAGGTCAGAGGATCCTCGTAGCCACGTTCGGCTCCGGCGCCGGGAGCGACGCATTCAGCATAATCGTGAAGAAAGGCATAAAGGAGAGGGTGAAGAAAGCGCCGACAGTGGAGGAGCTGCTCCAGAGCAAGGTATACATCAGCTACGGCGAGTACGCCAAGCACCGCCGCATACTACACAGGAACGTAGGGGGATGAGGCAGGGATGGCTTACATCAAGGCGGTCGGGCTCGTGCGGGTCGGGAGGTACTTCGACAGATCCTACAAAGACCTGGCGCTAGAGGCGATCGAGAAAGCCCTAAGCGATGGGGGGAGACCGGGCTACGTAGTCGTGTCGTCGATGATGGCGGAGTCAGCCCTCAAACAGCTCGACATAGGCTCGGTGCTGACTGAGTGGCTCGGAATGACCCCGGTACCCGCGATAAGGGTGGAGGCCGGAGAGAATAGCGGCCTAGCTGCTGTTGAGGTCGGGGCAGCGATAGCTGAGGCGACGGGAAAGGAGGTCCTCGTGGTCGGTGTCGAGAAGGGGACGGAGTACCCGACGACGAAGACGTACGGGGACTACTCCCACATCCTTGAGTGGGAGACCGAGACGGTGCGGAACGTCAGGCCGCCCGACCTAGCGGCTCTCGCCATGGAGGAGTACATGAGGAGATATGGCGTGAGCAGGGAGGAGCTCACAGCCTGGCCAGTGAAGATGCACAGAAACGCCGCCAGAGTACCCCATGCCCAGCTAAGGTTCGAGATAAGGGCTGACGCCGTCCCAGCGGCAACAAAGATATCCGGGTCCTTAACACTCCTCGACATGTTCCCCATAGGGGACGGAGCCGCCGCCATCCTGGTCAGCAAGGAGAGGGGTGACTCACCCATACAGGTCGCCGGCGCCTACGCATCCACGGGCCTGAGGTACTACCTGAGGGACGACCCCCTCCACCTAGCAGCTACGGCTGAGGCGCTCCAGAAGGCCCTAAAGCTCACCGGCGGGGAGCAGGCGATAGAGATACACGACAGCTACTCAATATACGCCTACCTAATCCTCGAGTCAGCAGGGCTTGCACCCAAGGGCAGGGCACCGGCCGAGGTCGATGGGATGGAGTGGGTCAACGTGAGCGGTGGCCTGAAGGCGAGGGGACACCCGTTCGGTGCGACGGGCGTGTACCAGGTAGCGGAGCTCTTCACCTTGATGACCGACGGCCTAGGAGGCAGGACCTATACGGGCGAGTGGGGAGTCGCACACGGGATGAGCGGGCACGACGGAAACGCCCGCGTAGTCGTTCTTAGGAGGGTGTGAGCCATGAGGCACTCGATACCCATATACTGGAGGTCGAGGTCGTCCCACTACAGGCTCGAACTCACGAAGTGCAGGGCATGCGGTAGGGTCTCGTTCTTCCGCAGGCCCACCTGCCCCTACTGCGGCTCTAGGGACGTGGAAGTGATAACGGCGTCCGGTAAGGGGAGAGTCGGTCTTGCCACAAAGTCGTTCTTCAGGGTTGAGGGCGAGGAGGAGTACCTCCCGAGGTGGGTAGCGCTTATTGAGCTACCGGAGGGTGCTAAGCTCCTCAGCGAGGTCGTCGACGCCTTCGAAGGCGTTAGCGAGGGCGACGAGGTGGAGGCCGTGTTGAGGCGTGTGTCAAGCGACGATCCTTACGGACTCATATATTACGGTCTAAAGTTTACAAAACGTGTTTTATGAGCCAACAAAATAATTCCTTTTTTATCCCTTCTACGTTAATCAAATAGGGTCGGACCGCTTTGGTTAAGTATGAGCGTCTTCTCTCAGACAGAACCGAGTTGTTGAGAGCCTCGGAAGTGAGGGAGCTCCTCAAGCTCACTGAGGGTAAGAAGATCATTAGCCTCGCGGGCGGGCTCCCCGACCCGAGGGTCTTCCCTAAAGAGGAGCTCGCGGAGATAGCTAAGGAGGTCATCCTCGAGAGGGGGGACAAGTCCCTCCAGTACTCCCCCACAGCTGGCGTGACAGAGTTCCGCGAGGAGCTTAAGAAGTATATGGCCAAGAAGGGGGTCAAGATAAGGGATGACGAGGACCTCATGGTATTAACTGGGTCGCAACAGGGCCTCGACATAATAGCGAGGACGATGGTAGACCCCGAGGACGAAATAATTGTTGAGCTCCCGACGTACCTAGCTGCCCTCAACGCGTTCCGCGTCTACAGGCCTTACTTCACCGGGGTACCTATGGACGAGCATGGCATGCGGACGGACATACTAGAGGAGGAGATTAAGAGGCTTAGGTGGCTCGGGAGGGAGATAAAGTTCATCTACACGATCCCGGTAGCGCACAACCCGGCCGGAATAACGATGTCGAGGGACAGAAAGAAGCACCTCCTCGAGATAGCGTCGGAGTACGACCTCCTCATCATAGAGGATGACCCCTACTCCTTCTTCATCTACGACGAGGGAGTCGACATAACCCCGCTCAAGACCCTCGACAACGAGGGCCGGGTCATATACATGAGCACCTTCAGCAAGATACTGGCACCGGGCCTGAGGATAGGGTGGATAATAGCGAACAGGACCCTAATAGACGCGTTCGAGAGGTCTAAGCAGACGATCGACCTACACACCGCCACGCTCCCGCAGTACATAGCCATGGAGGCGATAAGGAGGGGCGTTGTC
>JALSOP010000148.1 GCA_026986435.1 Desulfurococcales archaeon | reverse complement strand
ACGCCCCCCTCGTAGGCTACTTCCCTAACCTCACCGCTGGTCTTCAGCGAGCACTCACCGGTCTTTCTTAACCCACCTTCCTCTCTAGTAAGCCCTCCCTGCCCGCGCAGCAGTGGTATCTCCTCTTCAACGTATATCTTCTCCCATGGCTCCGAGCCCATGGGGCTATAATGATAAATAATTATCAACTTATTCCCTTTCAGCGCAAGGTCATCATAGATGAGCCCATACTGGACGCCCTCACCGCCTATGAAGTACTTGTCGGCGACACTTACTCTAGCCACGACCCTGGGGTGTGGCGGCAGCGTCGTAACCGTTACGGCATCATCGGCCATGAACGCAACGTACTCATCACTTATTTCCACGGCCCTCGATTCAGGGCCTGCGAACACTCTTTCCAGGCCTGCCTCAGTGGCTCTATAGATGCTTAACTCGGGACCAGCAACGGCTACCCACTCACCGCTCGCTGAAACGGCGAAATCGTCTGCGCTTGACGCAATTATTTTGGGGACGGCGTCGGGCCCGATGAGGTAGAGGCCGCCGTCCACGGACATGATCAGTGCGCCGGCATCGGTTCCTGCCCAGCCGGTGATATATGAAGGTACCACGCCCTTCAAGTTTCTAGTGGCACCCTGCCCAAGCAACACAGGGGTAGGCGCCTCTACCCCCATCCCCCCAACCTTGCTGACAAACCAAACTATTACCGACCCACCTATCGGGACCATGTACTCTGAGGGAGGCGCCTGACTCACCCCGGTCAAGGGGATTAACTGATCCTGCGAAAGACCCACGATGTACGGCCTCGCCACAGGCTCGCCATCCTCGACGCTCACACTCAGTACATAGAGTTCTTCACCGTAGAACGCGACCCTCGGATACCCCCACTCGGGATCGAGGCTTGGCACGGATCCCTGCTCCGTAATAGATACCGGGAGAGTGCCTGAGAGGGCGACCCTCCTCCCTTCTCCACTAATAACGACCAGGTCCCAATCAATACCTACCACAGTACGGTTCTCGTACGCGTCCCCCTCCCTTATTGTGATCGCGTGATAGAGGACGGGCCTGATACTGTAGTTAATGAGGGCTACGTACCGGCCATCGGGAGATATATCCACAGCCTGGGAGACAGAGAACAGGTAGCCCCTGTATTCCGTGCCGTGATAATCTACGGTTATACTGTATTGGCTGCTTCCCAGCCAGCCAGAAGCTGTGGGCGGTGAATGCCGTATGTAGATCCCCACCCCTTCCTTTATGGCGTAATCATATAATTCTCCTAGAACAACCATACTGCCCCGGTCACCCACCCCCCTCACCGAGGTCATTGGGACAAGGACGGCGGGAGCGGCGATTGCCAGTAGAAGCAGGGCGAACCCTTTCAACACCAACCCTCACTAAGGTACTCCTTGACAGTTAATTAATTTTTAATTAAATTCGCTGTTCATGAAAATTACTATAATACATGAACTAACTTAATTCACGTTACCCCTAATTAAAGGGGCTCTCCGTGCCCGATCCTCTGGGCCTGACTCCAGTGCTTGCACCTTGTGAGGACTCTGAATACTGGCTAACCAAACCGGAGATTATGCTTCGAAAGATAAGGGATTACCTAGGTGGGCTGGGCTGCTTTATGAAGCAGGAAGGATCTTACCTGCTGGCGGAGTGCGGGAACGGATGCAGAGTCGTTGCTGAGTCTCGCTGGTCGGACCCGTCGCAGATGATCCTGAGGCTAGGCATTATTGGGCATGAAGCAGTGATGTCGGGCTTCGGCGCTGTTAGGGTGATCGTTATGTCGACGTGCTCTAGGTTATGCAAAGAAATCGTTCTGCGGGCTCTCATGGCGGGGGGTGGGTGAATTAGTCAATGCTCAGATCATATGTTTCTGATGCCTTTATTGTCCTTGCATATCTTTGTTCGGTGACTGTTGAGGTGGTTGTGGAGAGATTAATTGGTGTGGCCGGCCTCGTGCTCCTTATTGTGTCACTGTTCCTTCCATGGGTAAGTATAGAGCTTCTCGGGAAGCTTGAGTTCTCCCTCTACGACCTGCTGAGGCAAAGCTTTGGGGGCGACAGCATCTCTGCGGGGGAGGGCGGAGTTTCCGAGGCAACTGTTTACTTGTTTGCGGTCTCGATAATCTCACTGATTGGCGGCCTCATTGCTGGCCTAGTCAGCGTCGTAACGTATAAAGCTGGTGTGGTGGCGGGCGCAATGTCGATATTGTCAGGTATAGCGTGGTTTGCCGGGATCTCGAGTCTTAAATCAGACATAGTAGCGAGCTATCCCGTCGTAGGTGGTCTGGTGTCCTCTGCCGTTTCTGTTGGCGCAGGCCCTTTGGTGGCGATCATAGGTGGCATACTCTTCATTATTGAGTTCGGCCTCGGCCGCTATGGCAGTAAAAAGAGGGGTATCACTGTTCCGGAGCCCGTGTATCCCCCGCCCCCACCCGGTGGCTAGAGGCCCTGTTTCCTTATCTGGAAGTACTCTATTATTGCCTCAAGCCATAGCGGCGCAACAATCATTGCCTCAACAAGCAGGAACCCTGGCCCGGGTCTTGTTAGGAGTGTATACGTTGATGCGAGCACTGTCGCGTACGTAGCGTATATGAGGATCCTTGGGTAGACCCTGCCCTTTATGACCAGCTTGCCCACCAGCTCCGGCGGCGGGTCCTTGACTATCACGTACTTCCCGTCCTCCCTCCTGGTCATGAGGCCCTCCTTAACCATTCTGTTGAGTATTCTCTGGGCCTTACCGGGGCTACTTAAGCCCAGTACCCTCTGGGCCTGCCTTACCCCGAACTCCTGCCCGTTCATCCTCAACACTAGGTAGTACCTCAGTATGTCCTTCCCCATGCCTCAGCCCCTCCTTAGCAGGGCCCACACAAGCCCTGCCGAGGCAAGCGCTACTGCCAGTGCTATGCCCGCGTTCCTCACTTCCTCACCCACTAATACGTTACCAGTAACCGTGCCCGTGGTGGTCCCTGTCCCGGTTGTGCCCGTGTTTGGCTGGGGGATCGATGTGGTCGTGGTCTGCTGTGTGTGCGGAGGTGTGTATGAGGGTGCAGTAATTGTTATTGTGGTTGTCACTATCGTGCATCCTGGCGGGTTGAAGACTT
Organism: Desulfurococcales archaeon; assembly: GCA_026986435.1. Classification (GTDB taxonomy): domain Archaea; phylum Thermoproteota; class Thermoprotei_A; order Sulfolobales; family NBVN01; genus WAOK01. Next base: position 4,468 of record JALSOP010000148.1, on the reverse strand, counting down.
CGTTGCAGGGTATCATGTCCGGTTGGTTAGTTAGGCTGTAGGGGTTCGGAGGGACTATTTCTGTGGCACTCACGGAGCTACCGCTTACCTCAATCGATGAGTTTATTGTAGTCAGTTCCGACACGGCGTTCATTGCTGCCTGGAGTGTTTGGTTGCTGGTGAGCAGTATACCCTTGTGGGCGAAGTAGATCAGGTACTTCCTCAGCAGGTCCTTCATGTCGTCGATATACCCTTCCTTAACAGGCGGCTTCCACTTGATGTAGTCCGCCATGGAGCCGGCTATGCTCCTCAGCATCTCTTTGACTACGGCTAAGGTATCGCTGTCGGTGCTCTCGACGTACGCTACCAGCGAGAGGCGCGGGATCCCAGTTATGCTACCATTCTCCAGTTGCGCTGATTCATCGACCACTATGTAGGCCCTCGGCGCCCTCCTCCATAACACGATATGCGCTTGGGTTATGTTGAAGCATGTTGGCGGGATGGTTGCTGGCGAGCACGTGTAGTTACCCACGCTCGTACATGTGACGGTAGCGGTGGTGCACCTCATGTACGTCCTTGAGGAGTTGTAGATCACGTCCCAACCTTTCTCCGAAGCCTTCTCAGCCACCGACGACGTATTGACGTATATGTCTGCGTCGAGCCAGCCCCACCACATCACCGCTTCCGGGGTCGGTGCGTAATGAATCGATACCACAACCTTGCTACCGTTGTTGTAGGCTACTACGAGGTAGTGCGGTGAGTAGGAAGTCATGAACACGACATAGTTCCTACCGTCCTTGCTCACTACTAGGTCTAGGCCGGCGAGGTCGGGGTCGGATGAGACCTCAGCAACCATCTCCTCAACCCTACTCACATTGATGCTCGAGTCATCGAGAACCACCGCTAAGTAGCCCACATACACCAAGGGAACCCCGGACATCATCGGGTGCTCTCGGGGCGCCTGTGACATGACCTGCGGGTTCGTTATCAAAGCGCTCGCAAGTACGAGCACAACGACCGTGACTAGCCAGGGTCTCCTACCCTCCATCACTGCTCCCACAATTAGAGGAGCTCGAAGTACTAGTTAAGACAAAGCATTAGAGCAGAGTGTCCGCCCTTAAGGACAGGCCATACCTGGACGTCTACAGCGTGTACCTCGTCGTTGTTGGAGGTGAGGTCACGTACCTCCACGACAAGGTAACGGCTACCATCACCGACGTTCTGGTCGAGAGCAATGACATAGCTGGTGGTTTCGAGTACGGTCTACCGGTCGACCAATTATTAGGGAACTTGTTAGCCGGGACGAACGAGACTTACGTGACCTCGTTAGCGCCTGGCGAGTCAGAGACCCTTGAGTCCATATTCCAGAACTATGACCACTGCGGGGCTGATTTCGAGGTCGGCATACCTGTGGGCGCGATGGTGGCAGCCGCTATATCCTTAGTGGCACCGATAGCGTCACCTGTGGCTGCGGGCATAGCTGGTTTTCAGGTATCGCTCAGCGCTGTCGGCGCCTCAATATGGATTCACGGACATAGTCAATCAAGGCGACTTAGGCGATGTGCCGGGCGATTATGACGTTTATGAGGGTGTGAACATGAGGATCAGTAAGTACAAATACAAGGTCGACCCCCCATGGTGGTGTCCCTGGTGCCCACCATGTTACTACGACGTACCGGCAGGGATATACTTCAGGTTTGTCTGAGCCCATAAGTTTTTCTAAAGTAAGGACTGATCCACGGCGCTCCACAACTTAGGTTCTCAATTTGTTTGCATAGGATTGGGTAAGGAGCTAAAGGAGCGCATCACTTGAGCGCCATGAAGTGGGCAGGTAAGCTATTCTGTGCATACATTGTGTGGTTGGGCAGGAAGGCGTCGCCTAAAACAAAGCTATTCCTTAACCCTTGACGCCACCTCTCTAACTAGTTTCTTAACTTGCTTGAGCGATAGCTCAACGTGCTTGTCTCTGCACCAGCCCTCGTAGAAGTATATATGCATAGCATTCTCAGCATTCCATGAATCACTAACCCACTCCCCCAGCTCCTCAATCATCCTCTCCGAGTATTCCCACAGCTCTCCATACTCGTCAAGCGCTTTTCATCCCTCCGGTGAGCATAAGCCTTAACTGCCAGCGCAACAGCACCCTAAACCCTCTCGGCGGCCTGCCTCACATTGCCTTTCTCGAGTCCCTCATGGGCCTCCTTGAGCAGCTCCTCAGCAACCTCAATGTACTCTACTGCCTAATCTCTCGGGTCAAGGCCCTGGCTTAACAACTCAAGCAAGTACTCGTCCGGAGCAACACCTAACTTCCCAGCCTCCTCTTGGATGCGTCGAGCAATTTTACCTCTAACAATAAGCTGGGCGGACACACCGTCACCAAATAATAACAGGCTATTTCAACTATATTGTCGTCGGAAAGCACACTAATACCATGAGTTAAAAAGAGGAAACGTCCCCGTGGCGTAACCATTAATCTATGTTTCTTGTTCGAACAGCGTGGCCGGGATAACGCTTACTTTATCCCCTCTTACGTCTAAAGCTTATAAATTAGGAAAGCACAAAAACCTTTAAACTACAGCATATCAAAAATCACGCTTACTCCAAACTAGCTTGAGGAGAACTAGTGAATAATATAATGTACTGGTTTCAGTAAGCCCTTTCTTGAATACCCTTAATATGATCACGAACGCCCTTTGAAACGAACGCACCCGCAATACTGGTATGGCTATTGAATGAAACTGCCACATAGTGTCTCCCTGTTCATGGATAGCAATGAATGAGAGGTTACACAGGAGGCAGGTCCGCGGAGATTTAAACCATAGACCTTCACCGTGTGAGAACACAACCATATACCAAGAATTTATATTATTGTTAACGCATGAGCTTCAAGTCGATAAATACTATAGGCACCCAAGCCAGGTTTTAATAACTGTTGAGTATATGCGTAGCATAAATAGTAATAGTCTAATATGAGGTGTTACGCTTCAGAAGCTAGATGCGTTTTCCTTACTTTAAATCAAAAATACTCTTTAATTCTTCCTTGACCTTAACTAGAGCCTTCTCCGAGAGTTTGCCAATGACCTTTATCACTAACCTACTTTCCACAGTGAAAATACTTGAGCAATCTATATAGCTCGGTTCCTTCTTTAAACGTCCAATGGCTAGGTCTGATTGTGTTATTGGTATTCTATACGGCCCAGTAGAGCTCGTTATCTTAGCTACTATTAAATCCTCGCCCAAGTCTACAGCATTCAATACTAAGACAGGTCTTAGCTTAGAGCCGAGTAAGTCTGTGAACGGGAGCTCTAGAATAACAATGTCTCCTTGCTTATATTTCGAAGAGTTCCTCAGCGTCCTCGCCCTCCCTTAAGAGTCTAATGTATGAATAGAGCTTCGCCGCGTCAACATCCTTGACGTCTATTATCTTTACCCTGACCTTCTTGCCCTCAAGCTCCCTCAAAGGTTTAAGCGGAATAATCACCCCACCCTTAACAATACCCTCAATCTCGGACATCCTCAAAACACCAGTACTAAGTACTACTATAGAGAGTAATCAACTTAAGCTCATGCCGAACCTCTATCCTCAATAACACTGCAGAAACCGACACCATATATGTTTTTGGTGGGCCCGTGGGGACTCGAACCCCGGACCTCCGCCGTGTGAGAAACAACCATATAGTAAATTCATATCATAGTAAGATAGAATACGTATATACCTCAAAACAATAATTGAGGCAGATGTCATCGGCGATATTACTATTACTTGTAATTAGATATACATGCAAAATCGCATTAAACCTGAAGGGTGGGTACGCATATGTGGTTGTAGAGAGATAATGCCAACTAAGAGATTTAGATGGATTATTACCGACCCTGAGATATGCCATGGTAAGCCAGTATTCAAGGGCACTAGAGTCTTAGTCTCTGACGTACTGGAGATGCTGGCTGAGGGTATGTCGATAGGTGAGATACTTGAGGAATATCCTCAACTTAGCAGGGAGATGATACTTGAGGCCATCACATTAGCAGCTGAGCTTCTAAGGATGGAAAGACATGTCATACCGCTTCCTGCTCGATGAGAATATTCCTCGAAATATAACGTGTATTAAGAGAACAAGGTAACTATGTTGAATACGTTCCCAGATGAATATATAACGAAAGTGTTATGAGCATTGCTAAGAATAAAAACCTCATATTAATAACAAGAGATAGCGATTTTGCAGATGAAATAAGATACCCTCCCCATAGCCACCCAGGCATCATAGTTCTCAGAGTACTTACCTTGACTCTCAAATCTCCTTTACTTCAAACCCTAGCTTAGTTAGGATTCTATAGGCGTCCATTGCCGTAAATGCTATCCTAGGCAGCCCTGTTACCAGACTTATAACCTGTTTAATAGGATACTTTCTACCGTTAGTCTCAACATAGTACTTTCTCCTACCAGTAAGAGGCTCTGGCTCTACAACATTAACAGCATTAATAATGTCAT
>JALSOP010000147.1 GCA_026986435.1 Desulfurococcales archaeon | reverse complement strand
GTTTCTCCATGTCTGATCTCTTTACTCTCCTTACTGCTAGTATGCCCTTCTTTGCCAGGAAGTGCTGAGCAACATCATCAATACCCTTCTGACAAATCACAACATTAGCACCAACAGAAGCAATCTTCTCGACGAGGTCCCTCAGTATGTTCTCCTTCTCCTCGATGAACCTCCTCATCAGCGTCGGGTCACTGATCCTTATCTCGGCATCAATCTCGGTCTTCTCGACCTCAAGAGGCGCGTCGATGAGGGCTATCTTAGCGTCTTTGACTGACCTCGGCATGCTCGGGTGCACGACCTCCTTGTCGAGGACGATGCCGTAGATCAGCTTCGTGTCGGCCAGGGAGCCGCCGTGCTTCTTGATTATCTGTATGTTGTCCAGGTCGACGAAGATCTCACCGTTCTCCTCCCTCACGATCTGCTTGACGGCCTTGACAGCGATCTCGGCCAGGTGATCCCTGACGCCGTGTACCGCCTTGCTGGTGAGGGCTGTGGAGGCGATCCTCTTGAGGGTCTCGATGTCCTCGGTGTCGATCTCATTCGCTATCTCGTCAGCGAACTTGAGCGCCTGCTCGAGGGCGATCTTGTAGCCGTTGATTATGACTGTTGGGTGTACGTCCTTTTCGAGCAGCTCGCTCGCGGCCTTGAGGAGTTCGCCAGCAAAGATCACGGAGGTCTTGGTGCCGTCGCCGACCTCGTCGTCCTGGCCCTTAGCTATCTGAACAAGCATCTTCGCAGCGGGGTGCTGCACCTCCATCTTGTCGAGGATCGTGGCGCCGTCGTTAGTGATCGTTACCTCGCCCAGAACGTCGACGAGCATCTTGTCCATGCCCTTCGGGCCGTAGGTTGTCCTAAGCATCTCGGCGAGCGCTATGGCAGCGGTCATATTGGATCTGAGGGCCTCAGAACCGTAGGTTCTCGAGGAACCCTCCTTGAGTATCAGCACAGGTATCCCTGCAGTGGGTGGGACTGCTTTGCTCATAGCCCTATCCCTTGATGACTAGGTCGTCGTCTTCTATATAAGCTTTTCACGCCACCTCCCCGGGCAAATCCTATAAATAACCCGCACCTCCAATCAAGGTGGTGCAGGGAAGCATGGGTAAGGTAAGGATAGCGCTGGTCAAGAGAACCGCGAGGAAGCTTCTCGAGCTATACCCTCATGAAGTCAGCACAGACTTCGAGAAGAACAAAGAACTCGTGAATAAGTACGTGTACCTGAAATCCAAGAAGCTCAGGAATCAGATAGCCGGGTACCTCACACACCTCGCCAAGCTAAGGGCTAGGGGACTCCAGAGAGAGGCAGGCAGTGAGGCAGGGGCTTGAGAACCATAAAGGTCAAGATCAGGCTTCTCGGTCACCTAGCCACGGATTACGGTTCGAGCGAGCTTGTCCTCGAACTCCCCGAGGGCTCAACCCTGAGACAGTTGCTGATCAGGCTCAGGAGTCTTTCGCAGGTCTTCCGTGACGCCGTGACGGAGGAAGGCGAGACAACTGTCTCGTACCTAGTTTTCATCAATGGTGTGGACGCCGAACTCCTGGAGGGGTATGACACGGTCCTGGAGGACGGCTCAGAGATACTGCTCCTACCAGTCGCGCATGGGGGCTAGGCAATGGCGATAGATGAGGCCGTGAGGGAGGTCCTCCGGGTCCTTGAGGAGATCGGGAACGTAGAGGATCTGCTCTGCACACTCAAGGCACCCAACACCGCAGCGATCCTGGAGAGGCTCGAGCTCCCAAAAGGCTGCAGTGCTGTCCTGGTGCCGACAAGGATCTTCACCGGCCCGAGGCACCTCAGGCTCGCCGCCTACCTGACCGAGCTGGCGTGGTCTGAGGACAGCGCCATAGCTAGGAAGAAGGAGGTCGAGTTCATGCTCACTTACCTCGCCACGAGGCAGATAAGGGAGGCCCTGAAGGCATTCGGGCCCGAGGGTGGCGACGCTATCCTGTACACATGGTGCGTCGGCAGTAGAGCGAAAGTGCCGGGAATCGGTGAGTGCCTCCCCCCACCGGAGCCTGACCACGCAACCGAGCTCGAGGCAATTGAGAGAACGGCTCTCTTCTGGGCAGAGCAACACAAGTGAGTCCCGCGTACCACATTCCTTAAATCCCTGTTTCGAGAACTCGTTAATGGCGGGGACGCGCCATGTCGTTCGAGGAGGAAGAGTGGTGGGAGGAGGAAGAAGAGGAGGAGGAATGGTGGGAAGAGGAGGAGTGGTGGGAGGAGGAAGAAGAGGAGGAGTGGTGACGCCTTCCCGAGGTCAGCACCTCGGTTTTTACTCATTAATTGTTTATTAATTACCCCAAGCCCTCCACGCCCAGTAGGGACATGTGCCCCTTAAGCCGCCATTTAGGGATCAGGGAGATGTTTCTCTTCATCGCTGACGCTCTAAGCCGTCACCACTCATCATTCACTACAGTGCTCGGTACACAGGTAATGAACGTTATTATGGCTGACCATTCCATCAACTCCTAGGGTTAAGGGGATGGTGAGGGTAGCGGTAGTCGATCATGACCTCTGCAAGCCCCACAGATGCGCCAAGGAATGCGTGCGGTTCTGCCCAGTGAACAGGGCGAAAAGAAATAGGGCCATGGGCCTATACGCCATATACCTCTCGGAGGAGCACGGGGGTAAGGCAATAATTAATGAGTCCCTCTGCGTCGGCTGCGGTATCTGTGTTAAGAAATGTCCCTTCAACGCCATCTATGTCGTCAATCTCCCGGACGAACTCGAGAAGATGGTCGTGCACAGATACGGGGTCAACGCCTTCAAGCTCTACGGCCTCCCCCTACCCGGTCGTGACTACGTCCTCGGCATAATAGGGAAGAACGGTACCGGAAAGACCACCTCAGTCAGGATACTGGCGGGCGAGATAGTCCCTAACTTGGGCAGGGTCGGTGAGGAGGTTACGTGGGATGATGTGCTCAAGCACTTCAGGGGGACAGAGTTCTATAACTACTTCAAAGGCATAGTTGACAAGAAGTACAGAGTCGTTCACAAGATACAGAACATCGACATAATACGGAGGAGGGTTAAGGGGACTGTCGATCAGGTACTCCAGAGGATCGATGAAAGAGGTATGCTGAACGAGGTTAGGAAGTACGTGGACCTCGACAGCGCGTGGGGCAAGAGGATCTCACACCTCAGCGGCGGCGAGTTACAGAAGCTCGCCATAGCCGCGGCCCTGCTCAGGCAAGCGGACATATATTTCTTCGACGAGCCCTCAAGCTATCTCGACGTAAGGGAGAGGCTCGCCGTAGCTAGGGCGATAAGGGAGCTCCCGCCCAAGAACGCCTACGTAGTCGTGGTGGAGCACGACCTCGCGATGCTTGACTACACATCCGATAAGGTGGCGATCGTCTACGGCGAGCCGGGCGTGTACGGCATATTCTCTAAGCCGTACGCCGTGGGGGCCGGGATAAACCACTACCTCCTGGGGTACCTACCCGCCGAGAACATGGTGATTAGGAAGGAGAAGATAGTTTTCCGCGTCCATGCGGAGGCGCCGGAGAGGGAGCTGGAGACAAAGATCACCTACCTTACATGGGGCGACCTAAGGAAGAGGCTCAACGGCTTCGAGCTTAGCGTGGAAGGAGGTGAGGTCTACCAGGGTGAAGTAATAGGTATCCTGGGCCCCAACGCCATAGGTAAGACAACGTTCATACGCATGCTCGCAGGCGAGCTCGAGCCCGACGAGGGGGAGGTACCGACCGAGGCCTTCAGAATAAGTTACAAACCGCAGTACATATCCCCCAAGAACTATCCCTGGACCACCGTCGAGGAAGCGCTCAACGAGATCACGAAGGAGGGCATAGCGGCTACCGACTGGTTCAGGGTTGACGTGATAAGGAGGCTGAGGCTCCACAAGCTGGGTGACAGGGAGATCGCCCAGCTAAGTGGTGGAGAGCTACAGAAGTTCGCCATAGCTGTAGCCCTCGCCGCCGACGCGGACATATACCTCCTCGACGAGCCCTCTGCCTACATAGACGTGGAGGACAGGTTCACCGTGATGAGGGCGATAAAGAGGGTAGCGACTGTGAGGAAGGTGGCGATGTTCGTCGTTGACCACGACCTAAACGTCGTCGACTACGTAGCGAACAGGGTAATGGTGTTTAGGGGCGTCCCTGGGAGGGAAGGGCATGCCTTAGCGCCCACCGACCTGAGGACGGGTATGAACACCTTCCTCAAGGACGTGGGGGTCACGTTCCGCAGGGACCTCAAGACAGGGAGGCCTAGGGTTAATCGCCCGGGCTCTTACCTCGACAGGAAGCAGAAAGCTATCGGGGAGTATTACTACGTCCCGAGGGCCGAGGAGGTTGCTGAGGAAGAGTGAGCCCGCGCCCGGTTAACTAATTAATGTCCCTAAACCTACCACTACATGGTGATTCTGATGGCGGAAGGTAAGCTCATAACGTTGTCCGTGATAAAGGCTGACATCGGGTCGTTGGCAGGCCACCACATAGTGCATCCGGACACAATAGCGGCGGCCACTAAGGTGTTGGCTGAGGCGAAGAGGAAGGGCCTAATAATAGACTTCTACGTCACCAACGCAGGTGACGACCTAGAACTCATCATGACCCACACCAAGGGCGTCGACAGTCCCGACATCCACGGCCTTGCGTGGGACGCGTTCAAGGAGGCGTCCAAGGTGGCGAAGGAGCTTGGTCTCTACGCGGCTGGGCAGGACCTCCTCGTGGACGCCTTCTCTGGGAACGTTCGGGGGCTAGGCCCTGGGGTTGCTGAGATGGAGTTCGTTGAGAGGCCTGCCGAGCCTGTCGCCATATTCATGGCTGACAAGACCGAGCCAGGTGCGTTCAACCTGCCGATGTACAAGATTTTCGCTGACCCGTTCAATACCGCCGGCCTAGTGATTGACCCGAGGATGCATAACGGCTTCATCTTCGAGATATACGATGTCTTCGAGGGCAAGTACGTGAAGCTCTCGGCGCCGGAGGAGATCTACGACATACTAGCGATCATCGGCACGCCCGGGCGCTTCATAGTGAGGAGGGTCTACAGGAAGACCGACGGCGAGATAGGTGCCGTCGTGAGCGTCGAGAGGCTGAACCTCATAGCGGGGAAGTACGTCGGCAAGGACGACCCAGTAGCTATCGTGAGGGCGCAGTCAGGGTTCCCGGCCATGGGCGAAATACTTGAGGCGTTCGCCTTCCCGCACCTCGTGGCCGGCTGGATGAGGGGCTCCCACCACGGCCCATTGATGCCGGTCCCGCTAAGGTACTCCAAGTGCACCAGGTTCGACGGCCCGCCCAGGGTAATAGGGCTAGGCTTCAACATAAAGAACGGCCGCCTAGTAGGGCCATCCGACTTATTCGACGACGTCGCCTTCGACGAGACCAGGAGGCTGGCCCAGACGGTGGCGGAGTACATGAGAAGGCACGGCCCGTTCATGCCACACCGTCTCGGTCCGGAGGAGATGGAGTACACCACCCTCCCGCAGGTCCTGGAGAAGCTCAAGGACAGGTTCAAGGTCGAGGAGAGGGCGATCAAGGCTAAGAAGCCCCTAATAAGGTCTGAACTCCTCGAGGAGACCCACGACTGAGTTTTTACTCAACCAAAATAGCGGCACTTCCTTAAGACTACGTTATTACTTCTCCAGCTAGACCTAATCGGTGAGCTTGATGAAGGCGTATATAGTCATAAACTTCAAAGCTTATCCAACCTCCTACGGCGTTAAGGCCCTGGAAATAGCTGAGGCGGCTGAGGAGGTGGCAAAGAAGTACGGTGGCGTGAGGATAATCCTAGCCGTGCCAGCAACCGAGATTAGGGCATTGGCGTCTGCGTTCAAAGTGGATATTTTTGCGCAACACGCTGACCCAGTACCCCTAGGGGCGAGGACAGGGCATATACCGCCTGAGATAATAGCAGATACAGGGGCTAAGGGCTATCTAATAAACCACAGCGAGAAAAGGCTGAGGCTTGACCAGATAAACTACCTAGTAAGGAAAGGAAGAGAACTCGGCCTTGAGACCATAGTCTGTGCAGACACCCCGGAGACGTCGGCGGCAGCTGCTGCCTTAAAGCCCGACGCCATAGCGGTCGAGCCCCCAGAACTCATAGGCACAGGGATAGCGGTCTCAAAGGCAAAGCCGGAGATCATAACTGGCACCGTGGAGGCTGTGAGGAGAGTTAATAAGGAGGTAGTAATACTAACAGGCGCAGGAATCAGTAACCCCGAGGATGTAGAGGCTGCCATAAGGCTCGGCACGGCAGGCGTTCTCGTGGCGTCGGCAGTGATGAAGGCAGAGGATCCTAAGGCGAAGATAGGGGATATGGCGCAGGCAGCTGTGAGGGCTCTGAAGGCAAGCTAAAAACCCGTACTAGACCATAACATCGAGGGGCGGGCCCGTGGCCTAGCCAGGATAAGGCGCCGGCCTGCGGAGCCGGAGATCCCGGGTTCAAATCCCGGCGGGCCCGCCACAAATAACATCCGGGCAGTTACCACGTGGTGAAATTAATCATTACGATGATACTGGCTTAGTCTTCGCATAGCGAGAATCTATTCATTGGGCGGTTCCTGCATCTCTGTGTTTTTCAGTAAAGTATCGAAGCCCCGGCGTATTCCCAATCGAGTGTATAATTATTGGTAGAGCAATAGAGCCTGTGACCGCCCTAAAGTAGCCAGCAACTAATCCCATAACAAACGAAGAGGTCAGTATAAACAGGAGGCAAACCTTTGGTGAATCCTTATACGGTACTACATGCATCAGAGAGAACAAGACTGCGGGCACGATCATCGAGATGGCTATGCCTGTGTTATTAACCAGTAGGTAGCCCTCCACGAGCCCCCTAAAGAGTATCTCCTCACCGATAGGAGCGGCCAGAAACGCTAGGGCTGCGAATTCCAACGCGTTCTCTAGGTGGATCGGGGGACTGCATCCCTCTGAGAACCTGGTCCCGAGGACATAGAGGATAGCGATTATCAACACAGCCAATGCCACTGCCTTTGCTAGGTCTAAAATAGGGAACGATAGCGTACCAATAATAGCTAGATCCTTAGCGATTAGTAAGGCAAGGACTAAAGTGAGGACGGCAATTGTTGCCTGCATAGATAGGGCTAGAAACGCTTCTGATTTACCTCTCATTAGCCTCGCCAATACGTTGGTCACGATGCTTGAAGGAACCAATACTAGAAATGATAGGCCGACAGCTATAGCTATGGTAAGCACCGTTTCCATTATGTAGGCCCGTAGCCTTTATCCGTAGTTCTGAATTATAAAACGTGTTAAAGACTTCGTTTTTGTAATAATTTGCATTATAATTAAATTTTAGTTAGATTACGTTAAGCCTTTCACTATGGATCATGTGACTGCCATAACATTAATAGTAGGAGTTCCCGATAGGACACTATTGAAGTACGCGGGTGGGTTCATTGGTATCTAAGAGATTGGTTATTGTTGACCCTAACAAGTGTGTTGGCTGTCAGCTCTGTGTCCTCGCCTGTAGCCAGAGGTTCGGTGTTGCTGGCTTCAACAAGTCTGCCATAGCTGTGAGATCCGCCGGAGGGATAGAGAGAGGCTTTGTAGTGATCGTATGCAGGGCATGTGAGGATCCGCCTTGTGCTAGGGCTTGTCCTGTGGACGCGCTGATTAAGCGGAGGGGGGGCGGTGTGATACTGAACCCGAGTAAGTGCATTGGGTGCGGGATGTGTGTCGAGGCCTGCGATATCGGGGCGGTGTTATGGGATAATGAGTGGATGAAGCCAACGATATGCACCCACTGCGGCTACTGCGTAGATCACTGCCCGCACGGAGTACTCGCTCTGGAGGAGGTGGGTAACGATGGCTGAGCTGGACACGAGTTACTGGGTCTCAACTCTCTCGAGGGTGCTCTACATTGACCTGACGAAGAAGATATTCTGGGTCGAGAAGAGGGAAGACCTCTTCAGTAAGTGGCTCGGTGGCATCGGCGTGGCGACGCAGCTATACAAGGAGGAAGTACCGAAGGACGCTGATCCGTTGAGTCCGCAGAATGCAGTCATCTTCGCCATAGGCCCTTTCACGGCGACGTTTCCATTCGGTTCAAAGACCGTGGCGGTGTTCAAGTCCCCGCTCAACGGATACTTCGCGGAGTCTCACGCTGGCGGCAGGAGCGCCGTAGCAATGAGGGCGGCCGGGTACGGCGCGATAGTCATTAGAGGCGCGTCAGACAGGCCAATATACATAGTCATCGACGAGGAGAAGGTGAGGTTCAGGGACGCCGCCATCCTGTGGGGCATGAGGTCGATAGTTACCGTCGGAAGGATCTTGAGGGAAGTGACCCCGAACCCCGGTAGGAGAGCCATCATGAGGATAGGCAGGGCGGGAGAGCAGTTAGTTAGGTACGCGAACGTCACAACTGAGACGTTCAGGCACTTCGGCAGGATGGGGTTAGGCGCGGTATTCGGCTCAAAGAAGCTGAAGGCTGTCGTCATAGCCGGGAACAAGGGTTACAAGGTCCCGAATATCGCGGAGTACCGTAAGGTCTACAGGGAGATCCTGGACCTGGCGACTAAGTCAGAGTTAATGAAGAAGTACCACGACCTCGGCACACCAGCCAACATAATACCCCTCAACAAGATAGGCGCTCTCCCAACGAAGAACTTCAGTTCCAGGAGCTTTGAGCAGGCAGAGGAGATAAGTGGCGAGAAGATAGCTGAGACAATGCTCGCCAGGAGGGTGGCCTGCGCGGCGTGCCCGACAGCGTGCATACACATAGCGGCTCTCAGGGAGGAGTACGAGGACGAGAAATACTTCTATAAGATAGACTTCCTCTCATACGACTACGAACTCATATACGCCCTAGGCACGAATCTCGGCATAGGCGATAGGGAGGGCCTCCTGAAGCTGATAAGGGCAGTGGAGGTCGAGGGCCTCGACGCAATATCCACAGGGGTAGTGCTGGCGTGGGCGACCGAGGCCTACGAGAAAGGATTCGTGAGTAAGGAGGACACAATAGTAGAGCTGAGGTGGGGTGACTGGGAGTCCTACATAAACGCAGTTCACTACATCGTGAACCAGCCGAATGAGTTCTACAAGTACCTGGCGATGGGTGTTGAGGAGGCGGCCAGGAAGTACGGCGGCGAGGACTTCGCCATAGCGTTCAACAAGGTTGAGCCAGCGGGTTATCACACAGGCCCGCTGTACGTAATAGGGCTCATAACTGGTTCGAGGCACTCGCACCTCGATGCCGGAGGTTACTCGATGGATCAGAAGATCCTCAAGGCAGGGAAGGAGATCCCGCCGCCTGAGAAAGCCATGGAGATGGTTGCTGAGGAGGAGGCGTGGAGGCAGATCCTGGCCTCGCTCGTGATATGCTACTTCGCCAGAGGCATATACAAGCCTCCGCTGGTTGCGAAGGCTCTCAGGAGCCTAGGCTACGGAATGTCTGAGGAGGATATAGTGAAGCTGGGGAAGAAGATCTACTGTGAGAAACAGGCTATAAAGATAAGGGAGGGCTACGACCCGAGCAAGGTGCGCATACCCAAGAGGATAACCGAGACACCGACGCCGCTCGGCAAGATCGACGAGGAGTATGTGCGTAAGGCGGTCTCAAGAGTCCGTGACGTAATAATAAAGTTCCTCGGGGAGTGAATTTTTACCCTTAAACAGGGTTAAAGGTTATCATGCCCTATCACCACAGCATTAATAGGTGGACAACGTTTGCGAGTCCGCGTAATGTTCCTGGCCAGAGCCGGCGACATCGTCGGGCCGGGTAAGAGAGTGGTCGAGCTGGAGCTACCGGAGAACGCCACCCTAAGGGATCTCCTCATGGCTATTAGGGAGAGGGTGAGCAGGAGACTCGGCGATGGTGTACTCAGCGGGCGCCTGATCTTCACCATATCCGTTAACGGGGTTGAAGTAGCTGATCTGAACCACAGGCTAAGCGACGGCGACCACGTAGTCTTCACCACGCCTGAGATGGGTGGTTGACCAGTTTTTTCCCTCGCCCCGGAACCGTAATAGGGTAGGTTAGGTAGTGGCGGTCGGCGAACTCTGGTGGATGATTGAGATAGCGACGCTGATAGCGCTCGCCAGGATGGCTGAGGTGATCTTCTCTAAGGTCGGGCTACCGAAGGTGATGGGCTACATCCTGGTCGGGATGGCGATACCCCTCATGAACTACGAACTCACCGAGATAACATCGTCGCTCGCCGTCCTCGGCATAGTGGTCTACCTCTTCTACCTGGGGCTTGAGGGCTCGCTAAGGGGCTTCATCAGGGGCTTAAGGGACGCCGGCCTGATAGCGCTCGGGGGCGTTGCAGGGTCCGTCGTGTTGCCCATAATGGCCCTCACACCTCTTGGAATAGGCCTAAAGGAGACCTTCGCACTGGGCGTGGCCCTCTCCGCAACCTCGGTAACACTCACCTTGAAGACCCTGGGAGACATGGGGTACGAGGGCAGCAGAGTCGGGCAAGCCATAACAGGTGCGGCTGTGGTGGACGACGTTCTCGGTCTCGCACTCCTAAGCACTGTGTACTCTCTGGAGGCGAGGGAGTTCCCGGCGATGACGTTAATAGAGATAGTTGCTGGTGCCTTTGGGTTCTGGCTAGCGGTCTCCTATTCCCTCGAGAGGCTTGGGAAGTCGATGATCAAGCTTGCCCTAAGAACGCCTATGGAGGAGCCCTTGCTCTCGGTGGTCTTCATAGTCCTCCTCGTCCTGTCATACATAGCGGCTCAGCTCCAGTTCAGCGCCATCCTCCTGGCCTACGCCGTGGGCCTCGGTTTCTCGAGGTACCGGTACGAGGCCAGGTACGTGAGCAACAGGATGCTTACACTAATAGCGCTGTTCACTCCCCTGTTCTTCATAAAGGCTGGCTCCCTCGTCGACGTACGCATGATATTCAATGCCCTCACTCCATCCCTACTCACCGTACTCATGACAGTGGTAACGATAGGCATACTCTCAAAGATCGTTGGCTGTACCCTTACAGCGCTGGTTCTCGGCTTCTCTAAGGCCGAGGCGCTTCTCGTCGGTGTCGGGATGACCCCCAGGGCTGAGGTAATGCTTACGGCGGCGCTAGCCGGGAGGGAACTTGGCCTGCTGAGCGATGAGATATATCTGGGCCTTTTGTTCCTGGTCCCGCTTACATCGATAGTAGTGCCTCCTCTAATGGGTGCAATACTTAGAAGGATGAGGTCTCGTTGAGGATGTGCCTAACTCCGTTTAAATATGTATTTAGCTCTCACACAGTCTGGGAAAAGTGTTGGTGACCTCGGGTGCTATAAAAGGGGAGTTAACGTTGAATGAGAGGCACTCTGTGGCTAGGGAGCGAGTGATACACTGGCTGACGAAGGTGTTGAGTGACAAGGGTTTCCAGGTCATGAGAAATTACCTCATAACGGTAGGTGACGTCACGCATAGAATAGATGTTGTTGCTGTGATAAATCCCATAGGAGATATACGTGTTACGACAGGTTTCATAGTTGTTGAAGGTAAAGTAACGCCTGAACTTATAGAAATGTTCTCAACGTGGAAAATTGAAGGTAGGTTCGACAAGCTTGTAATAGTTGCCCT
Source organism: Desulfurococcales archaeon (assembly GCA_026986435.1). Classification (GTDB taxonomy): domain Archaea; phylum Thermoproteota; class Thermoprotei_A; order Sulfolobales; family NBVN01; genus WAOK01. The sequence goes on along the minus strand of JALSOP010000147.1, from coordinate 15,537 downwards.
AGACGACATTGACGTGAAGGCTTACGAGTTAGCACTTAAGCTTGGTTTAGCAGTTGTTAAGGTGCCTCAGATCGTAACAGAGGGTACGGAGGAAGTTATGAGAAAAATAACAGGGGTCTATGAGGTTGTCCATTATCACCCTAAGCTGAGTATAGAAGACGCCACAGGTGTGCTCGGCTCTCTCACAAAAAGGGGACTCTTCTCGAGGAAGCACAGGGAAGTGGTGTCGGTTGCCCTTATCTATCTCCCCTTCTATGTTATCTCCGCCGACATAGGCATAGCTGAGCCTGAAGAAGAGGAGGTGAAGAGAGAAGAGATAACAATAACATTCGATGGTGTGAAGGGTTACGTAGTTGTTGAGGAGAATGACGAAATAAAGATAGTTAGAGAACATGGTTCGCTAGCGGATCTAAGCGAGGACGCTCTCGCGATACTAAAGCAAGTAACGAGTGCTGGCTATATGACAATAGACGAAGTAATGTCAACACTTAATATAGGTGAGGAGAAGGTCAAGGTACTTGCGGGCTCTCTTATGAACAAGTCACTCGTAGATATTTACGCGGACATCATAGAAGCAAGGAAGAGTATTCTAAGGAGGAGTTTCGATATAAGAGAATATGCCAAGACACATGGAGCTGAACCGCACTCGGGCCTACCTCATGACGAAAGTGCATATATTCTCTATCCAAGGATATCCTTAGATAGGTTGGTGAGTCTCATAGAGGCTCTCTCTGGGAGAATAAAGGAAATGTCTCAGGCGTACCTTCCGTTTTATGCAGGTCTCATAGTAGAGAAAGTCAATGGCAGAGAAGCTAGGACAATAGAGCTTGTTGATGGATTAAGCGGTAAACACACGACAGGGCTAGCACCAATCCTCAGAACTATAGAACAGAATCTTGAAAGGTTTATCTTAGCTCATGGTCAGAGGAGAGAGTAGAGGCAAGTACAGCAGGAGTTATTATCCTAGTAAAGCCACCTATTGATAAACCAACGGCCTCGCGTATTCCAAGCAACACAATAGCTCCTGGCCAGATTATGACACCCTCTGGTGATGCTATCGGGTGCTTTACTTCGGTAAGTACTGTATCTCCATCAACAACACCCCCAACTATAGCTGAGTAGAGTTCGGAGTAAGTCTTCACAATCGAGCCCAGTATTGATGCGTCGACGGATTCATAATTGATCCTCTCTTTTACTGCCTTTTCTAACCTAACCATAGGTAATGAAGAGGCAATGCCAGCAAGTATCCTAGCCCACCGATTGCAGGCTTTTTCGTAGAAGCGTTCAAGGCACCATATTAGGTTTTCTACGCTCTCTTTACTGATCTCAATGATCTCGTCGCTACTTATTCTCGATGGAATGACATTTTTTATCTCTTTTTCTATTACCCTACGAAGCATGGCCGCGTCCAATAGTAGAAACTCCTTACGGCAGTTATATTATATTGTTGTAGCTTATGTCGCTGGCTAATGAATTAAACTATCGATTCTTACCAGCCTGTTGAGTGCCATAAAGACAGCAACATAACATGGAACTTTCATTCTTAAGCTAGGAAAGAGAGAATACTTCACATCCATAAACTCGAACTTAATCTTCTTCTTAACTTGGGATAAAACTATCGCACTGCATTTGAATGGGCTGAGATGAGGGCCATAGTTAAATTTGTTGAACTCGTTCGGAAGTGACAGCTTTATAGCTGGTAGCCCAGATTTGCCATTAATAGTACCGGGTATCCTTATAAGCCTCGATATATCTTGCGTAACCATTTCATCGATGTGGACACCAGCAACATCGATTACGTGTTGAAGGTTGTTGAGAAGGTTCTCATATGTTAGATTTAATCGAGCAAGCCTGCCTCTCCACCCACCCATGTTTTTTGTAGGAGGAAGCAATATTGCTTTCTTAGGGACTCTCGGAACTATAATCTCTGGGTCCAGGCCCCTCCCCGTTATATAATCTACAATCTCCTTGCGTAAGTGGGAGGGTAGAGTACGCCATTCATTGTTCTTTGTCAGCACCACGACATGGAAACCCCTATTACCGCTGAAGTATATTACGATATCTGAGCGACTGAATCCGAGATCTTCAGTTATGACATCCACGAGCTTAACAACCTCTTCCTTAGCCTTCTGCATGCACTCTCTCCTCACAACAGGTATCTTTCTTCCATTCACCACAACACTCCCTTCCCCACACCCGGGGAGATGGTCTGAGTCAATGTCGAACATCAGCTCGCTACCTAGCCAGCCCTTGTCCTCCATGTTCTCCGCAGCCGGATCACGGTAGAGGGCTGCGGAAAAGTAGGCCTGCCGCGGTGTCTCATCCATGAGGTAGTCCCTCAACGAGCCGACGCTCTGGAACGCCATGTGCCTGACGTACACCTCGTTCTCGTAGGTCTGGAAAGCGAACTCTCTCATCGGGTAATCGTTCGGGAGCCAGAGCTCGGCCCCTATGTAGTACTCCCTAAGGAGCTGCCTGAGCAGGTCCTTACTCCTCGACTCTCGGCGCGACATAGTAGACAATCCTTGCACCAACGCTGTACTCGAGGGTTAGCCTGCAGGGCAGGCCCTCATCCACCTCTAGCATTGAGCGGTCAGCCATCTTCGTCGGGGACTTAAGGTAGCTGAAGTACTCCATCGAGTAGAGTGCCCTAAACCCTGGGTTCTCGACCTGTGCCTCCTCCAGCCCGCCCCTCTCAGTGTCCAGGGTTATCTCGGCGGTAGCTATGTCACCCTCCGCCGTAAGCACGAGCTTCTGCTCGTCACCGCTCACCGCCAGAACCTCGCTCACATCCTCGAGTGAGTTAATGGCGTCGTATAGTCCAGCAGCGTATATTACGTACTTGTTGGGTATCTCCAGCTCCAGCTCGGGTATGTCCTCAATAGCGGACTCTGCGTATAACGGTATTGTGAATGCGCGGGGCACCCCTCTCCTCTCAAACACGAATGTTATGCTCTCACTGTCCCACTCTATCGAGAGGATGTCGTCCTTCTCGGCTGTCCTCAGTATCTTTGCCGTGTCCTCTATGCTGAGGGGTAGCTTGTGCTCGCTCTCCACGTCGAACTCCATGAACCCCTCCTTAGGTATCTCGAAGATGATTAGGGCGGTCTTGGAGGGGTCCATTGCCTTGAAAGTCAGGCCGTTCTCGTTTATGAGTATGTAGCCAGTGTCAATAAACTTCCCTACGGAAGCCATCACGTACCTCCAGAGCCTGGCGTTCGAGAATGTAATCTTCAAGCCAGCCACCCTAAGAAACGTATCGGTGGAGAAGAAATAAGATTACTCAGCTACTCTCCCTCCACTTGTACCCGCACTTGGCACAGATGTAGAAGCGGGTCATGGGCTCATCGGCTGCCCTGGTCTGGGCCATCTGGTAGTATACCTCCTCAGATCCGCATCTCGGGCACCTAACCCCGACGGCCTTCGACATCCCCATATACCTGTACTTATCCGAGAAGACGTCGCTCTTGGGCACCTTCCTTTTCCTCCGCCTCGCGATGTTAGTCATAGCCTTCCTCACCGCCTCCGCCTGGTCTGGGGGCAGTTCCTCTCTATAGCCGCAGGTCGGGCACACGAGATATACCCTATCCTCCTCCAGGGACACTACCATCATGGAACCGCACTTGGGGCAGAACTTCACCACGGTCACTTCAATCACCTAAGCTCGATACACTCCCTCGCGGCATATTAGCTTATCTAACTCATCCCTGAGTGAGGCAGTGAATTTGACGTACTCTCTAGGAGCATGATCTAGTTGGATAATGGCCCTGATTTCCTCCAAGAGTCCTCCCTTCAGAAGGATGTCCTCGGGATCTTCATTGGTCTCTTCCGACACAATTACGTGCTCGATCCCGACCTTTCCCCTGAACACGACCACGAGGGTGTGTCCCGAGCACAGAACGGTGTACACAGCTATTCGTCTTTCCTGTTTGGCTCTCAAGAACTGCGACGGACCTCCGGCATTACCTTGTTCTCGATCTCCTGGATTATGGCGTCGACGTAGTCTATTGCCTCCTTCAGCACCTCCTTCAGCACCTCTAAAGCGTCCTTGCTGCCGTCGGTGACGATCCTTATGACAGGGCTACCCTCTAGGGGATGCTCTATCTGGTAGGCAGCCATGGTCACGTTTGGGTGGCGGAGGGCGAGCTTAGCGACGAGATTACCGAGAGTGTGATCCTCGCCGTGGAGTTTGAGCACGATCTCCTTATCAGTTCGTTTCTTTACCTCGACGCGCATTCCCATCATCACTAGGGTGAGGAATACTTCCTTAATAAAGCACGCCACTCCCCCCTAGGCACTACCCTGTGTCCCTCGACAGCGATCGCGCCTCTCTCCTCGAGCTCGCTCATTGCCTGAAGGGCTCCGACACCGGTTAAGAAGGCGTAGGCCGTTATGAGTGCCTTAGCTGTTCGGGAGGCCCTCGGCTTGAACATATTGAGCTCCCTCAGTTTCTCTGCCAGACCAGCAGCTACTTCCTCGACGAGTACGGGTGGGGTGTTCGTCACTAGCTCATCACCGACGATATCGGCCCTGTAGCCGAGGATCTTGAGCACCTCAGCGAGCGCGTCGGAGATAAAGGGTTTGCCGACACGCTTTGCCAGGAGGCCTAAGGGGATTCTCCCGGCACCCTTCTCCCAGGCCTTAGCGGTGCTCCACTCCGTGAAGGCCTTCCTCACGATGTTCCTCACCCTAGCTACCTCCACACCCGGGCCGTAGACCCTTATTATCACGGACCTGCCCCTAACCTCGTAGCTGACGTGCGCCGTCGCTACTCCCCTCTGCTCCGTGATATACTCAACCAGTTCGAGGCACTCCTCGGGAGTTCTGCAATGGAGGACTATGCGTGCCTCTGTCAAATTAACCCCTTCAGAACACCGTATTCCGCGCTTACACTTCTTTTCTCCACGTTCCCGCACTCCGGGCAGACCAGCTTACCTCCTCCGTATTTCAGGAGGGCGCCGCACCTGCTGCAGAAGGCTGCGACGACTCCTGTGCGGGGTTCCCTTATGCTGAGGTTGACGGGTATTCTCGTTGTGAGGGCCCGTGCCTTGACTATGTCTCCCTCCCTTACGGCGTCAAAGAGTGAGCGCACGAACCTGTCGGATGCTTGCGATATGTGGATTATGCCAGTGTAGTAATCCCGAAACCTCTTTCCAGTTGCGCTGGAGAGTATCTTGACGACAGCGTACTCATCCTTAACATGCACTACCACGCCGTAGACGTACTCGCCCTTCCTGGGAAGTTCGGGTACCCTCACGTACGGCTTCACTGCTACGGTTCTGACCAGCATGTCAGCGACTGTCACGCCAACGTACGCTGACCTGACCCAGCCTCTCTCGTCTTCGTAGGCGCCGGGACCCGCCATGAATTCTTCGATGACGCATATCTCGTCGCCGGGCGTCACCTTCTTGTTGACGATCTCGTCGAGCCTCCCCAACAGCTACCCCTCCATGTACATGTAGTCATATCGGCGGAGCTAATATTCTCTTGGAGCCTGTGATGGCAGGAAACAGTTAAATACTTGGATACTGGTAAAGCCCCACAGGTGTTCGGTAGTGTCTATGAGGTTCTGCCCTAAGGACGGCGCGATGATGGAGCTCACTAGGAAGGGCGATAAGTACGTGCTTGTTTGCCCTGTCTGCGGGTACGAGGAGGAGATAAGTGAGGAGGAGGCCGCGGTAATCCTTGGCGTTACCGGGACCACGGTGAATAAGCACAAGAAAGTGAAGACGACGTCCCTCGTGAGCGAGGGCAGGGCACTCAAGAGATCTAAGGAGGAGCTCCAGCAGGAGAGGGAGGAGACCTACGAGATCTTCCTTGACCAGTTCAGCGGCGAGGAGTCATCATAATCACCCTCAAGAAAACTTTTTACGCCTTCCACCCCCCACAATAATCGGCGCGGGGGTGCCCGAGCCAGGTCAAAGGGGTCGGGCTCAGGACCGAGCCGGTGGGAACCCCGATGGCGTAGGCCTGCGTGGGTTCGAATCCCACCCCCCGCACCATTCATTGCTTCCCTTTACCTATCTTCTTCTGAGGCACCTGCCCGGTACTACTTACTGAGCGTATCCTCCTGCACCTCTCTATGACGTCCAGCCACTTCACCATGAGGCCCAGAACCGCTTCCTCACCCTCCCCGCTTAGGGCCTCCCTCATGAGGGCACTCAGCCGGGTCGCGGCCAGCTCCTCAAGTTCCTCTATTACTGCGTCAACCCTTACACGCCTCGCCTCCTCCTCAGAGGACACTACATGGACCTTTCCGTGAAGAGGGCAAACGATCTCGCCTGACTTGAGCCTGAAGAGGGGGAGCCCGCATATGGGGCAGGTGAGATCCAGCATTACGGCACCCGTCCTCAAGAGTTCGGTCATCCTCCTGAGTGCTTCACCCCTGTCGTGCACCATCCGCTGAGCACCGGGGAATTTATAGCTGAGGCCCTTAATGCGTATTGGGTGCGGAATGATGGCAATGTGGACCAGCGATAAGGGTAAGGAGAACGAGGCAAAGATCGGGCACGCCATCCAGCTCCTAAACAGAATAATTAGCGACCCAGGCGTTCCGAGGAATATCAGGAGGGCAGCCATAATGGCTCTTAGGAGGCTCCAGGATACGAGCTTGTCTCCAGGGGTTAGGGCGGCCAACGCCGTCAGCATATTGGACGAGATAGCGCAGGACCCGAACATGCCGATACATACGAGGATAACTATTTGGAACATAATAGCGGTGCTGTCGACAGTCAAGGACTGACGACCATCCGCCGATATTGCGAGGTGTGTAGCTAGTGGTGATAAGGGCACGCGTTAGGGGCATATACTCGACAGCATTGTCGAAGATCCTGTCCGAGAACGGCATCGAGCTAGTTGATGTGAGCGATGTCATAGCCGAGCGCCTCGGCATACCGCAGAGGCGGGGGTACCCAGCAGACGTAACAGTCAAGTCAGATGAGGGGGACCCCTCAGAGATCCTCGTGCTCGGCTTTCCCAGGGAGGTCGAGGAGATAGTCGAGATAATAAGGAATGAAGTGCCGGCGACCATGCTGTACACTTCCAGGCTAGGGCTCTACTCGGCCCTCAAAGTACGTGTCCTTGGGAGAAGGGGTAGGGAGTGCGTGGCAGAGACACCCATCGGTACAGCAGCCCTTGTCGACCTGCCGGAGTGCCGTGAGGGTGAGGAGGTACCTGCGACAGTCATTAAGCTTGCACTGAAGCCAGGTGAGAGACTGGTTCTCTCTGCCAGGATCAGAGTTGTGGGCAAATACGCCCTCCTGGGGAGGGGTTCCAGGGTCTCGTTCAGCTCCTTCATTAGGAACAAGGAGAGGATCGCCGAGCTGCTGGCACTGTTCTCAGAGTACCTCAATAGGGGCTACAGCGTCAAGTGGAGGAGCAACGCTGATGAGGCACCGATCGAGTCGATCAAGGAGGAGATACCCCAGCTAATAGAGCTACTCGAGGACGTCATGAAGAGGCTTGAGCGAGCCCAGCCGTTCGAGGTGGTCTATGAGGGAGAGAAGATAGCTCTCATAAGGCTTACTGGCGTCTCAAGGAGGTACCTCGACGAGATAAGGAGGGAGGTCGCCCCCACAGCCCCATACCACCACATGCTGAGGGCCGAGGCAAACAGCTCGTCTGGTATAGTAGAGCTCCTCGACATAATAGCATCCCACACAAAGCCAGAGGACCTGGAGCAGTGGGTTAGGGAGTGGTTAGTTGACAGGGTACTCAACAGCAAGGAGGTCAGGCTGGAGCACGTGAGGATAGGGCAGCGCCCAGTGGTTTTGGGCCCCGGAAAGGCTGAGGAAGCAACGATCGGAGATGATGGTATTACCGTGATTATCAAGAGAAAGATTAGGTCGCAGGGAACATACGATGGGTTAGGCGTGCCGAGGGAACCAGGGGACACAGTGATTACCAGGGTGTGGGAGAAGAGGTGGTACGTGATCCACGAATACTACGGTAGGGACGGCGTGCTCAAGGGCATCTACGTAAACATGAACAGTCCGCCCGAGATAATGCCCAGCGGCACAATATCCTACCTAGACCTCGGCATGGACATAGTCAAGAGACCGGGAGGGCCGTGCGAGATCATAGACGTGGAGGAATTTCGCGAAGCGTACGGGCCAGGGAGCCTCTCCCCAGATGTAGTGACGTGGCTCACGGAGTGGCTCTACAGGGCGATCGATGAAGTATGCAGCGAATCAGTCGACGAGAACAAGAAGGTCGTCGATGATGCAGGCCCTACGACCAGATAAACCCCTAAGATCAGGTAACTCAATTAGCTCCTTTATTTCGTACAGCGGTATACCACTCAGTACACAACCTATTAGTGTCACGGGATCGACCTTTCTCGCAACGAACGCAGCTGGTGCTTTCCTGTAGTAGCTGAGGCCATATATCTTGTAGGATGACACTGTCGACCCTATAGCGGTAGGGTACATAACGATCTTTCCGGCAACATCACCCAGACCCCTTATGAGGCCCTTCTCAGGCACAGCGTCCCCGAGGAACGATATCGGTTCCTCAGCAACAACAAGCTCCCCACACACCCTATCTCTGCCCCCAACGACGCGCTTTAGTCTGGCCACGGCTTTATCCATGGGCTCACTCACCCCTCGCCCACCTTAGTATGTGTTCCCTGCTAATCAGGTGGGCCCTCACACCCGCTAGCTTGGGCAGGTAGTGAAGCGCCTTACCCGAGTCCGTGATGACGCTCTCGATTCCCAGCAGCGATAGCCGCGTCACCACGGGGCACTGACCCACAAGGACTCTCACGCCTTTCCTGCGGAGTGCCTCAATAACATCCGCCCCTACATGGGTTCCGGTGAAGACCCACAGCTCCCTCCTCGCGCCATCGCCCAGCTCCTCCAGTATCTCTAGGGCCTCTTCCCTGGATAGGTGAGGGCATCCGATTAACCCGACGTCAGCGTCGGCCACGGTCTCCTCAACGTACTGCCTGATATCATCCTTCCCAATGACTAACTTGTCCCGAATATCCCCCCTAGCTAGCAGTTCCCTGTAATCGGGCGTGATCCCTTCGATGACCGCCATCGGGGACGAGCCGGAAGCGCCGAACGCTGCGAGGAATAACCTGACGTACTCTTCCTGCCTAGGTAAGCCCACCACGTAGGGCACGACGTCGGGTGAGTGAAGGTGCTTACCCATGATGTAGCCAGCTGCGGCGGCCGAGGCCCCGTCCCTCACGTTCTCTAGAGCGACGAGGGAGTCCGGAACCCTGTTCTCGGGCAGGTGAGGTCCGGCCATCGGGGCGCGCCCAACTATGGCCTCCATCAACGCCATCGGCCCTCCTTCCCTCAATGTCATGGCACCGGCGACGCTGTTCGCGTAGAGAACGGCGTTGCTCTCCGCCCATGCTAGGTGTTCACCCTTCTTGGGCATCCTTATATGATACGGTGCACACGTGAAGGCCCTGCCCCCCATACGGGTCAGCGCATTAACTACCCTCATCTGCTTGCGGATCATGTCCTCGCCGAGTCTCCTGCCTAGGAACTCAGCGTCGATGGCGGCGTAGGGGTTCACCGTAGTGAATACGGAGAACTTCGTCCCTGCGCTTGCCATCTCCTCTATTAGGTGCAGGCCCGGCTCACCTATGTTAAAAATCGAGACGCCCGAGACATGGGCGTGCACCACCTCAACAAGCCTCTCGGCTCCCAGCATTTCACCTACTTTGACGACGACCTCCATCGCCTTCCTCACGTACTCACTGTACTCGCCGCTGAGCATGCGCTCCTCTTCCCTAGTTAGGTACATGCCATCACCCACCCTCCGGCTCCGGGGCGACGTACTTCCCGCGATCCTTTATGGGTACTGTGGCGTCCACCCCCACCTTGTAGGTGAGGCCGTCCTCCGAGCTGGGGTCGAGAGTCGATCCCCTAGCAGCAGGAATTATTACGAGCCCGCGCCCTGCCTGGAACCTCGTAGCTATAGCCCACTCGACCTGGCCAGGGGCGTCGGGGTCTATGTCGTGATCGACTACGACGGCGTGCTTGAGGCTTGGGTGGGCAGCGAACGCCGCAGCTATCGCTGTCTTAGCGTCCCCGTCATGTACCTTCTCTATCGATATGACTGCATGAAGCCAGTTCCCTGAAGGATCTGTTAGCCGGACTTTGACTACCTTTGCCACAGCCCTCCTCACAGCATCCCATATAGCGGCCTCCCTCGGGAACCCCATCAACACTTTATGCTCTCTCCCTCCAGGCAGGATCACGTGGAAGAGGCCGCCGGCCCTGTTCATGTAGACCTTCTTTGGAACGAAGAGGGGTTGCTTCCGCACTCTGTCATAGAGCCAGAGGAGGTCTACGAAGGGGCCCTCCTCAACGAGTTCCCTTGTCAGTAGGCCCTCCATGACCACGTACGCCGTCACCGGGATGGGTAGGCCGTAGAGCGGTGTCCTCGCAACCCGGAGCGGCTCCCCCGTCATTGACTGTGTCATAGAGAGCTCGAAAACGCCGTAGGGTGGGGAGGAGTAGGCTGCGAGCAATAGCGAGACTGGGTCAGCACCTATTACGACAGCTACTGGGAGGTCCTCGTCCTTCTTAATGCTTTCCTTGTAGGAGCGGTAGAGGTGTCTCTGCACGACCCTTACCGCGAAACCTCTTCCTTCGATGAGCATCATCCTGTGTATGGAGGCGTTATACCCGTCGCCGGCCCTGGTAACGATTATTGACGATGTCAGGTATCTCCCCCCATCTCGTTTGAAGAATTTTATGGCCGGGAGTTCCTCAGGCCTTACATTGGTTTCCGAGAAATGTTCCTCGAACCTCTCCTCGATAACTTTCCCCGGGGAGGCGCTCAAGAGTTTCTGGTAGGCCTCCTCCTCACTCCGTACCCCCATGGCGAGGAAGAGCTTCTTTCTGGTGTTGAGTACGCCGCTGACAGACGGTATCTCCCTGTTGCTGTACCTGAAGACCAGGGTGGCACCCTCATTGTCAGCCCTAATAATTTCTTTCACGATAGTCCTCGGCTCGGCTCTCCCTATGTCCCGGACAGCGAAAGCGTCCGGGTACTCCTTAATTAGGGTGGCTAGATCACGCATTTCGTGACCCTCCCGTAGTCCTCGAATTTCTCATTAACCTTAATCCTCCCAGCTATAAAGTAGGGGCTCGGTCGTTGCTCCCTCGGGATCACTACTGAGAGCTTTCTCCCCTTAAAGTCAAGCTTCTTCAGTATAGCGATCCCCATGTCATCCAGGCCCTCATTGATGATCCCCAGAAGCAGCCCCTCCCACTCACCCTCGCGCACAGCGACGTATCTCCTTGGTAGGTCCATGGCCCTAGTGCCTCGGCGAAGGATCACGTACCGCGTCCCCAGGTACTCTGACGCGTAGATTATCTCGGAGCTATCGACACCGATCTCGTCGGCTACGGCCTCGGGATTCAGCTCTTGGCCTGCCAAAATGCAGGAGCCTATAATCTTTACCTCGTCTAGCTTGAAGGTGACCACCCTATTATCGGAGAAGTACTTCTTGTACGCCATTGTCCTCAAGTAGCGCCTATCGCTCCTGTCTCTGGTAACGGCGACCTTAGGCGGCGGGGCCGTCAGCACGTTGATGCTGGGTGGCAGGGATGATCTGAAGACTTTGGCGAGAACAGGGTCCAGGACGATCACATGAGTCGGTCGACTTAGGCGTATCAGCTCGAGCTTGTAGTTTATAGCTCGCTGCTCACTTACCCACCCGTCTGTATTCGCTATAACCACGTTGGACTGCTGCTCCGCCTCCTTCACGAGGGAAGCTATGGCCGAGACTATCCTGGAGATGCATCCGTGCGGTGAGATGCACCCAACGAACCTTATTCTGTCGGCCCTCAGTTGCCTTTGCCAGACAACCGGTTCCCTAAGATAGGCAAGGCTAACTGTCCCAGGAACGCCTATGTCCTCCTGCCCCACGTCCCCTTCTATAAGCGCGGGCGTCGCACCCCTTGCTAGGGCTCTATTCGCTATGAAGGCTGAGAGCGTGGTCTTCCCCGACTCCACAGGCCCTATTACCACGATCCTTACGGTTCCGTGATCTTTCAGGGTGTCTAGGATACCCTCAGAGATCTCTAGCCACTTATCCGCCACTTCCTCTCTAGGGTCAACGAGCTCTATCGACGCTTCGCTGCCGAGGCTAACCTCGAGCGTCGTGTCCTCGAGCGCCTTAATACCGTAGCTCCTTAACGCGTGAATAATGATCGATGAACCCTCGCCGTACTCGGCCCCAACAATCATTATTTTCCCTCGGATCACGCTGACCCTGGCGGGTCCCTTGACCCTTACCATAGCCCCTTTAGCGACTTCCATCATCATCTGCCTACTATTTAGTGTGGATTAATAGAATCATTAATGGTTCTCACATGATGGCTGATGACCCGTGCGGGGAGCTGAGGAGGCTGTTGCGGCTCAGCAGAGGCTTGAGGCTGAGGAGGCGGCTGGGTCAGCACATCATGAGGGAATGTAAGGTAGGAACTGATTTTATGAGGGTAATTAGGGGACTCGGCCCGAGGGCTGTGGTCGAGGTCGGGGCGGGTCCTGGGACGCTCACACTATTTCTTGTGAGGTCCTGTGAGAGGGTCTTGTCAATAGAGATAGATAGTTTATTCGTTCCTTACCTGGCACCGTTAGCTAAGAGGTACTTACTGGAGGTGGTGTTGGGAGACGCTATCGACCTGGTCCCGTCGATTCGGGGCGCGGACGTGCTCGTCTCCAATACCCCATACAACATCTCCTCGCAGCTCCTTGTAGCGTTCGTGAAGAACCCCTCCCTAACAGCTGCCGTGATGACTCTTCAGAAGGACTTAGTTGACAGGTTGCTTGCCCCGGCAGGCTCGAAGCGCTACGGGAGGATCGCGGCGTTTGTGAGGACTTTCGCCGTCATCGAGAGGGTGACTGACTACCCGCCCAGTTACTTCGTACCCGAGCCTGAGGTCTGGTCCAGCCTCGTGGTTCTGAAGAAGGTCGCTGATTGGGGTGAGGGATGGGCGCGCTATGAGGACATGCTCAGGTGTCTCTTCAATCAGAGGAGGAGGGTGTTGAGGACTGTGGCGAGGAGGTGTGGATTGGTTGTGCCAGCTGATTTGCTGAATAAAAGGGTTTATGAGCTCGGGCCGGAGGAGTTCGTGAGGATCTACAGGCTTAACTACTCAGGCGGCCCGTAACTCCTCTGCCTTCTTATCATTTCCTTAAGCTCCTCTATCCGCTTGTTCACGCTCTCTAGTTCCTCCTTAAGCTCCTCCAGCTCTGCCTCCAGCTCCTTCTTGTACTCCTCCAGCATCCTCAGCTCATCCTCTGGGCTATACCCCCACGGCGGAGGGTACTGAGGCGGCGGGTACCATCCCCAGTAATACGGTGGTGGGTAGGGGTAGAGAACGCCTCTCCTCCTCCACCTATACCCCCACCAGCTCATGGCCACCACCCGTACCACGGCGTGGGGTACCAGGTACCTGCGTAGTAGGGGGCGTAGTAGCTACTGTACCACCTACCCCAGTACGTCGGCCACCAGTACCTGCCCCACACTGCCCATCCGGGGGCACCGAAGATTCTCCAACACGCTCCACGCCCTCCGAAGTACCAGCCAGGCCTCTCCCAAGGCGGCAGGAACGACCAGGGCCCGTTCCCGGGCCACGGACCTTTCCACCCTTTCCTCCATCCCCAGCCGAATCCCCACCACGGCGGCATGGGTATCCCCAATTATGTGCAATAGCTCAAAAGCTAATAAACAGTTAGCTCAGCCCTCCGCCGAGCCCGTGACGTATATGGGCCTTCTGTTAACTATGGCCTCAACAAGCTTACGCCTCCCGCTCTCAAGAAGCCTCCAGAGCGTTCCCCTCGAAATACGCATGAGCTCGGCCGCCTCGCCTTGTCGCTTCCCCTCCAGATAAACTAGCCTGAGGGCCTCGACCTCGTCCGGGGTCAAAACTAAGGAGTCAGGCGGCGCCTCCCCAGCTTCATCCAGAGGAAACGGCACGAACACCGTCGGTGTGTGAGGCAATGATAGCCAGCGGGGCTTCGGTGGCCTGCCCTTACCCCTCCACCTCCGCCGCCAGGGCCTCCAATGCACCAGAGTCACCTAAGAGCTAAGTTGATAGCGGCCCTAATGTCACTATCCTTTATTTTCTCCGCGCCGATAAGGGGCGGCGGACGCTCGCTACTGCTCCTGAACTCCTCCGTAAGCCTTACCTCGCACCCAAGCTTAAGGAGAACCTCCGATACCTCATACGCGACCTCCCTTAGCTCAGGGGATGCCGGTACCCCCACCCTGGCATGGCATATTGTCTTCTTCGTGCCTGCTAGGGCCCTCTCTATGGCCTGCCGAAACTCATCAACCTCCATTACCTTGCCATACCCAACGACGACGTTCCCCCGTATGATAACATACGCTATCCTGGCCCCGACGTCAACACCTATCAGCGCGCTCTTCTCCTCGATGCCGAGGACCCCCCGTATAAGCGTCTCAGCGTCCCCGACATCCTCTATAACAATCATGTCCTCTGCCTTCGGTGCACCGAACACCTGAAGGAACTCCCTATCAACAACGGCGATATCTCTCAGCGCTTCCGGCGAGTCAGGCACCTCGAAGCTGACGCCGGAGCTCCTCAGCACCTCGATCACACGCCGGAATACTCGGGGGTTGAGCACGAATACCTGGACCCGCTTCCTCTCGCTGCCCACGTCGCAGACCAGAATAATCCGTGTGAGGGGTATATTATTAGGCAGGGAGCTTGAGCGCCGCACGCCGCCTCCTGGACTCCGTCGATAAGGCCTGGTCCAAGGCCCCGATACTATTGTTCGGGCCTCCGGCTGCGGGTAAGACGAATATGGCGCTGTGGCTGGCGACGCAGTACCTAAGGAGTGGTGGAGGGAGCGTTCATTATATCAGTACCGAGGGAAGGCTCCCTGTTGAGGTGGTGGAACGGTATGGTCTATTGAGCCCCGACTTCCTCGTGGCCATCGCCGTAGATAGTCATCACCTCCTTAGCCTGGTAGCCAGGGCAATAGCCCGTGGCCCTGGGTCCCTCGTGATTGTCGATTCCGTCAACTCGTTCTACAGAGCGGAGACTTATGAGACGGTGGCGGGGCGCAGACTAACGACACTCATGGCGCTCCTCGCTCATTCCGCCACCGAGGGAGTGAGATCCCTCGTTACGGCACAGATAATGGAGAGACCAGACCCCGCGGCGGCAAGGGAGTACGAGGTCAGTGGTTACTGGGGAGTAAGGCCCTTCATCTCCGCAGAGATCGAGATTCGGCGGCTGCCTTCGGACGAGAGAGTTCTTTTATTTTCGGCGCGCCTCTCACAAATCGATCAGTGCTATAAGGCGGTGATGAGTTATGGAGGCATCGCCATTGATTACTGCAGTAGTGGAGACGACGAGGGCCTACGCACTAGCGATGGTGGCGAACGCGGCGCCAGTGATGGTTAAGCCCCTCATCGATAGGGTCGGCAGGCACAGGGTCGACTTCGGGAGAAAGGCGTGGGACGGCCGCGACGTGTTAGGTAAGAATAAGTCGTGGGAGGGCATAGCTGCTGCCATAATTGTATCGGTGCTTGCG
>JALSOP010000146.1 GCA_026986435.1 Desulfurococcales archaeon | reverse complement strand
ATTCCTAAGCTTGATCGTGAGCTTGTAGAGGCTGTATAGCCACCAGCCCACGAATACCGCCATCACTACCCATGCGATGATTCCTGGTCTAAGGGCAGTGACGAGGATCTTAGCGAGTATGGGGGTAATTGACAGCATCAGTATGGTGTAGAGCGTTAGTGCGGCCGGAACAGCGAGGGGCTTCACCACGTCCTTGACACCCAACCACGTCCCCGAGTGTAGCTACGGCGTAGGTTAATATTAGGTGGGAGATTGCTTAATAGTGAGTGATGACTACCTCCGGTACTGATCGATGGGATGAAGAGAAGGCATTTGTCTGAGAAATCAGCGGTCGCCGCGTGGGTTTGTCATCACTTCCTCAGCGCTTATAGACCCAGCTCATCCCATCAATAGTTGGGCCTGGACAGGTTTTAAAGGAGAGCAAATATTAGACGAGGTTAATTTATACTCCTAAATCAAGAAGTTCATTGACTAATGAAAGAGGTAATGAACTATGTATCTGGATCTCGGGGAGAAATATACAAGGCAGGCCATCCGTGTCGAGGCAGTCGAGCTACTTGTCGCCTTCAAGTCGTTCTTCAGACATGAGGAACTATCCTCGGTCCTGGGCATACCGCCCTCTGTACTCAGCAGGTACCACCTTGGTCACATGGTACCTAACACTGAGACTGCAGAGAGGATTGTTAAGGTACTCCTTTCCGACAAACTCGTGAAGAGGTTCGTTTCGAGGGCTCTGATGAAGCTGAAGGGCGATATATTCCGCTTCCTCATGAATCAGAGGAACCTCGAGGTTGTATCCGCGTATATCTCTGAGAAATTAATCGCTCATTTCGGTATCGACGGAGCGAGTAAGTACTCGATAGTCACAATACCTGACTATTCGGTCCCTCTAGCGTCGTCGGTGGCTAAGAGACTGGGCCTGAGCATGATAATACTGGATCCCGTGGTAAGTGCCTCTGTTCAAAAACTTAGTTCCGTGCCATCAATAGAGAAAGGAAGCGATGTGATAGCAGTTACAGCGTTGCTGTGCCAGGACACAGCAACGGAACTCACCGCCAAGATAGCTGATGCTAGAGCAACATTGAGGGGTATCGCATCGATACTGAAAGCTGAGGTGACGGAGTCCGTTACGAGCAACTTCACGCGCTCGGGAGTCACGGTCTTCAGTGTCTTGCCGTAGGCACGATTTTGTGGCGGGCCCGCCGGGATTTGAACCCGGGACCTACGGGTTAAAAGCCCGCCGCTCTACCTGGCTAAGCTACGGGCCCAGCCGATCTATTATCTCAGTAACGGGGCTTTATCAATTGTTACTTCGGCAAGACAGGGCAAGGTTTATATTACTCCTTCCACTGATCCCCCAGCTAACGCTTATTAGTTGGGTACCATTTCCTATCGGTTGAGTCGGAAGGGTTGGGCGTTATGGCGGGGAGTAAGAAAAAGGCAAAATTTAGTGTGCTGGAGCATGAGCTTGTCCCTAAGCATGAGATAGTACCACCGAATGAGGCACTGAGGATTCTTCGAGAACTTGGCCTTAAGCCAACGGATTTACCGATGATCAAAGTAACTGATCCAGTGGCGATGGAGTTAGGTGCGAAACCCGGTGACTTGATACGTATAATAAGAAAATCTCCCACTGCAGGGATCGCCATATATTATAGGTACGTGGTCCCCGTCATAACCAAGAAGTAGGTCTTGGGGGTGTTTCATTTCCTTGACGCGGAAAAACCCGAATCTTTGGTTGACCCCGGAGCAAAGGTGGGTTGTTTTCAAGGCTTTCATTAGGGAGACAGGCCTTGTTAAGCAACACATTAACTCCTACAACAGGTTCGTGCGAGAGGAGATCCATAAGATAGTGAATGATATAGGGAAGATAGAGCTCGGGCCGTCCTTCAGAGTCGAGATAAGGGATGTGAGGATAGAGGAGCCGACGATTAAGGAGGTAGTCGGTGTTTCTCTAAAAATAACGCCGATGGATGCCAGAATAAGGAACCTGGCCTACTCAGCACCCATGAAGGCCACCATAGTTGTCTATGACAACGGGACTGAGGTCAGGAGAGAGGAGATTGACCTTGGGAAACTGCCTGTGATGCTCAGGTCCGTGCTTGACCCGATGTCCAAGGTGAGTGAGGCGGAGCTCCTGGAGACGGGCGAGGACAGGGGTGACCCGGGAGGGTACTTCATCATCAAGGGCTCTGAGAGGGTCCTCGTGACGCAGGAGGACCTCGCCCCGAACAGGATATTTGTCGACAAGGCGAAGGAGGGCACGAACATAACACACACTGCCAAGGTAATCTCGGCGAAGGCAGGGTTCAGGGTTCCTGTGCACCTGGATAGGCTGAAGAACGGGACACTGAAGCTGAACTTCCCACCGCTCTCCGCGAAGGTGCCGTTTGCTGTTATGATGAAAGCCCTGGGCCTAACCACGGATAAGGAGATAGTACTGGCGGTATCGACAGACCCGGCGATCATGAACGAGCTGAGGCCATCGCTGGAGGAGGCGAGGGCCATCAAGACCCAGGAAGAGGCGCTCGAATACATAGGCTCGAGGATACTCATAGGTAGCCCGAAGGAGATAAGGATACAGCGTGCGCGGCAGAACATAAATAATTTCTTCCTTCCGCACCTCGGCACCGACGAGTCTTCTTGGCGCAGGAAGGCTCTCTTCCTCGGCCAAATGGCGAACAAGTTGCTTGAACTCGCTCTCGGTAGGCGTGACCCTGACGACAAGGATCACTACGCTAACAGGAGACTCAGGCTAAGCGGTGACCTCCTCTCACAGCTGTTTAGGGCCGTTTTCAAGCAGTACATGAAGAGCCTAAGGGACACTATTACTAAGTACAAGGTGAGGGGGCGGCCGAGCAAGCTGGGTGCCTACACCAGGCCTGACCTCATCACTGAAAGGATGAGGCACGCCCTCTCCACGGGTAACTGGGTTGGCGGTAGGACGGGCGTGAGTCAGATCCTGGACAGGGTTAACTGGATATCAATGCTCAGCCACTTACGCAGGACTATAGCGCCGCTTAGCAGGGGCCAGCCGCACTTCGAGGCAAGGGACCTCCACCCGACGCAGTGGGGCAGGATATGTCCCTTCGAGACCCCGGAAGGACCGAACTGTGGGCTTGTGAAGAACCTCGCTCTCAGCTCCTACATATCGGTGGGCGTTGACGAGGAGACGGTGCTCCCGATAATCTTCAGCTTGGGCATCGTTCCCGTGGAGCAGATATACGAGAGGCTCCTTAACGACGACGTCCAGCTTATGATGAGCCTCACGAAGATGACTAAGGTGTTCCTCAACGGCACCCTTGTCGGCTACTACTTGAGCGAGGACGCCACGGACTTTGTCGAGAAGCTGAGGAAGCTTAGGCGGGAGGGCAAGATCCATTACGAGGTAAGCATCTCCTACCTCCGGAAGAAGTACACAGCAATAAACCCGCTGGGCATTGAGGAGGAGCGCGTCCTTAACGAGGTCTACATAAACACTGACTCTGGCCGTGTTATGAGGCCCCTCTTCGTCGTGGAGAACGGGAAGCTGAGGATAACGCCCGACCTCATAGAGAAGCTAAGGCGCGGGGAGCTGAAGTTCTTCGACCTCGTGCGCATGGGCTACATAGAGCTCCTCGACGCTGAGGAGGAGGAGAACGCCTACATAGCGATTAACCCGGAGGACATAACGCCGGAGCACACTCACCTCGAGATATGGCCGCCGGGTATATTCGGTGTGGCAGCCGCCACCATACCCTACCTCGAGCACAACCAGTCTCCGAGGAACGCCTATCAGTCAGCCATGGCTAAGCAGGCCCTCGGGCTATACGCAGCGAACTACAACCTAAGGTTCGACAGTAGGGCGCACATACTGCACTACCCACAGAAGCCCATAGTGCAGACGAAGTTCCTTGACATCATAGGCTATAACAGGAGGCCGGCAGGCCAGAACTTCGTGGTGGCTGTGCTCTCTCTCACCGGCTACAATATGGAGGACGCCATTATAGTGAGCAAGACGTCTGTCGAGAGGGGTCTTGCCAGGTCAACTTTCCTCAAGGAGTACACGACCGAGGTGGCCAAGTACCATGGCGAGAAGGTTGGCGAGCCGCCTATGTCGGCGCACGGATTCAGGGGTAAGCAGAAGTACAGGCTCCTCGACATGGACGGCATAATATCGCCTGAGGTCGAGGTCAAGGCCGGTGATGTTCTCGTAGGTAAGATCTCGCCGCCGAGGTTCGTCGAGGAGTCCGAGGTGCTCGGCGTCGGCGCCCCGACGGCTAAGGTGAGGGACACCTCCCTAGCCATAAGGCACGGTGAGAAGGGTGTCGTGGATACTGTTGTCCTTACAATAAGCGAGGAGGGTAACCCACTGATAAGGGTGAGGGTAAGGGACCTTAGGGTACCGGAGATCGGCGACAAGTTCGCGTCGAGGCACGGTCAGAAGGGTGTCATAGGCCTCCTAATACCGCAGTACGACATGCCCTACACGCCGGACGGCATAACACCCGACCTAATAATCAATCCGCACGCTCTTCCGTCACGAATGACTGTGGGCCAGCTAATAGAGACGATAGCGGGTAAGGCAGGCGCGCTGTCGGGTAGGCTCATCGACGGCACCCCATACTTCGGCGAGAACGTGAATGACCTCGGGAGGGAGCTCTTGCTCCACGGGTACCCTGTGGACGGCACTGAGCCCATGTACGACGGGAGGACGGGCGAGCTCTTGATGACACCGATATTCATAGGGATAGTGTACTACCAGCGCTTGCACCACATGGTGGCCGACAAGATACATGCTAGGGCGAGGGGCCCGGTGCAGATACTCACGAGGCAGCCGACTGAGGGCAGGGCCCGCGAGGGTGGTCTTAGGATAGGTGAGATGGAGAGGGACTGCATGGTCGGCCACGGCGCGCCGATGCTCCTCCTGGAGAGGATGCTGAAAAGCTCTGACGAGACGACGATCTATGTTTGCGAACTATGCGGCATGATAGGGTGGTACAACAGGAATAAGAAGAGGCTAGAGTGCCCGATACACGGAGACAAGGGCAGGCTCTACCCGGTGAGGGTGTCATATGCGTTCAAGCTACTTCTTCAAGAGCTGATGTCGATGTGTATCTATCCGAGACTGATCTTGAGGGATAAGTACAGGCCTAGAACGAGCGTGGGAGGTGGGAAGTGATGAGCTACTATATACTACCTAATGAGAAAGAGATAGCCGCCATAAAGATGGGGATACTTTCACCTGACATAATAAGGAAGATGTCAGTGACAGCCATAGTCACGGCTGAGGTCTACACATCAGAGGCGACGCCCGTCGAGGGCGGACTCATGGACCCGAGGCTCGGTGTGATAGAGCCGGGACAGACGTGCAAGACGTGCGGAGGCACCATAAGGACGTGCCCGGGCCACTTCGGCAGAGTAGAGCTCGCCATGCCCGTCATACACGTGAGCTTCGTCCCCCATATCTACGATTATCTCCGCGCCACGTGCCGCAGGTGTGGCAGGCTCAAGATACCTGAGGAGGAGATAGACCGCTTCATAAGGCTTGGGCAGAAGCTGAGGAAGTACTGGCCCCAGCTCGCTAAGTCGATGTATGACTACGTCAAAAAGAAGGCGATGAACCAGGACATCTGCCCGCACTGCGGCGCGAGGCAGTACAAGATCAGGCTGGAGAAACCGTACACCTTCATTGAGGAGGGGCCGGCAGGAGAGCTCCCGCCGACCGTTGTTAGAGACAGGCTAGCGAGGATACCGAACAGAGACGTCATGGCGATGGGTTATGATCCGGAGGTCGCAAGGCCTGAGTGGATGGTGCTCACGGTGCTTCCCGTGCCACCGATAAACGTGAGGCCGACCGTGGTGCTCGAGAGCGGTTTAAGGGCCGAGGACGACCTTACCCATAAGCTGGCTGACGTGATAAGGGCTAATGAGAGGCTCAAGGACGCGATACAGTCAGGATCCCCGGAGGCAATAATTCATGACCTATGGCGGCTCCTTCAGTACCATGTCGCGACGTACTTTGACAACGAACTCCCAGGCGCCCCGCCAGCTAAGAGGAAGTCGGGGATGCCTCTAAGGACCCTTGCCCAGCGCCTTAAGGGCAAGGAGGGCAGGTTCAGGGGCAACCTCTCGGGCAAGAGGGTTGACTTCTCGGCCAGGACGGTCATCAGTCCTGACCCTAACATAAGCATCAACGAGGTAGGCGTCCCGGTAGAGATAGCGATGACCTTGACGGTGCCAGAGAGGGTCACCCCGTGGAACATTGACGAGATGAGGAAGTACGTCCTCAACGGGCCGAAGAGGTACCCCGGAGCCAACTATGTCATAGATACCATGGGCAGGAGGATAGACCTTAGGTACACCACAGACCTGAGAAAGATAGCTGAGGCCTTGAAGCCCGGGTACATCGTCGAGAGGCATCTCATTGACGGTGACATAGTCCTGTTCAACAGGCAGCCCTCACTACATAGGATGTCAATAATGGCTCACAAGGTGAGGGTGCTACCCGGTAGGACGTTCCGCCTCCACCTAGCCGTCTGCCCACCATACAACGCTGACTTCGACGGCGACGAGATGAACCTCCACGTCCCGCAGACCGTTGAGGCGAGGGCAGAGGCAAGGATACTTATGCTCGTGCAGGAACACATACTGAGCCCGAGGTACGGAGCACCGATCATCGGCGGCATCCAGGACTACATCAGCGGCGCCTACCTCCTCACATCGAAGGCGACTACCCTAACCAAGGACCAGGTGAGCGATCTCCTCGCGACGATAGGGTACATAGGCGACATACCGGAGCCGGCGGTGCTCTCCCCGAAAAAGGTCTGGACAGGCAAGCAGATAGTGAGCCTCCTCCTCCCGGAGGACTTCAATATGAGGAAGGAGGCGAGGGTCTCTTCAGGTAACCTCAAGTGCGAGACACCGGAGTGCTGGTGGGACAGCTACGTAGTAATCAAGAAAGGAAAACTATTGCTCGGCGTCCTGGACAAGAACACGCTGGGTGCTGAGGAAGCCAAGACGATAATACACTTCCTCACCCGTGAGTATGGTAGCGATGTGGGCAGAGAGTTCATGGACAAGGCATTCAAGATGTTCCTCAGATTCATCGAGATGAGAGGCTTCACAATGGCCCTCTCAGACATCGCAGTCCCCGAGGAGGCCTTCAAGGAGATCGAGGATGTTTTCGAGAAGATGGAGGACAGGGTTAAGGAACTCATCAAGCTCTATGAGGAGGGCAAGCTCGAGCCCGTGCCGGGCAGGACCTACGAGGAGTCGCTCGAGATAAGGATCCTCGAGGAACTCTCGAACGCCAGAGACGAGGCCGGCAGGAGGGTCCTCAGGTACCTCGACCCATTCAACAACGTCTTCATAATGGCCACCACCGGCGCAAGGGGCAGCACACTCAACATAACCCAGATGAGCGTCTCCCTAGGGCAGCAGTCGATCAGAGGTAAGAGAATCCACAGAGGCTACAGGGACAGGACCCTCCCGCACTTCAAGCCGGGTGACATAGGGCCGGAGGCTAGGGGCTTCGTCAAGAGCTCCTTCTACAAGGGGCTCTCACCAATCGAGACATTCTTCCACGCCGCCGGAGGCAGGGAGGGCCTGGTTGACACCGCAGTCAGAACCTCG
>JALSOP010000145.1 GCA_026986435.1 Desulfurococcales archaeon | reverse complement strand
GCAGGTGATCGCGGCGTGGCTGTACGAAGACTGAGTCCGCAGGAAGCTGGCAAGATACTCGCAGAGTACGTCATATCCGGCCGCCTCATTGTTGGCGTGGGCTCCGAGCTCAGATGCGACGACGGTTTCGGCCCATACCTCGCAAGAATAGTGAGGGCTGTTGCCGAGACCCTAGGTTTCAATGTGAATATAGTAGACGCTGGCAACGCCCCCGAGCTGTACACTGACGTGATGAGGAGGCACGGTGACGTGCTCATAGTGGACGCTGTTGAGGTACCGGGGCGTTACCCACCAGGCACAGTTATCCTGGCCGAGGTCAGTAGTGCTGAGAAACAGCCCCTGCTCATCTCTACCCACTCCATGAACCTCCCCGTGATAATGAGGGTGTGCTCCCTCGAAAAGGTGAGCATTCTCGGGATAGTTCCTCGGTGCCTCAGCTATGAGATAGGTCTCTCAAGGGAGGTCGCCGAGAATTTGATGAGGATCGTTAGGTCGTTCATTGAGTATCTGCGCAAACGAATGTATAAGTAAATAGGGTAATTCATTAATCACTCAATTGAATTACTTATGCATGTAATATCAACGTACATAATTACATATACTTTTTAACTGTGTGATTATACTCTCATGGGTATGGACGTGCGCAACAAGCTGATCAGGTACTCACCCTGGCTCGTCCACTTTAACACAGGAGCCTGTAACGGTTGCGATATCGAAGTGCTAGCCGCGATCACGCCCCTCTTTGACCCAGAGAGGATGGGTGTTAAGCTCGCCCCTAACCCGAGGCACGGCGACATACTGATCGTTACCGGTGCCGTGACGAAGAAGGCTGGGGAGAGGCTCAAGAGGCTATACGATCAGATGCCTTCCCCGAAAGCCGTGGTGGCTGTCGGTGCATGCGCGATAAGCGGGGGAGTATTCGCGGGCTCGTACCCGCTTGTTTCCGGTGCTGATAAGGTCATCCCCGTAGATGTGTACGTCCCCGGATGCCCCCCTAGGCCAGAAGCAATTATTGATGGGATACTCAAGGCAACCAAGAAGTTAGAGGGGGGTGGGGAGGGTGACTGAGCTTCCCTCTTTCCTCAGCAGGTGGGGGGCAGAGGAGGTAGGACCCCATAGATTAGTTATTAGAGTTGAAAAAGACAAGCTAAGGGACGCTGTTAAGGATCTCGTCTCTGCTGACGAGATGATCTACCTATCGACCATGTCGGCTGTGGACTACCCGGAGCGGGGCGTGATAGAACTTAATTACTTCTTTTGGAGCGTTACCGAGAAGAAAGGAATAATAATAAAGGTGGAGGTTCCTAGAGACAAGCCGGAGATCGATACAATAACTGACATACTGCCCGGTGCGAATAACGCTGAACTAGAGGCACACGACCTTTTCGGCGTTGTATTTAAGGGCAACAAGTCGCTGAGGAGGGGGTTCCTGCTACCGCCAGAAATCGTTGAGGCAGGGATCTACCCACTAAGAAAGGACGCCAAGGGGGTGTAAGCGATGGCCAAGTATGTTGAGGTACCGGTCGGTCCCCAGCACCCAGCCCTCCACGAACCCATAATGCTGAGGGTTAAGCTCGACGGTGAAGTAGTTGAGGGTGTGGACATCGTCACCGGCTATAATCATAGAGGCGTTGAGAAGCTGGGTGAAAAGAACTCCTGGGTGAGGGACATATACATATTCAGCAGGATATGCGGTATATGCAACGCTGTCCACGCGCAGACATACACCCAGGGTGTTGAGAAGCTCATGGGCGTCGAGCCCCCGCCGAGGGCCAAGTACATACGCACCATAGTTATGGAGCTAGAAAGGATACACTCACACATGCTCATAAACGCCGTGATGGCTGAGGCCATAGGTTTCGACACACTCTTCATGCTCATAATGAGGGACAGAGAGAGGGTAATGCATCTAAAGGAGATCATCACCGGGCAGAGAGTGCACGCAGACATCCACATAATCGGGGGCGTCAAGAGAGACCTTAAGCCCGAGACAGCCGAGAAAGTTCTGAGGGTACTTGACTACATAGAGGCCAGGCTAAAGCATTACAAGAAGGTGTTCGAGGAGGACTACACAATAAGAAAGAGGCTTGAAGACGTGGGCAAGATCTCCAAGCAGGAAGCACTAAAGCACTCGCTGGTCGGCCCAGTACTCAGGGCCTCGGGCGTGCCGTCAGATGTGAGAGTTGATGACCCATACTCCGCCTACGACGAACTCAAACCAAACATCGTCGTAAGACACGAAGGAGACTCGCTTGCCAGGATGCTGCTTAGATGGGATGAAGCACTGGAGTCGGTGAGGTTGATACGTGCTGCGATAAAGAACATGCCTAAGGGTAACCCCGTGCCCAAAGCAATCAAGAGGGCGGCCGGTAAGGGGGAGGTATTCTCTAGGGTGGAGGCGCCGAGGGGGGAGCTGATATACCACATAGTGAGCACGGGCGGGCCGAAGCCGTATAGGATAAAGGTGAGGACCCCGTCATTCAACAATATCGTCAACTCAGGCTTCGCCTACATAGGTGAGAGGCTGGCCGACGTACCCGTAATACTCACATCATTCGACCCATGCATTTCCTGTACCGAGCGTGTGCTCGTGGTGGACGAGAAGAAGGGTCTGAGGAAGTGGGTGCCCTTCATGGCCCTGTCCAGGGGTGAGATACGTGTCGCCTAAGCTCAAGCTATTGAGGGAGGTCATATCAAACATTTTCTCCAGGCCAGCAACCATACAGTACCCAAGAGAGCCCGCGGCAGTAAGCAGTGAGTACAGGGGCCTCCACTACCCCGACCTAAACAAGTGCATAGGGTGCTCCCTTTGCATGGTTGACTGCCCGGCCAACGCCATAAAGATGGTGAAGCTCCCACCTGACTACACGAACCCGAAGAATCCGAGGGGTATATACCCGGTGGTCGACTACGGAAAGTGTGTATTCTGCTATCAGTGCGTGTTCGTGTGCCCGGTAAAAGCTTACATCACAAGCAACAAGTTCGACATGGCGGATTACGTCACCCATAACTCACAGGCCCTAAGCCTCAAAACCATAAGGAAGGGTGATAAAGGATGATCGAGCCCCCATCCGTGGACCTGGTCACCCAGGTCATACTCTTCGCGTTCCCCATATTCATAGTTGCTTACAGTCTCTACCTAGTCCGGGTGGTTAAGGGCCCAACAATACTTGACAGAGTTCTTGCAGTGGACGCGTTCTTCTTCGACGTCACGGTCTTCGTCATGGCGCTCGCCGCGTACTTCAGGCTCCACATACTGGCACCCACCGCCATTATCTTTGCCCTGTGGGGCTACGCCCTCGACGTATACGTATCCAAGTACATCGAGAGGGGTGAGATGGGTGATTGAGGACATCACGGCCATAGCGGCGTGGGCAGGCCTCGCATTATTCGTGGGCGGGGCCGTGTGGGACCTCATAGCCGCGATAGGCATGAACAGGCTCCCGGACTTCCTCAGCAGGCTCCACGCAGCGACCATAGGGGTGATAGGTGGGGCGTTCTACCCCTTGATAGGCATATCCTTGATACTCCTCGGCACGGACATCATGGGTGAGTATAGGTACATAGCGGCCGGTTCGGCAGCGCTCACAGCGTTTCTGGTACTCCTGCTCGCCCCCGCAGGGTCTCACGCACTCGCGAGAGCTGCCCGCAAGAAGGGACTCTACAGGAAGGACATACTCGTGATCGATCAACAGGAGGGGGGTGAGACAGAATGATAACTCCCGAGCTAGCACTAATGCTGATCTTCGTGTCCATAGCGTTCGTCTTCGCCTATCTAGCCGTGGAGGAACGGAAGCTCATAAGGGCAGTCGTCTACTCAGCGGTTCAGTCGGCTGCCTTCGCCTTCTTGTTCTACCTGCTCGGCGCGCCCGACATAGTCCTGGTGTACGTCCCCGTCACCGTCGGGATATACCCAGCTGCACTCCTCTTCCTAATAAGAAAGACAGAGGAGGTGGAGAACCCGTGAGCGGTGTGAGGAAAGTGGCCTCGGCGGTCGCGCTCCTAGCCATAGTTGCCGTACTCTCTCTAGGGGCGGCCGCCGGCGGCATGGGCCCGTTTTTCGACGGGATAAGGGCGCTCGGCACATTCTACCTCTCGACGGCGCCGCCGCAGATCGCTGAGCTAGTGCTCGGCCCCAGCTATAGGGGTCTCTCCTCATACTCACCTGAGGTAGTGACCTCGATAGTGTGGGATTACAGAGGCCTCGACACTTACTTCGAGACCGCGGTGTTCTTCCTCGCCATAATAGGTGCGGTAGCGATCTATAGGGGCATAGAGGAGCCCGTGCTGAGGAGACCAGCATCGGGTCTCTCACCAATAGTTAGGGCAGTCACGAAGTTCCTCATACCAATAAACATAGCAGTGGCGGCGTCCATAGCCCTCCACGGCCACCTAACCCCCGGAGGCGGTTTCCAGGCAGGTGCCGCCCTGGCAGTGGCGCCCGTGATAGTCATCGTCGTGTTCTCTAGGAGGTACCTGTTGGAGAGGGGCGTGACGAAGCTGAAGGCCCTATTCCTTAGGTCCGTTGGCCTCATAGGAATAGCGCTAGTCGTGCTCATCCCGGTCATCTGGAGCGTCCTGAGCGGTGAGTGGGCCTGGGTAATGCAGAACCAGTGGAAGCCTGGTGCGGAGGTGTTCAGCTACCCAGCCTACCTGGGAGGTGCCCTGATCTCCGGCTCCATATGGTTCCTTAATCTCTTCGAGTTCCTGGCCGTGTCCTTCGGCTTCACGATACTGTTCCTGCTTATCTCAATAGATGAGGACACAGTCAGGTCATGCATGATCAGGGGAGGTGAGGAATGTGATAGATATTGAGGTATTCATCAAAACGTTCATAGTCCTGGCACTATTCGGCACAGCCGGAGTGGGGCTGTACGGAGTGATAGCAAAGCCCCACGCCACAAAGAAGATAATATCACTGACCATACTCGGCGACACCGTGAACGCACTGGCAATACTCCTAGGGTACAGGTACCCTGGCGGGATCCCTCCGGTCTACACTGGGCAGCCTCCCAACGAGTTTGTTGGGAGCGCCGTCGACCCCCTCCCCCAAGCGCTGGTGCTCACAGCCATAGTGATAGGTATGGCTGTTAACCTGCTCATAATATACATCGCCCTCCAGACCTACCGCCTCTACGGCACCCTTGACACCAGGCTGATAAAGAAGCTGAGGGGGTGATGGGGGGTGAACCCGGCTAAGGCACTCGGCCCGGCGATCTTGACGTTCATAGCGTACATAGTCTTCAGTGGCTCAGTGTCGGGATACGACCTAATAACGGGTGCGGCCATAGCAGCCGTCACGGGCGTCCTCGTCTCCGACTTCCTAGTGACCGATACCAGGAAATCCCTTGACATACGTAGGCTAGGGTGGCTGATAGCGTACGCCTTCTACTACCTGACGGTTGCCGAGCTGAAGTCACACCTATCCTTTGCCCCTAAGGTGCTCTCGGGCAGAATAAGGCCCGGAGTTGTGGCTGTGAGGACCCCGCTCAAGACAGAGTACGGTATGGTCACACTCGCCAACTCAATCACCAACACACCGGGGACGGCGACCGTCGACATAGACCCGGAGAAGCAGGTACTCTACGTTCACTGGCTGTGGGTGGGGGCCGAGGACGAGGAGGAGATTCGGGAGAAAATAGCGAAGCCATTCGAGAGATTCATCAAACACATCTTTGAGGGGGGTGAGCAGGCGTGATTGTGTGGTATGAGCAGTTACTTGGTGCCACGGTCCCGGCACTGATGGCGGCGGCGTTCCTCATACCCATAATGACGCTGGCGACTAAGTGTGCCAAGCTATATCACTACTACGCCTCCACGATAGCGGCATTCGCTGCGCTCTCGACTGTGCTGACGTACAAGTACGTGGTCGATAACGGCACGCTAGTCTACTTCTTCGGCGGCTGGTTCCCGCCAGTCGGCATAATATACGAGGTCGACCAGTTCTCGGCACTCCTCGGCGCCGTGACGGGTACGGTGATGCTGGCCGTAACGGTGTACAGTAGGTGGTACCTTGGAGACCACGAGGGGGTTGCGTGGTACTACACAATGCTCCTGGGCCTGGAGGCGGGCATGCTCGGCAGCCTCTACACGGGCGACGTGTTCAACCTCTTCGTGATGCTTGAGGTGATGTCTGTCTCAGCCTACGGTCTCGTCGCCTACCACAGGAGGACGAAGGAGGCGGTGGAGGCGGCGCTCAAGTACTCGCTAATAGGTGCTACAGCTACAACGATCTACTTCCTTGCCCTACTCTTTATCTACGGTTCCTTTGGCACACTTAACATGGCCGACATAGCACTCCGAGTCTCGACCAGCGCTGGCCTACCGATAGGTAGGTTTGTGCCGCAGAACCCTGGACTGATTAGCCTGGGGGCCTCGATAGCGCTTGCGCTATCCCTCTGGGTATTCATGGTGAAGTCGGCGGTGTTTCCGACACACTTCTGGCTACCCGACGCTCACCCAGCTGCCCCTTCACCTGTCTCCGCTGCTCTGTCGGGTCTGTTCGTGAACGTGGGCCTTTATGCCATAGCTAGGTTCATCCACACGATCTTTGGAGGATATTCGGGTATAGACACAACCGTTCAGGCGCTCTCATATTCACTCCTCATTCTGGGCGGGGTCTCAGCGATCATAGCCTCGACCGCCATGATAACTCAGTACGACATCAAGAGGCTGATAGCGTACTCGACAGTAATGCATACAGGGCTAATAGCCTCGGCGATAGCCCTCGGAACACCTGAGGGGATGTACGCGGCGACATATCACATAACAACACACGCGGTTGGTAAGGCACTGCTCTTCCTCTCAGCAGGCGCCCTCGTGAAGGTGATGGGCTCAAGATACTTGAGCGACTTATCTGGTGCTCAGAAATACGCACCTGTAGCCTCGGCGGGGGCGCTGATGGCGGCGATGTCCCTAATTGGTCTGCCACCCTTCGGCGGCTTCTTCAGCAAGCTAGCCCTCTACAAAGCGTTTGTCGACGCTGGCCAAGTATGGATGGTCGCGGTTATACTGGTGTCGTCAGCGCTCGCTCTAATGGCTTACATGAAACTGGTTCACACAATGTTCTTCCGCCTCCCCAAGACCGAGGCCCCGGAGAGGGTTACGGCGCCAGCCAACGCAGCGATGATCGCACTGATCATCGGGATTATTGTTCTTGGCGTGCTCTATCCGCTGATTAATCAGTACTTCATCACCTCGGGCGCGTCCGTGCTCGACAGGCTAGGGTACATCAGTGCTGCTGTTCGGGCCCTAACATCTTACTTCGGAGGTGGTGCGTGATGGTGGATCCCGGGACACTCGGGCTGATATTCTCGGTCACGGCCCTCGTGGGCGGGCTGATTCTCGCAGTGATCGTTGCTGTGACGAAGAGAGGTGTCAGGGAGACGGAGCCCTATCTCTGTGGTGAGTCTGAGGCCGATTTCTCAGACTCGATCTCCCCGTCCGCGACCGAGGTGCAGTGGGGTCTTGAGAAGACACTCAGTTCTTGGGTAAGCTTCGTGCGCACAAAGATCCACACCGGTGTAATCGATGATTGGTGGTCGCTAATGATCGCGTGGGCAGCGATCCTCCTGATAGTATCTGTCGTGAGGGGGTGGGTATGGCCATGAACTGGGTAGAGCTGCTCCTCTACCTATTCGCTGTGGCGGTGTTCCCCGGATTCGTTTTCCTGTCACTCCTCGGCACATTCACTGAGTGGATCGAGAGAAAGGTTGCTGCCAGGGCTCAGAACAGGATGGGGCCAACCTATGTTGGGCCAATGGGTCTACTGCAGCCAATCGCCGACATACTCAAGCTTCTGTGGGCGAAGGAGTTGGTAATATCTAGGGGGTTCTCCTGGCGTGTGACGCTGTTTCTGGTATCGACCGGTGTGATGGCGCTCTCAGCATCGACCCTCCTGATGCCCATATCGCCGATCCGCCTGAGCACGCCTCTGGACTCCCTTGTCCTGGTGTACGTGCTGTTCTACTCCACTCTAGGTTTCCTCGCCATAGGTTTCTCGTCCCCGAGCCCGTTCGGTGTCGTTGGGTCATCGAGGATGTTGTCTATAGTGTGCGTGGTTGAGCCTGCGGCGGCGATATCGATATACGCTATATCGGCAGCCCTCACGGGTATGGGGACAGCATCGGTATCTGAGGCGATGACGGCTCAGGTAGGGCTGCAGCAGTCCCCGGCCCTGGTCCTCGGCGGTGTCTCGCTATTCCTGGTGATGATGGCTAAGTCACTCCTGAAACCCTTCGATATACCGGAGGCGGAGACGGAGGTCGCCGGCGGCGTCGTCGCTGACGTGGGCGGCCCGCTGCTGGGTATGTTCCGCATCCTCCACGACATGGAGGCAGCGTTCCTAGCGCTGTTGCTGACCCTGCTGGTGCTGAGGGGGCCGTACCCATTCAGTTACGCCGACCCCCTCGGGTGGGTGCTGATAGGCGTTAAGTTCGTTCTCGTTGTGCTGGCGGCGACCACTCTATCGGCATCGCTCGGCAGGCTCAGAATCGAGCAGGGCGTTGCGCTGCTCGGCAAGCACTCTCTCCTAGCATCGATAGCGGCCTTAGGTGCTGCCGCTCTCAACTATTATGTTGTTGCTTAGGCTGTCCTCGGCTATCTTCCGGAAAACATCCCCGTATTTTCTGCAGAGGATGCAGATAACGTCCCCAGCCTCTACGTTGCCCTTTATTATCTCGCTCGCCCACTTCCTCATCTCCTTCCCAAGGGTGTCGTCCTTTAACGCCCTCATTACTGCGTCAACCCTTGAGCGCTTGTTAGAGAGGTAGTTTGAGACAGCTGCCGGCGTCACGCCCAGCATCTTTGAGGCATGGTATATCGATATCCCGCACTCCTTGATGAGTATGTGCGCAAGGCAAGCCCTAATTAAGGGGATTGTTGTCTTGATCATTACTTCACAGTGGGGCCTCTTCATGATGCGCTTCACTACCTAATGAATGCTTTAACTCCCTAAAAACATTAACAGCGTTAACTATTCGACCTCAGCTCCTTAATGCACGCCTTCACACACTCCTCGAACCCTTCCCCCCAGTACCCAGCCTCAGCACACCTCTCCCTACACACCTTGACGGCGTGGGTTCTCTCGTAGTCATTCAAGGCTTGAACCTCTTCACGAGCACGCCCTCCCCCCTAACCTCCTCGAGCACGTTCCTTGGGACCCTGTAGGAGCCGTAGATAACGAGTACGGGCCTGTAACCCGGGCCCAGCTTGCTGGCTATGTCCTTGGCCTTCCTTGCACCATCACGTATCTCCTTCCTGCTCTTGGCCAGCGTGATAACGGCGTTAAAGCCCTTTCCCTTCACAACGATGTGGTCTCCCTTCAGCTGCACCGAGTGCCCGGCGAGGACGTACTTCGAGGCCACCCTCCCGAGCTCCCCATACTTCTGGGAGAGTCTATTAGCTAGGTACCTAGTCCTCCAGCTCATCCCCAACCCCCAACCTCTCTCCCGGTAAGGCCTAAATCCCTTAACTGAGCCAACACCTTATTAGTGCTCACTTAAGTTTGCTCTGCAGTAACTAAACTGGATGATGCTCATGCTCATCATCATGTCACGAGGTGATACTCATGAAGTACCTCATAAGGGCAAGGATAGAGGTGGACGGAAGGGTAGATAAGCCGGACATAGTCGGCGCAATATTCGGCCAGACAGAGGGTCTCTTCGCACCCGACTTCGAGCTAAGGGACCTGCAGGAAAAGGGCAGGATAGGGAGAATAATAGTCGACATAAGGCACCAAGGAAACAAGACCGTGGGAGAGATACTTCTCCCGTCAAACCTCGACAGGGCAGAGACCGCCCTAATAGCGGCGATGCTTGAGTCCGTCGACAAGGTAGGCCCATACAATGCCAGGATAACCCTGATCGACATCGTCGACGTGAGGAGAGAGAAGATCAAGAAGATCATAGAGAGGGCCAGGGAGATACTGAAGAAGTGGGGCGAGGAGAAGGGCATAGACATCAAGGAGGTAATCAGGCAAATAGAGGAGGCAGTAAAGAAGGAGGAGATAATAACCTACGGCCCAGAGAGACTCCCAGCCGGGCCGGAGGTGGAGCACTCAGACACCCTAATAATCGTGGAGGGTAGGGCCGACGTCCTCAACCTCCTCCGCTACGGCTACAAGAACGCCATAGCGATCGGCGGGGCTAAGGGCGAGATACCGAGGACCGTGGTGGAGCTGAGTAAGAGGAAGAAGAAAGTGATAGCGTTCGTTGACGGCGACCACGCTGGCGACCTAATACTCAGGCACTTACTATCGTCAGCAAAGGTCGACCTCGTGGCCAGGGCACCGCCCGGCAGAGAGGTCGAGGAATTAACAGGTAAAGAGATAATGAAGGCGCTGAAGAACGCAGTCCCTGTTGATGTCTATCTCCAGGCGATAGAGAAGAAGCCTGAGGTAAGACCGCCGAAGCCAAGGCCGGCGCCAGCGCCCGAGGAGCTAGCCGAGGAAACAATTCAGGTACCCCAGCACGTCATAGACACCATCAAGGCGCTAAGGGGCACGCTTGAGGCCGTTCTCTACGACGAAGAATGGAGGGAAATCAAGAAGTTACCGGTCAGGGATCTCGTCAACGTGCTCGCATCAGGGCAGGTGAGGCCCTACGCCGTGGTGATGGACGGGATAATAACGCAGAGAGTCGTCGACG
Organism: Desulfurococcales archaeon; assembly: GCA_026986435.1. GTDB lineage: Archaea > Thermoproteota > Thermoprotei_A > Sulfolobales > NBVN01 > WAOK01. Next base: position 16,435 of record JALSOP010000145.1, on the reverse strand, counting down.
CCGCGTCAGTGAACGGCGTCAAGCTGATAATAGGTGCGAGGGTCGGTGTGATAAGCAAGAGGCCCCCGGACGTCATCATAGTTACGTTCGACGACATCCTACACTAGGTACCTACCTCTTCCCGAAGAAGTCCAGCAGAGTTTTTCTTGCCTTACCCACGCCCTCAAGCGCCTTTTCGCTAACCCCGAAGTACCTCAGTATCCTTAGGGCAGCGGGGATTATCTGGTGCTTTACGTAGTACTCAACGTCAACGTCCTTCGGGTCGGCCATGATGTAGGGGACCGCCCTGTCAGATATCCTCCCGGCACCCTTGACCACTACGTAACCTATCTTGTCGCCAACCTCTACCTTATACCCAGCCTTTATGAGCCTCTTAGCAGCCGCCACGTGGGGAGGCTCAGCGGTGTACTGGCTTATTGGCCTCGTCAAGGTCTTCCAGATCACTAACTTCGTTATGTCGATCTTGCCCGCCCGTAGGTCAGCTATGACCTTCCTCACGTAATTTATTGCCTCACTGACCTCTCCCTTACTGAGCACTATCTTAGCGACCTCCTCCTGCACCTCCTTAGCGATCTCCGTCCAGTCACCCCTGACCGCCTCAAAGCCCACGATATCTACCCGGCCGTCCTCGAGTAAGCCCACGTACCTTTTCTTCGCCTCCGTAAAGAACACCCTCCTGTAGACCTTATCGATCTTGATCTCCAGCTCGAGCTCCTCCCCGACCCGCCTAATGAACTCCTCCACCCTATCCTTATCATACTTCACGAAGAGGGAGTCCGTGTCACCGTATATGACCTCAAGCCCCAGTGACTTCGCTATCTCTATCGCCATCCTTATGGTTGCCCTACCGAGGGCGGTGACCGCCTCAGCGCCCTGCCTGAAGTACCACCTAGCGCCGGACCACCCCATGTACCCATAGGTAGCGTTCGCCAGCACCTTCAGGGCTTTCTGCCTCTCGTTCAGTAGCCTATACATAGGGGAGTCAGGCGGGTACTTCTTCATCTCCGACTTAACCTGCTTCCTCAGCCTCAGTAGCGTGGTGAGGACGTTTTTGAAGAAGCCCGGAGGCTCCTTCCTGAACTTGTATCCCACCTCTGGGATCACGTAGCACTCGTCCTCCTCGCACTCTCCCTCAACGAAGGTGTCCGGGCCTATGTTGTACTTTATCATCAGGTTTGGGTACATGGAGCTGAAGTCAAGAACAGCTATGTTCTCGTGGACACCCTTCTTGGGCTCGAGCACTATGGCTCCCTTATAGCTCTCTGCTCTCCTCTCTGCTCTGTTCGGAACTAGTTCGCCGAACCTGAATGCCTCCCTCATCAGGTACCACTCGAGCCTGTACCCAACCGATGCAGCGCCTACCTGATCTAGTGGCAGACCTGTTAGAGCAGAGAGCTGTATGGCGAAGGGGAGGAACTTCTCTGAGAGGCCGTAAGTGGCGATCACGTCGTCCCTGGAGTACCTGAGTAAGGTCCTTCTCTTCTCCTCGTTATCCCAGTACTCGTATAGTCTGTACCACGGTATCAGCACCCTTTCGTCCTTCTTCATGACACCCAGGTAGTCCGCCACCTCCTCCAGTGACTTGATCTTCACCTCACCGATTTCCTGGGCGAAGTCGTAGAGGTCGACGTTCAGCCTGCCCGGTACAGATATGTGGCCGTATGCTGACGACCTGGGCTCGGCTCCCTTGACCCTGCCAACATCGAGGCGCACGTTATTGATCTTCGCCCTCTCGAGTAGGTATGGCCAGTCAAATCCGTTGCTGTTGTACCCTACGATAATGTCGGGATCAAGCTCTTTCACATAAGAAACGAAGGACCTGATAGCCCCGGCATCCCTTATGCCTTTCCCTGATTCCTCTGCGAGGAACTGCTTCACCTCCCTGCCGTCATAGGCAGCGATTATTATGACGGGGTCGTGCTTCGGTCTCGGAGAACCGGCGGGGTTATAGACCTCGATATCAAAGGCCACCACCTTCAGATCGGGCGGTAGGTCACGCTTAGCCTGCTTCAGGCCCGAGAGGAGCCTGTAGACGCGTGCCCTATACCTCCTCTCTTCCTCCACCTCCTCGACCTCTGCTTCGTACCATGTGCACGGTATGGCAGACCTGTCTATTATGTACCTCATCGCGAACCTGATGTCCGCTTCGAGAACGTCTCGGACACCCTCGATCTTCCTAATCTTCTCTCGGTACTCCCTAACGAACTCAGGTATCACTGTCTCAACCCTCAGAACCTTCACAGGTTTTCCGTAGTACCTTCTCTCAACCATCTCCACCTTCGTTATCGGTGATGGTGGCCTGCTTAGGGTCTTCACCCTCGTAGCCAGCGTCGTTAGGTCGACCTTGTCCTCAGGCAACACGTAGAAGTATGGGCGGAAGGTGTCGTCGAGTATGAGCACAGGGTCGCCGCTGTCTGTGAGGCCCCATATAAGGATGACTGGCCTATTATCACGTACCTCATAGCTCGTGTCCAGTAAGTAAAACAAGAGCTTCAAGCCCAGCCCTAATAACTCATTCTTTTATGACTGTAAAAACTGATTACCTCCCCTTCCTCAGCACGTAGGCAAGCGCGCCCAGCAGAATTATCAGGAGGGCGGCAAGGGCATATGTCGACGGTCCGAAGTACTCGACAGCCTGCACCTTCGAAGTGGTTATGGTCTTGGTGGTGGTCGATATGTAGGTCGCGGTCGTCGTTACGGTTACCGTCTCAGGTGGCTTCGGATAATTCATCCCCGTGGCCGCGGGGTACGCAGCGAGCACTGCTGGCTCCCCAGTGTTTGGGAAATAGCTCCCCAGCATCTGCTCCTGCGTACCGTTCTCGGGGTTAAGGAGGTCCATAATCTTCGGTGCTACGAAAGCGTTGAGTGCATCTGCCGGTGCACCGCCGATGACTGTCTCACCGGTTGAGGCCCTTACTGGCATGATTCCCCCGGGGCTGTTGGGGTCGAACCCTGAAACAGTGACTATGAATCGCCATGCCGCCACGTAGCTGAGGTAGTTCTTGAGATACTTGGCAGGTATCCTAACCTCTATGTAGTTGGCGGTGGCGTTAACTACTGTCGTGATATTGACTGTCACTATGGTGCCGTTCTCGAATATCAGTGACGGTGGGACCGGGCCTCTCAAGGGGTTTAAAGAGGTGGTGTTCGTGGCGTTGTATGGCTCAACTATCACGGCGAACTGCCAGGCGTCAACTGGCCTGATCACAGCGTTCAGGCCGAAGGTATCCATTCTCCCCACGCCGCCGGAGACTGCTGTGACGTAGACCTGGATTGCCTGCACTGACCAGCCGTAGGTGGTGTTGAGGTAGTTCTCGCCAAGAGACGAGAACGTAAACCTGAAGCCGATGTACTTAGTGACGTTGCCCTCCTCGTACCTCAGTAGTTCGAACTTCGTCAGGTCGAGCGATCCGTTAGTGAAGGCCTCGTTGGTGGGGTACTTATAAGTCCCTGGGCCATAGTCGTCACCCACGGGATCGGTTATCGCTCTGAGCGTTACAGTCTTGAGTTCCTCCTGAGCTAATCCGATGCTCGGGCTATAGATCGCTGCTACTAACACAATGACGGCTACGGCCGCCGCAATACCTCGCAGGTTCATCAACGACCCCTCCAAGGAAGTATGGTTAATCTATTAAGGGTTGTGAGGTACTAAATCCTTTAACTACCTCATCATATGATCGGGTGTTGGGGCCCGTTCTTGCTCGCAATCACCGGTGTAGAGATCTGTTGCATCGAAGGCGATACAATCATAATAGACCCGCCAAAGATAGCGAGGATAGGCTATGAGTCAAGTCTATGGCACGACCTCGGTGGGGTTAGGCGAGTGTCTGTCGACGGGGGATATCTCATTCCTGGACTCCACGACTCTCATACACATCTGGCGTTCTCCTCGGCCGTGAGCGCTGATCTGAGGTTCGTGAGGGATGTGGGGGAATTGGTTGCCGTTATGAGGAGGCATATGGAGAGAGTGAGGAGGCTTGGGTACCCGTACGTTGTTGGGAGGGGCTGGGATCACGAGATCTTCCCCTCACGGGCTATGCCCACGATAGAGGACATGGACAGGGTGAGCACCGAGCACCCCGTCATAGCCGTCAGAGTTTGCGGTCACCTCGCCGTGGTTAACACGGTGATGCTCGAGAGAATAAGGGAGTGGGGTCTGGAGAGGAAGTACCCGCAATACATCATAAGGGAGGACGGTCGCCCGACTGGCGTGATCGTGGAGGAGCTCCTGTGGGAGGTCATTGGTAGGTTACCCCCGCCGCCTATGAACTTTCTGATAAACTACACGATCAGATACCTAAGGGAGTACGCGTCCTACGGAGTCACCCACCTCAACATAGTGTCTGTGGAGGAGCGTCACGTGCCCGTACTCGAAGAAGCTCTCACCAAGGTTCCGCTTGTTATCGGGCTATACCCCCACCAGCGGGCGTATGAAACCGTAAAGTCCAGGGCCAGGAAAGCGGTTGTGTGCGGGATCAAAATGTACGCTGACGGCTCCCTAGGCGCAGAGACCGCTTACCTGAGAGAGCCCTTCCTCTCCGGCAAGAACGGCGAGATGCTGATAAGTCGTTCCAACATAGTCAACGCCCTCGAGCTAATGGGTGGCGAGGGCCAGCTGGCGATACACGCGATAGGTGATGCCGCCATACATAATGTGATTAAGCTAGTTAAATCGCTCGGCGTGAGCCCGCAGAGGGTCAGGATAGAGCACGCCTCCCTAACACCGCCTGAGGTCCTTAAGGAGATAACCTCGTACAGACCCCATGTCGTTGTCCAGCCTCACTTCATAATAAGCGACTGGTGGGCCGACAGGAAGCTCGGGAAGGAGAGGGCGAGGCACCTCTACGCCCTCAGATCCCTTTACTCGGCAACAAAAGTGTACGGCAGCAGCGACTACCCCGTCGAGCCAAAGAACCCGTTGCTTGGCATCTACTCAGCCGTCCTGAGGCCGGGCATAGGGTCATTAAGCCCAGGGGAGGCGCTCAGCGTTGATGAAGCCTTCGCAATCTACTCGAGGGACCCATGCATGGGTGAAACAGTGCTGATGGAGGGGGCGAGGGCAGACATAACCGTACTGAGCGGTAACCCCAGGAAGATGAGTCCTCACGACATACCCTCAATAAGGAGCCTAGCGACCTTCGTCGGCGGTTCGCCTGTCTACGTGGACGAGAGCTTCGTCAGCGGCCTCAGTACCTCTTGAGTACACGGCATCCATGTTCAAGTACTCCCAGGCACCGAACCTCCCCGCCGGCACTATCCCCAGCCCCTTCAGTTCGGGAATGACACGCTTAAGCGCCTCTGAGCGAGCGACGTCGTAGACAGGGTACGCATGCTCCCACCTCCAAACTGACGCTACCTCAACATCGGAAGCCTTGATAAGGCCGACGTACTCCATACCCTCAACGACTTTCCTAACGATCGCGTCGTCGCTGACCCCCCTAAGCTCATCAACAGAGCGGAAGCTGACCTCAGCAATGAATGAGGCCCCGCCCCTAGGCGCGTTATAAGCGCTATACCTGCTCAGCACGGCGAGCCTATGGAACACCGTCTCTTCCCCAGGGAAGTAAACCCAGTGAATGAAGGGCGGTCTAACCCGTGCACCGATCCCCACCACCGCGAGGGGCACACTCTTCAGCCTAGAGAGGAGGGCCCTCGACTCGCTAGATAAGTCATCGATGATCTTCGGGGCGGCCGTGAGGGGCGCCGTGTAAACAACCCTATCGCACTCTATCTCGCCCCCTCCGTACTCGACCCTTAAGCGGTTGCCCAAGTGCTCCACTCTCTCAACAGGTGCCGAGGTAAGTATCTCAGCACCAGACTCCTCAGCATCAGCCGCAACGCCCCTAGCCAGTGCTTCTATGCCCCCTTTCTTGGGATACATGAACACGAGTTGATGAGTGTAAGCCTCCACAGTCTCTCCGACAGCGGCCTTGATGATGTCGTCCAGGGGAGGATTAGGTACCCTGCCCCCAACCCACTCGAGCGTTATCTCCTCGAGCGGGGTCTTCCACAGCTTCCTGTTGTAGGGGATCAGGTATTCCTCAGCCATTCCTTCACCGAAGACCGCGTAGATCCACTCTAGGAAGTTGCTTGGCTTGGCCCTCTCCCTTGCCGCTGCGATCATCCCCTTCAGCACCCTCGCCCTAGTCTCCGGGGGGAGGTCAGCCAGCCCTACCTCGAAGGGGTACTTAACGAAGCCCCCTCTCAGGTATATCCTCGTCACACGCCTATGGACAAACCAACCCACCCTCCTCAAGTGACGCAGAAGGCTCCTCAGCCGTTTCTCACTTTTAGAGAAAAGGATGTGGGAGCCCCCCACGTCGAAGAGGTACTCCTCAACAAACTCGCTCAGGAGCAGGCCCCCAACCCGTTCACCAGCCTCAAGAAGCAGTGTCGAGACCCCGTACTTGCTCGCAGCCCTATATGCGGCGGCGAGGCCTGTGAGGCCGCCGCCAATTATGCATAGGGCAACTCTCCTCACTTCTGACCAGCCCTGTGATCGAACACCTTCGTCAGGTCGCCGTACTCGAGGAGGAACACCTCTAGGAATGGCCTTACCCTAGCCCTAACCAGGTGCCCTGCGTACGTTTCTCCGTGGCTCCTAGCCAGTACCACGTGTATATGTGTGCTCACCCCGTCCTTAGTCACCACGTAGTTACCGGTTAGGGAGGCTACCTCGAGGACGTGGCCGGGGAAGGCTTCAATATCCATGGTGTCGTATGAGTCTCCGCGGAACACTCCAATGGTCGCCTTCTCGAACCCCCCTATGCCGACTATCAGCCCGCCGACAAGGCCCTCCCTGCTTATGAAGTCCCTCAGGAACTCATGGGGATCCGCTCCCTCAGGCACCTTAGCGGGTATGACGCGCATCGCTGGCACCAAGTAAAGACGGGCTCCTACCGCATATAACGGTTGAGGACTAACTTAATCGGGCAGGCGTGATGCCGTCTGGGCTTGTGAGACCGTCCATAGTGCCCCTACAGGTCGCCCTTCCCTGGGGTATACCCAGGCGCTCCTTGATAGTTCTCGCGGGCCCTGCAGGCACGGGGAAGACCGTGCTGGCCGCTCACCTCAGTAAGTTCTTCATGGAGTCCGGGGAGAAGGTCATATATGTGACATTCGATGACGACCCCAAATCACTCGTGGAGCACTTCCGCTCCTTCCGTTGGGACATCGACACCCTATTCGGTAAGGGGCTCTTCTCAATAGTCGACGGCTTCAGCTTCAGGCTAGGCGACCTCTCAGCTGACATAGGTGACGAGTACGTGGTCAGGAGGGTGACCCCATCCGATAAGGACGGGATAATATACGGTCTATACGACATAGCCGCTAAGAGGTACTCCATGCAGGGTGAGGGCCTGATAGTCGTTGACTCCCTCAACGAGCTCATGTTCTCTATGGACATATCCCAGGTTCTCGAGTTCGTTAAGACTATCAGAGCGGTCTTCGCTAAGGGCCTTGGCATAATGGTAGTCACGGTTCTCCACACAGCGACCGAGCTACTTGAGGAACTCGCCGCCCACCTCGAGTATCTCGTGGATGGGTTCATTGAGACGAGGCTCAACCCAACCCTCCTGGAGATAGGGATACCCCTGAAGGAGCTAATGGTGAGGAAGATGAGGGGCACGATGACGAACCCGCAGTGGGTCCCCTATGTGATAGTTGATGAGGGCATCATGGGCGTTGACCAGAGCAAGCTAATGGCGCTAATCCAGGAAAGGATGAAGGAGGCAGCGTATGTGACATCCCTGAGAGGTGTCGGCGGGGTTGGGCAGGATAAGGGTAAGGGTTAGGGTGACGGATGACTGCACCCTCTGTGGCGACTGCGTGAGGTACTGCCCAGGGGACGTATTCGAGATAGTCTCCGGAAAGCTCGTGATCCGTGAGGAGGGATGCATTTACTGCAGGGGGTGCGAGCCCCTCTGTCCGGCGAGGGCCATAAGGCTTGAGGCACTGGACGAGAGCCTCAAAATAATCAGGCACTCTCTCCTAGGCTAATGAATCCTTAAATCCTCCCACTCACTACCAGAAAACGGAGCCGGGGTCGCCTAGCCTGGTAGGGCGCCGGCCTGCTAAGCCAGGTACCCCACCCGGCGCGGTGAGCCGGTGGGGGAACCCCCGCGCGGGTTCAAATCCCGCCCCCGGCGCCACTCCCCTCTAAAAATCCACGGTCATCGCTAGTGATGAGTAATCCGGTTCCTGAGGAAAGTGATGACGGAGGTTTCAACTGAGGGCGCCTTACTTAAGAATGGAGCTTATGTCCTCTACGTCCTCCACTCCCTCGGCGCTAATCACGAGCACGTAGGGCCTTCCCTTGAAGGGTGTGTCTGAGCACATTATCTTGCCATTATCATCCATGCTGACGAATCTGCACACCTTCTCCGGCTTGGGTGAGGAGTAGACGTACTCCCTTTCTCCCGTCGTGGCTATCACAAAGCACCTGCTCTCAGCGCATATGATTGAGGCGGACGCCTTGTAGGCTGTGAGGCCTGTGAAGACGAGGTAGGCTAGGTCATCGAACGAAGACAGCTTCACGTGAACCCGGCCCAATTCACGCACCTGTGTTATAGGGGGTCGAGAGCCTAATTACGTCTTCGCGGCGTCCACGAATAATAAGGTCGAACACCACGTAGGTGGGGTGCTAGGCGACGAGGTTCGCTAGCTGGTCACTGGTGAGGGAGTTGTTGGGTGTGAGCGACGTAGCGCTTGAGCTAGTTGACTCCAGGAACCCGATAGCGACCAGAAGCAGGAAGCTCGAGCGGGCGGCGGAGAAGCTCGGGGTACCGATTCTTGTGGTGATCAATAAGGCAGACCTCATACCGAGGAGGGTTGCTGAGGCATGGAGGGAGTGGTTCGAGGAGCAGGGGCTGAGGGCGGTGTACATAGCGGCGCAGCGAAGGATGGGGACTAGGGTGCTGAGGAGGGTGATAAAGGACGTTGCTGGCAGGGGCCAGATAACGGTATCTGTCTTCGGGGTACCGAAGGTAGGTAAGTCAACACTCATTAATATACTGAAGGGAAGGCACTCAGCGAGGACTTCCCCATACCCCGGATCACCGGGGTACACAACCCACGCTCAGGTCTACAAGATAGGGGGCGGTATATACCTCATAGACTCCCCAGGCATCCTCCCACCCGAGTCAGGCGGGGTTGAGGCCATCATTAGGTCAGCGCCCGTGGACAGTATCAAGAACATTATCCAGGTGGCGCTAGAGCTTATGAAGACCATCCTCCAACACAACCCCTACGCATTCCTCGAGGCCTACGGCATAGAGTCGAGGGATCCCGACGAGATACTCAGGGAGCTAGCCCGGATGAGGGGCTGGCTATACAAGAGGGATAAGGAACCGATAATCGAGGAGGCGGCGAAGGCGATCATAAGGGACTACCTGGCGGGGAAGATCAGCTACTTCTTCATGCCTCCACGACCTGAAGGATCTCCCGGTTAGAGAGCCTGATAACGCGCATGTACTTATCACTGACCTCTCTCAGGTCCCTGTTATCCCCTGCTATCATGACCGAGACGAGCCTCGTGTTGACCTGCCTCAGCCTCCTCCTGATCGTTGATATACCTATGCGGTCCTCACCATCGGTTATGACGATCAGGTCAGACGGCTTCCTGCCCCCTGCTCTCGAGATATCGTCGCATGCAGTCAGCACAGCCCCAGTTATGTCCGTGCCCCCGCCTCCCTTGACCCTTGCGAGGTAGTCGACAAGGTTGATGACCTCCCTCGCAGACGTCTTCCTGGACACCTTTATGAGAGGATGGGCGGAGCCGTCGAAGAACCTTATGTAGAAGTCCCTCGCCTCCCTCCTCGACCTAAGGAACAGCGCTATCGCCGTCGCCTTCGCCCACCTGATCTTCTCACCTTCCATTGACCCTGACTTATCTATGAGAACGTAGAGCGGGCCAGGCGTCTTCGGGAGAACCTTGTCATAGACAAGTAGCCTGCCCTCGAGGAGCTTCGTCCTAAAGTATATCATCGGAAGGGCCAACTCTGTCGGTACAACCCTCTCTATGTCAGAGCCGATGAGGTAACCTATGACCTCGCCCTTAGCGCTTGAGTAAACCTTCCTCTTCAGCTTGAAGTCCAGTGACGGTATCGTCGACATTATCTCGAGGAGTTTTCTCACATCAGCTGACCTCGCCATCCTTATGATGTCCTCACCCGTGTCCTCGAGGTCGAGGGCAGTGCCCGAGCCAGCCCTCTTCCCATAGCCCATCATCTTCTCTAGGTTCCTCATTGCCTTAGCCTCCTCAGCAACGTCCTTCAGCGCCCTATTGAGGGCCCTCGAGGCCGACCCCTCATCTATGTCCCTCCCATCACCCTCACCTTCTCCCCCGAGGCTGCCCTCCTTCTCTAGTTCATCAGCCACCCTGCTCATTAGGGAAGCTGAGAGGAGGGTCGAGATCGAGGAATTGACGGTTGTGTATCGCTTAAGTTCGTCGAGCACGGGGTTGTTGAGGAGGGCCCTCACTATGTGGTAGTTCCTCTCCTTCCCCTCCTCGACAGCGCTGAATGGCTTGATTATGGGGACGGGCAGGTAGAGGCTGTAGAAGAAGTCGATGGCTAGGTCGAGGTCCCGGAGTGCCTCGTTAAGGCCTAGCCTCTTAGCTATATTCAGTACCTTCTCACCCCTGAACACCGTGACAGGGTCCCTGTACTTGACCCCCCTCAAGACCCCGGGCACTCACTCACCCCTGAGCCTCCTCCTTATTCTCTCGGCGGTCTCCTCAATCAGCTCTATGACCTCGTTCGCTGCCCTCTCCACGTTCGGGTCGCCGGACTCCAGCATCATCGCTATAACCCTGTCCTTAGTTATCTCGAGGTCCCTCAGCATCTGCTTGAACCTCAGGTCGATGTACCTCGACTCTATGTGCTCAAGGGATATGACGTAGTTCTTCGTCTCCCTAACGTTTATCTTGATCTCTTCCAACTCCCTCAGGTACTTGTACGGGGTCTTCAGCTCGTCAGCCAGCACAGCGTTCACCTTCTCGAGTTCGTCCCAGTCCTTAGCGGCGACGTACTTCAGCACGAGCAAGTCCTTCTCAACCACCTCGTCCCTCCCCTCGAGCACAGCATTTGCTGCTATGAGCTTGAGGGCCTTTCCCTTCCTCCTGTCGCTTAGGTGTATCCCCCTGCTCTCAAGCACAGCGAAAACCTTAACGAGCTTTTGCTTCACCGCATCGAACCTCACGTTCAGCACCCTCTCATGGTACGCCCTAAGGTCATCGATGCTCATCACAGGTTTCCCGTCGAAGTCACCGAAGTACATCGCCCTCTCGAGCTCCCAGGCCCTGTTGAGGAGGTCTCCCCACATGTCCTCGGGGAGGGGCCTAACGAAGTGCCTTACGAGGAACCTGTCGTAGAAGGCCTCCACCTCCGGCTCGTCAGGGACCTCGTTACTAGCGCCGAAGAGAGACCATAGCGGAGTCCTTATCTCGCCGTAGCCGTCGTAGACGATCCTCTCCTGCAGTATCGAGTTCAACGCGTTCAGTATCGCCGAGTTAGCCTTGAAGACCTCATCAAGAAAGGCGATGTCGGCCTCCGGCAGCTTCCCCCTAGTCAGCCTCACATACCTGCCGTCCTCAAGGGCCTTGATATCGAGAGGCCCGAAAAGCTCGGCTGGCTCAGTGAAGCGAGTAAGGAGGTACTTAAAGAACCTCGCATTAAGGAGGTCAGCGGCCCTCCTAACAATGGCGGACTTAGCCACACCGGGCTCACCGATCAGCACAGCGTGCTCCCTCGCGAGCAGGGTCAGCACCACCAGCCTAGCCTCCTCCTCCCTACCCACAAACGGCCTCTGCAACTCCCTAAGGAACACCTGGATCTTCTCCACACCCAACCCCAGCCAGATCCTGGCAACGACACTAAAAACGAACGCAAAACGAAAATAAGGCACAGACACAGAAACACCAACGGTGGGGCCGTCGTCTAGCTTGGTCAGGATGCGGGGCTTGGGTCCGCACGAAAGCGGCGGGAACCCCCGTGGCCCGGGGTTCAAATCCCCGCGGCCCCACCACGGCTTCAAACAAGCGGGATTTTTAATAGAATAGATAGGACGCTGACACTGCGTGGGGCAATAGTATAGCGCCTAGCTTAGTTCTAATACCGTGCGTGAACAACAATTGACGGGGATATCTTGGTTGTCATATCTTTCTATGTGGTTCCGATTGTTCCAGGCGCGCCTGCAGCCAGCGCGTCTTCCTACGTAGCTGAGGCTGTGAGAGTGATTAAGGAAAGGGGCTACAAGTTCGTCGTCACCCCAGCATCGACAGTGTTTGAGGCGCCGAGCGTGAGGGAGGGGCTGGTGGCGGTCGCTGAGGCTGTTGAGGCTGTGCTCAAGGCTGGGGCGGCGAGAGTTATTGCTGAGATAAAGGTTGATGTTAGGGTTGACAAGCCCCTCGTTATGGAGGAAATGCCGAGGAAGGTGCTTGAGAAGCTGGGTGGGGGGTTATGAGGTACGTTGGTGTTGCGGCATATTCTGGGACGCCTCCAGATCATCTGAGGGTTGCTGCTGAGGAGTTCATTCGCCTCATTAGTGCGTGTGCTAGGGGCAGGTGGGATATTGTCGTTGTCGTGGGCGGTTACTGGGGCCTTATGCGGCACGTTGTTGATGCTGCTCTCTTGGAGGGGCTTAAGGTGGTTATTTTGCCTCCCCTCGAGATGGAGGACGTGAGGTTCCCTGAAGGCGCTGTCGTGGTGAGGACGGGGACATCCTTCCGCGTTAGGTCAGTTTTTCTTGTAAGGACGTCGGAGGTTCTAGTTGCTATGGGTGGGGCCGCCGGCACAATGCAAGAGGTCGTGACTGCGTATACCGAGGGCGTGCCTGTCGTTGTTCTCCGCTCTGGCCTGGCCAGCGACAGGCTGGAGGGACTCACGCCATACCTCGATGATAGGAAGACTTCGTCAATAACCTACGTCGACACACCTGAGGAACTGGCTAATCAGGTGTGCAGACTCCTTGGAGAGGTGGGACACGGTGGGTGACGGCGTAATAGGTGTCGACGTGGGCGCGACGAGGCTGAGGGTCGGGTTCTTCTCCAGGGACGGGCACCTCCTGGCCAGGGCTGAGGCAAGGACGCCTTCGCAGGGCGGGAGGGGCTCCGTCGCTAAGGCCGTGGCTGAGCTGATTGAGTCACTGGCTGTTGAGGGGGGCTTTGCAGCCGTCGGCGTCGGGACTATAGGCCCGCTTGACGTCTACACAGGCAGGGTCGTCGGCACTCCCAACGCCGGGGTAAGGAGCTTCGACTTGAAGGAACCTCTTGAGGAGAGGTTTGGGGTTCCTGTGTACGTGGTGAACGACGCAACCGCTGCGGCGTGGGGTGAGTTCAAGGGAGGTGCAGGCGTGGGTAAGCTCAACGTGGTCTATGTCACTCTCAGCACAGGCGTCGGTGTTGGGGCAGTGGTCGACGGTAACCTACTCATCGGGAAGTCCGGAAACGCTGTTGAGGCTGGTCACATAGTGATCAATTACAGGGGCGTAGTATGCGGCTGTGGCGGGGTAGGTCATTGGGAGGCATATGCAGGTGGGTCAGCTATCCCTAGGCTGGCGAGGGCCATAGCCCTGGAGGAGAGCTGGGACAGCGAAACAGCTGAGAGAGCTGTCAGGGGCGAGATCGGCACGCCAGAGATCTTCAGGCTGTGGAGGCTAGGCGACCCCTTCGCCGTCAGGGTTATTAATGAGGTAATTGAGGCAACAGCCGCCGGCTTAGCCAACGTAATAAACGTCTTCGACCCCGAGGTCGTCGCAGTAGGCGGGTCTGTCGCACTCAAGAACAGAGACTTCCTAAGAAAAGTGATAGAGGTAGTGCCGAAGTACGCCCTCCTAGATGTCCCGCCAATAGTTGAGGCAAGCTTCGGCGACGACGCAGTCCTCTACGGGGCTGCGTGGGTGGCGATCGATCCCCCGCCGACTCTCCTCAAGTACTACCTGAGGGCGGCGTAACCTTTTTCATGCCTGTTTTACACCATAAAATCAGGTGACCACATGCGGGCAGCAGCCGCGCTGATAGCGCTGACGATAATCTCGCTGGCGTCAGCGATTAGCCCAAGCGCGCAGGAGCAGGAGCCCGTGGTCGTGGCGGTGACAGCGCCCTCCCTAACCGAGGTAGTAGAGTGTGTCGGCGGCCAGTACGTGGAGGTGCTCGAGCTAGTGCCCCCGGGGGCTGACCCGCACACCTACGACCCGCCCCTCAACGAGTTACTGAGTAAGCTCTCGCGGGCCGACCTCGTCGTGATGACTGGGCCTTCCCACTTAGTGATTGAGGAGAAGATACGGGAGCTAGAGGAGCAGGGCATGATTAGCGTCAAGATAATAGACTATACGGATTACGTGGCAGAGGGCATGACGTTGCTCAACAACCCAATAACAGGCAAGCCAAACCCGCACGGCTACATCTTCAGCTACACAGGCCTCGAGGCAATAGCTAAGGCCCTTGCAAAGGCCCTGGCGGCCGAGAGACCTGAGCTGAGGAATTACTTCCAGGAGAAGGCGGGGTCGTTCATCAACATGCTTGCAAGGGAGGAGTCCGTCGTACAGGAGATGAGTTCCTCAGCACCCCGCATAGGGCTGTTAACACCCATCCTCCAGTACGCAGCAGCGGACGCAGGCATAGGTGTGGGTGCCGTGATGCTTCCCGAACTAGGTGTTGAGGCATCACAGCAGCAGATCGACGACTTCATCAGTAAGTGGCGTGAGGGCCTCTTCGACGTTGTAGTAACGACGGACATGGAGGCATCGAGGCTTGGGAAGGTCGTTGACGCGCTGAAGGCCTCGGGTATACCTGTAGCGGTCATACCCCTCTCCACCCTTAAGTCGTCCCCCCATCTCATCCCCGTCGCCCTAGTAACCGCGGCTGAGTCCGTGGGCAGGCCCGGGACCTCCTCTCCCACATACATGATGGTCTTAGCAACGGCTATCGGTGAGGCATTAGTGATAGCGATCCTAGCGTACTTCCTCTACCTCTGCAGGAGAAGCCTCGCAAGGGCGGTGATAGGACATGAATGATGCCGTGCAAGCGGAGTCAGTCACGCTAGCCTACGGGAGCCGGGTAGTCCTAGAGGACGTCACATTCGAGCTGAGGTCCCCGTTTATAGCCCTCCTCATGGGCCCCAACGGGGCCGGGAAGACTACCCTCATAAGGGCGATCGTCGGGATCCTCCGCCCAGTTAAGGGTAGACTCAGCGTCTACGGCATGAACCCCTACGAGGACAGGGCAAAGGTAAGGGGCCTAGTCGGTTACGTCCCGCAGATACTGAACGTCTCCAGGAGTGTTCCGATAACCGTAGAGGAGGTCGTCGCGATGGGCCTCCTCTCGAAGTTGCCCCCGCCGAGGCTAATAACGAGGGAGATTGAGGAGGCTGTTAGGAAAGCTCTCTCGCTCGTCGGCCTAGAGGGACTCGAGGACAGGCTATTCTCTGAGCTCAGTGGCGGGCAGCAGCAGAGAGTGCTGATAGCTAGGGCATTGCTAAGAAGGCCGAAGCTTCTCGTACTCGATGAGCCCTACTCGATGCTCGATTTCAAGTCGAAGTGCGAGATAGTGAACACGCTCAAGAGGATTCACGAGGAGCTCGGGACAGACATAATCATGTCCGCCCACGACGTCTCGCCTTGCGCATCGATAGACCCCGTTGTAATACTCATAAACAGGAGGGTGTTCGCCGTCGGCAAGATAAGGGACGTGCTCAAGCCCGAGATATTGAGGAGGGCCTACCCAGGCGTAACCGAGGTCGAGGGAATGATTATACTGGGTGAGGACCATGCTCCTCACTGATCAGGTAACCCTAATGCTCTATGGGGTCGCTGCCCTGGCCGGCCTCCTTGTAGGGGGTGTGAGCCCCTCCCTAGTTATCTCTAGATCAGTCACCTTCGCACTCACTCTCCTCCACTCACTCCTCGCTGGCGCCCTCATAGGGGTATACCTCGAAGACGTTGCAGGGATATCAGTGCCCCCAGTGTTCACGGCCGTGGCATTCGCTATAGCGGCATCAATACTCACCGCAGAGGCAGTGACAAGGGGATTCCCAGAGGATGTGGCGGTAGCCCTCAGCGTAGCGTTCTCTACAACGGTCACAATAATCCTAACATACGTAGTCAGTGTTTCCACACCGACCGGGATGGCTAAGGCGATGAGCTACGTCTTCGGCACCTCAGCGATAGCTACAGTGGGTGATGCCATTCGGTTAGGCGGGGCCTTCGCAATAATAGCGCCGCTGACGCACCTCCTCTGGTACGAGCACAAGTATGTCTCATTTGACCCAGAGGGGGCCGAGGTCATGGGTGTTAGGGTAAGGGCGTACCGCTACCTCTTCTACAGCCTGATAGCCATAGCATCCGGAGCACTCTCGATGAGCCTCGGCGTACTCATAGCGCATGTGGCGATATCGACCCCGGGCCTAGTAGCCTCGATGAAGGCGAGGAGGATGTTCCT
>JALSOP010000144.1 GCA_026986435.1 Desulfurococcales archaeon | reverse complement strand
TAAGCGCCGTCACCTTGTCGGCGTAGTACCCGGTCCCCATCGATATTATTGCGCCAGCGTGCCCCATCCTCTTCCCGGGCGGCGCGGTCCTCCCCGCGACGTACGCCACCACAGGCTTCGGGTACCTAGTCTCCTTGACGTATCTAGCCGCCCTCTCCTCAGCGTCCCCACCTATCTCGCCGATCAGCACCACTGCCTCAGTATCGGGATCGTCCCGGAACATCTCCAGCACGTCGATGAAGTCGAGCCCCGTCACCGGGTCACCGCCTATGCCCACAGCAGTCGACTGCCCGAAGCCCTCCCTAGTTATGGCGGCGGCTATCTCGTACGTGAGGGTGCCTGACCTCGATACTATGCCGACGCTCCCCTCCCTGAAGACGTTCGCGGGCATTATCCCCACCTTTGCCTTACCCGGGGATATTACGCCGGGGCAGTTCGGCCCGACGATCCTCGCCCCGAGGGAGCGCCCGTACCTAACGAACCTGAGCTCCTCGTGGGCAGGTATGTGCTCGGTTATGACTACTAGGGTCCTTATCCCGTTGTCGAGGGCCTCATAAACTGCGTCGGGGGCGAACTTCGCTGGCACGAAGATTATTGATGCGTTGATCTCCGGGTGCTCCTTAACTGCCTCAGCGACGGTGTCATATACTGGGACGCCGTGCACCTCTAGCCCTCCCTTACCGGGCGTGACCCCCGCAACCACCTTCGTGCCGTACTCGATCATTAGCTTCGTGTGGAATGAGCCCTCCCTACCAGTTATTCCCTGCACGAGCAGCCTCGTGCCCTTATCCACGAGGACCGCCATCACTGACCACCCCCTAAACGAACGGCTTCCTTAGCCGCCTCCGCCGGGTTTGTGAAGGCCTTGATACCCGCCTTCTCGAGTATTGCCCTCCCCTCCTCCTCGTTGGTGCCGACCAGCCTTATCACGATGGGCTTACTCGCACCCACCTCCTTGAGGGCCTGAACGATGCCCTTTGCTACCTCGTCGCACCTCGTTATGCCGCCGAATATGTTGATGAATATTGATCTCGCTTTCGGGTACTCCATGAGGAGGCTTAGGGCCTTCTTCATCACCTCAGCGGAGGCCCCGCCGCCTATGTCGAGGAAGTTCGCTGGCTCGCCGCCGAAGTGCTTCACGAGGTCCATGGTTGCCATCGTGAGGCCGGCGCCGTTACCTATTATGCCGATGTAGCCCTTCAGCTCCACGAAGTTCAGGCCGAGGCGCCTTGCCCTAACCTCCCACTCGCTCAGCTCACCCGTCTCTGCGGGGTCCTGCTCCGCCTTCACGAGGCCTAACCTGATTGCTGAGTCGTCGATTATCATCCTGGCATCGAGGAGGACGACGTTATCGTTCACCACGGTGAAGGGGTTGCTCTCCACCAGGTCGGCGTAGTGGTCGGCGAAGGCCTTATACATGGCCACAAGTGTTGAGGCGAAAGAGTTGAGGGCCCTCCCCCTCAGCCCTATCTCCTTGCCGAGCTCCCTCGCCTTATAGGGTAGGAGTCCTCTCTCAGGTTGTATGTGGTACTTGATTATTGCCTCGGGCTTCTCCCTAGCGACCTCCTCTATGTCGACGCCGCCCTCGGTCGATAGGAGGAGGACGAAGTCCCTCACCGCCCTATCGACGGTTATTGAGGCGAACCATTCCCTGTCGTGCTCGACCGCCTCCTCAATAAGCACCTTCCTCACTGTGACGCCCTTGATCTTCGAGCCGAGCATCCTGGTAGCTATCTCAGCAGCTTCCTCCGGTGTGGGGGCAAGCTTCACGCCCCCCGCCTTCCCCCTCCCGGCGACGAGGACCTGCGCCTTCACGACGAGTCTTCCGGCAAGACCCGCCTCCCTTATCTTGGTGAGGGGGTCCTCGCCCTGGGCCACCACGACCCCCCTCGGGGTGGTGGCTCCGTAGGAGCGGAGGATCTGCTTGGCCTCGTACTCGAAGAGCTTCAATCTCCAGCACCAACTCTGTGTCGGGGCTGAGTAAAAGATTCTTGCTCTGTTAACCGAAGATTGTTCGGCTCAGTAATCGCTCCCTCGATCACCCATCATTAAAGGCCAATATCATCATCGCCGACTCATGAGGAGCATAGCCTCCCAGCCCCTCGCGAGGGTTTCGGGGGAGCTGAAGGCAGGGGCTGTGACGGACAGGCACTTGAGCACCTCCTCCGAGCCCCTCCCGTCAACGTATGTTAGCACGGGTAATTTCGACTTCGTCGTCGCGGGTCTCAGCCCTGAGCATATTCTCTCCGGGCCCTCCGCCGTTGTCGGAACATAGACGAGGACCACTGCGTCGTACCTGCCCTCTATGCCCTCCGCCTCAAGAGCCCTCGCCAGATGCTCTGCCCTCGCGTCGCCGCCGAAGTCGAGGGGGTTGTTGCCTGTCGGGGCCTTACCAGCCGCCTTAGCTATCTTCTCCCTCAAGGCATTAGCTGCAGGTAACTCAGCACCAGCCCTCTCGAGGTGGGCGGCTGTTATTATTCCGAGACCACCTGAGTTAGTCAGTACCAGTACCCTCTTCCCCCTCACAGGCCTCGCCTTCCTCAACGCCTCAGCGACCTCGGTAAGGGAGGCGAGGTCCGGCACGAGGTAAGCCCCTGCCTGCTTAGCAGCGGCCGCGAAGACCTCGGGCGCTGATGCCAGGCCGCCTGTATGCGACCTGACGGCCCTGGCAGACGCCTCCCCCGCGGGGGCGTAGAGCACAACAACAGGCTTCTCCTTACTCGCCTCCCTTACAGCCTCCATGAATGCCCTGCCGTCCCTCACCCACTCTATGTAGGCCGCTATGGCCTCCGTCCTCCAATCGTCCGCGACCCACGAAATGGCCTCCTCCGGAGTTATGTCAGCCGAGTTACCTAGGGAGAGGAATACGGAGGTGCCTGACGCGACCCTCCGGAGCTTGTCCATGATGACCCCTCCCACAGCCCCGGACTGGGTTATGACCGCGACGGGCCCTGGCTCGGGCGGGTACTCGATGCTCGCATGGAGGCTGGCCCACGTAACCCCCACACCTGCGGAGTTCGGCCCGACCACCCTGGCCCCGCAGGAGCGCGCTACCTCGACGACCTCCTCCTCGAGCCCTGCCCTGCCTTCCTCCTTAAAGCCTGAGGAGAAGATGACGAGGAGCTTGCACCCCGCAGCACACCCGTCCCTAACGACGTCGGGTACGAACCTTGCTGGCACAGCTATCGCGCATATGTCAACCGGCTCGCCTATGTCGCGGAGGGTGGGGTAGCTCTTGACGCCCATGACCTCACGGTACTTCGGGTTGACGGCGTATACCCTACCCCTGAAGCCGTAGGATAGAATGTTCCGGAGTACCTCATGCCCGACCTTCCCCTCCTTGGGCGACGCACCGACCACAGCAATTGAAGCGGGATTCTCTAACCAGGGCGGGAGGGGCAATCACCACACCGCATGGTTAGTGGTGCTGAGGTTATTACCTGATCTGCCTGATCGCTGGCCTTCCCAATCCAACTTCGCAGTGAGGCTTCGAACGCCTGGTCCTGTGAAGTAAGAAGAATCGTTTAAGGTAGCTCGCCGACAACGTCTATCATGTCCTTGAGCATCTCGACGGCGTCCCTGTACCTTTTCTTCTTGTCGAGTATGAGGGACCTCCTCAGTATCGGCCTAATCTCGTCTGGAACCTTTTCAAGGTCATACTCGAGAAGGTCTTCCTGCGCCTTTATGAAAGAGGCCATGTTGCCCCTTACTAAGTAGTTGTAGAATGTCCTTACGTGCCTCTGATACTCCGCCGGAACGAGGTGCCCTGTTAGGGCCCTGCCCTTCGCCGCCCCTGCACCGGATATCTTGGCTAAGGCCGCCGCAAGGGGTATGTGGGCTGAGGGCACGAACCTTGTTCTCCTAAGGAGCTGGTATATCATGACGCCGAGGGAGAAGACGTCGTACCTGGGCTCTATTCTCTGGTCGAGTATGGCGACAGGGTCTACGTATGGTAATGTCCCCATGCGGAATACCTTCCTCATGATCCCGGCCGCGGGGTCTATTATCTTGACTGAGCCCCTCTTATTTAACACTATAACGTTCTGAGGCTTCATATCACCGTGGATGACGCCCCTGAAGTGCATGTACGCTATCCCCGCCGTAGAGGCGGTCATTATTCTCATGATCTCTTCGTAACTGAGTCCGTCGAACTCCGCCAGGGTCTTGCCAGGAGCCAGCTCCATCACCACAGCAGGAGGCGCCTCTATGTAGTCTGCCAGGTTAAAGTAGGTGGCCCTCGGTACGAAGAAGCCGTATACATTGAGCACATACCTCTTGCCCATAAGGACTATATCAGGCCCGCCTCCGAGCGGTGAGGAAGTCAGGTAGAGGAGCGTGAGAGCTTCGTTAAGAAACTCGCGGAGGGCATCGTGCATCCCCCCTAAGGCGAGGGGTCTTCCGTACGGAGACTTATCCATGAGTATCTTCATAGCGTACTCAGTGCCCGACCTCTCCACCTTGAGGACGTAGGCGAGGCCTCCCCTGCCTATGACGTCAAGAACCCTAAACCCGTAGAGGGACGTACCTATCCAGACCTCCGGCGGGTTCGTTGCGAGCGGTATGGAAACATATTCCTTTATGACGTCGCAGGGGAACTGCTGAACATACGCCCTCTTAGAACCTATCACTGAGGCTATGCACTCCTCCCCCTTGGCACCAGTCTCTTGATTGTAGCACCCCAGTACACGGCCATTAAATATGAGGATCTTGGCCCTGCCACCTACAGTTACGTAGTAACACCCATCCCTAAACTTCTTTAGATCTTCCTCGCTCTCGATGTCGATCGTGGCGACATAGTTAGCACTTAGCAGAATCTTCGACAGCACCAGCGGATCCGCTAGCGCGCTGGAAGCGTCGATGGCACGACACCCCGCTACCTCTCTGCCCTGTTATCCTTCCGCTCACCAAGTTAATTTATCTCCCTACTCCTTCAGCACTACCTTAAGCCTCGTCTGCCCAAGCGTTATCACGTCTCCGTCGTGAAGCTCCCTCTTCTCACCCTTGGGTATGTAGTCGTTGTTAAGGATTGTTCCGTTAGTGCTCCCGAGATCCTCTATCCACCATTTCCCGTCCTCGAAGTATATCTTCGCGTGTCTCCTCGAGACGTATGGGTCGACGATAACGATGTCCACTGTTGGCGCCCTACCGACTATGTAGACCCCCTCCCTTAGCACGTGCTTGGACCTGAGTATAGGCCCTGGTGACTTGATGACCTCCAGAACAAGTCTGGGCAAACGCCCTCACCCCTTCTTAGAAACCTTCGTTAGTGCACTCAGCAACTTCTTCAGCGCGTCTTTACCACCCCTCCTCATCTCCTCCATAATATCGACGGTTGTTGAGTAAAGCTCCATCTCACCCAGTGATAGGGTGACGTCTGACAGAGAGCTCAGCAGCTCCATGACCTTCCTCCTATCGTTAGCGGAGACAGCAGCCCAGAGCTCATCGGCTATGCTGTAGAGCCTATACTTCATCATCACCTCTCTATCAGGCCTTGCCTCCTCAGCCTCCTCCTTCGGCACTGCATCAACCTCTACAGCGACCTCGGCCCTCCTCGTACCCTTAAGGAACTCCCTGTAGGAGACCTGAACCGTAGCCAACCTAATCCTGCCCTCATCCTCGGGTGTGTCCACAATGAACTTGCCAACTAGCTCGAATGGCTCGTCGACACTTATCTCCGGGATCCTCACGACGACTGCATCCCCTATCTTCTTTATTGTCTTGATATGAGGGACAACAACGTCCTTGACGTACCTGCTCGGGTTAATTCTTAATATAACGTTATCTGCTACGACCTTACTTAGCCTAATTACCTGCTCCTCGATCACCTTCCTCAAGGCGTCGGCTGCGACGACGTGCTCGAAGTACCCGCCGGAATACCTACTGATAAGTCCGAGGAGCTTCTCATTGTAATCTGTGCCTACACCAATAGCTATTATAGGTGAGGGGGATGACTTCGCCAGTTCCTCGTACTTCTTCCTATGCTTTGGCTTATCCTTGACGCCGGTAGTGGGCCTGCCGTCCGTCACTAGAACAAGCCTGGAAAGCCTGCCCTCGCTCACTTTATGTAGCTCGTCAATACCTGCTTTTAGTGCCTCATACAGGTTAGTTCCGGGGCAAAGCTTTAGTGAAGCTATCTTGGACTCTATCTCAACAAAGTTCCTCGCGTCATAAGTGCCCTCATGCCTTACCTTCTCACAAAACGATATAATTGATATCAGGTCACCAGGGGACAACATCTTAGCAACCTCTATGAGGCCCTGCTTAGCCCTGAAGATCTTCTCGCCATCCATTGAGAGGGACACATCTATCACGAACACCAGGGCTATTGGTTTCTTGGAGGCCTCCTCTCCCCTAAGCATTATCATGAAGGGTAGCTCTATTTCGCCGACGCCCGTAGGAATCTTCGGAATACCGACTCTCACATCAACACGCATCTACTTCGACACCATGAATCAGTAACACGTTAGCTTATATTTTATATTACTCCCAAGGTTGACGGCCTTTTCTCGACTCTTCATTCGGACCAAACCGATCTCGGACAAAAATCATACGCCATCGACTTACCTGTTGAGCAGAACCTTTATTGCCTCAACGGCGGAGAGGTCCTCTAGAGCCTCAGCGGCATCAAGGGCCTCATAAATGTTCTCAGCCGCGACGACGATGCCGTGCCTAAGAAGAACCACTGCCCTACATGACCGCATAGCTTTGGCCACCTCAGCAGCAAGTTCTTCCGAACCAGCTGGGCTATAGGGTACTACGGCAACGCAATCGCCTAATGCATGTGCCTCGACGTAATCGGCTGGCCTGACCCCGAGTCCTGCTTCATGAAGGGCCAGAGCTGTCCTGTTATGCAGGTGTAGTACAGCCCCCACATCGGGCCTGACCTCATAGATCAGCTTATGCATCCTCCACTCCATTGAAGGCTTTCTTGGCCCTACCCACTCCCCGTTCCAGTTCACGAACACCATGTCCCAGGGCCTGAGTAACTCCTTGGGAACCTGTGAGGGTGTGATTACGAAACCTCCGTCAACCCTAATGCTGGCATTCCCGCCCAATAGATCGACTAAGCCCCTTCTTACAGCTGATCTCATGACGTATGCGAGGGCCTCGCGAGCCGTGACCTCATCGATGAGTGCCGCAAGGGGTGACCCTATACTCATTACTGCTCTCCCCCGTCAAACAAAGCCTATTTGAGTCTCACCGTAATTTACGTGGTGGTTAATTAATGAGTAAGCCAAGGGTGTTCATCACGAGAGAACTCTTCGACGAGGCCATCGAGAGGATCAAGGAGTTCTACGAAGTCGAGATATGGCCCATGTACACCCCGCCTCCGAGGGAGGTGATCCTGAAGAAGCTCTCAGAGGTCGACGCGGCGGTAACGCTCCTAACCGACAAGATCGACTGCGAGGTAATTGAGAAGGCTAAGAACTTGAGGATTATTGCCCAGTACGCTGTCGGGTACGACAACATAGACATCGAGTGCGCTACCAAGCACGGCATATACGTGACTAATACGCCCGGTGTCCTCACGGAGGCAACTGCCGACCTGACATGGGCCCTCATACTGGCGGCTGCGAGGAGGATCGTTGAGGCAGATGTCTTCGTACGGTGGGGTGAGTGGTGGAGGAAGAAGACTGGCTGGCACCCGAAGATGATGCTCGGGTACGAGATCCATGGGAAGACGATAGGCATCATAGGCATGGGCAGGATAGGCAGGGCCGTAGCTAGGAGGGCCAAGGGCTTCAACATGAAGATACTCTACTA
>JALSOP010000143.1 GCA_026986435.1 Desulfurococcales archaeon | reverse complement strand
TCCAGGAACGAGCTAAGCAGGTGGGGCGGGTTAACCGCCTCGTCAAAAAGGCTGGACGAGGTCGCTGAGGGACTGAGTGGAGCAGGGTACTACGTCCTGAGCGCCGACTTCGTTACTGAGGGCAGGCTCCTCGTAGGGATGAGTGAGGGCCTACTGAAACAAGCCCTGGAGGTTGGCGCAGTGTTCGACCCTGTCCTGGCCCTCCCGTACATACCCGGGTCAAGCATTAAGGGACTCATGAGGAGCTACCTCATCAACGAGCTGAAGAACAACGAGGGGTGCTTGAGGAAGGTGGGGGAGCTATTCGGCAACGAGCCCGGCTCACGCATTGCCTGGAAGGGGAGGGTTTTCGTGGCCGACGCCTACCCAGTGGGCTTGAGGGGTGACTACATGCTCCTCCCCGACATAATCACCCCCCACTACTACAAGAGAGGCAAACCCGTTGAGACGGAGCTCGACGCCGAGCCAGTCCCGGTGCCCCACCTAAGCGTGGCTGAGGGCGTGGTGTTCAGGTTCGTGATAGGTCTGGAGGAAGGGGCTCAAGAACTGATCACGGAGATAGGTGAGTGCCTGGAGAAAGCGCTCGGAACTGAGACAAAGATCTCTGGCACCTGGGTAACGTCGCTCCTCGGTATCCTAGCCGCCGCGCTGGCGATCGCTGGGATAGGTGGGAGAACCACAAAAGGGTACGGGAGCATGGGCCTTACCAACATCTCATCAATCAAGGCACTCAGCCCAGGAGGTAGGTGAGGATGCCCGACTTCTTCGATAAGAAGGCATCCGCCCTCATTAACCCATTAATGAGGAACGGACTCATAGAGGCACTCGACCTACCCTTCGAGGTAAGTGACCTAAGCGACGACGTCCTAAATTGGGTCGGCGTCGAGGCGGTACTAGAGGAACAGAAACGAGTGAGGAAAGTCAATGAGTCCGCTGAGCGGGTATATAAGAACATACTAAACCCCTCGAAGGAAACCAGTGTGAGGAAGGCCCCCCAGGACACCGTGAAAGACTACTTGGTCAGGGTATCTAAGGTCTTGAGCAGGGCTAGCTCCCTCCCCAAGAACCTCCTGTACGCGCTCCTATACGCCATATACGAGCCCCTGTGGTACATGACGTGCAAACCAGAAGACGAGATACCGTGCACGCCTGTAGCCTCCGACGCCATCCCGACCAGGACGGTCTTCGACGAGGGCAGGGCGGCCGCGACAGCTATCAACTGGGCTAACGGAGAAGGCCTCCTCATAAGGGTTGATGTAGCGGGGATCCAGTCCTTCATATCCGTGGCGAGGAAGGCCGGCGATCTGTGGGCCGGGTCATGGCTAGTATCAGCCCTAACATGGTACACGGTTGCGGAGGTGGTGAGGGCCCTCGGACCTGACACCGTCGTGTCTCCCGCCCTCGAGTTCAACCCGTTCTTCTACTCCTCCTTAATCAAGTGGCTGGAGGATGAGGGGGCCAGCAAGGACCTCGTTGAGGAAGTGCGGAAGATCATGGAGTTCTTCGGATATGACGGTGCCCCGGAGCAGCCCGTGATGCCTGGCACCGCCTACCTAGCGATTCCCTGCGGCAGGGTTGACGGTATCGGCAATAGGGAATTGGAGGGTCTGGTGCGGTCATGCGACCCAGGGCTTTGGAGGGACTACTTCGCAAAGAGGTTCAAGGAAGGGTGGGGGAAGCTTGTGGGAGCCCTCATTAACTTAAGCAACTGCGGCGATGAACCGATATGCGGACTCCTTAAGAGCATGAGTGAGAAACCGCCCCTGCTCCTGAGGGTAA
>JALSOP010000142.1 GCA_026986435.1 Desulfurococcales archaeon | reverse complement strand
TGTTGCTCTACGCCGCGATAGGTTTCGTGGGGGCTTTCGCGGGCTCCATGGCGGGTCTCGGTGGGGGGTTCGTAATACTCCCTGTTCTCACACTCCTCGGTCTCCACCCCTCCAACGCCGTAGCTGATACTAAGGCGGCGGTTTTCGCCAACTCGTTACTGAGCACGGCGAATAACTGGGGCTCGGGCAACAGGCCGCCTGCTTGGCTCTATCTCTCTGTGGCCCTCCCAATGATTATGATGGCGTACATCGGTGCCTGGGCGGTCGCTATCCTGCCCGGCAGGGTCATCATGGGCGTAGCTGCATCAGTCATACTCGCCGGTGCTGTGAGGCTGGTTCTGGGTAAGAGTAAGGAGAGGACGTTCGTCGATGTTGCTGTCTCAGGCAGTAGGGTAGCGGTGGCTGTGCTGTCGGGTGCGCTGGCGGGTTTCTTCGCTGGCATAACGGGTCTTGGGGGAGGGGTTGTTAATATGCCTATCTTCACGAACATTCTCCACCTAGCACCCCCAGATGCTGCCTCGCTCTCGTTATCATGCATTCTTCCATCAGCGGCCATAGCCCTTGCCAGGCACGTCATCGACTCCATACTCACATACCACGCTGTCCCACTAGCGGTAGGTGCCGCACTAGGTGGATTTACTGGTTCAAGGGTTTCGAGAAATGTGAGGCCATCTATGCTCAGGCTCATCATAGCGCTCTTCGTTGCGGCTTCAGCCATAAGGATAGTTCTTAGGGCTATAGGTGTGGCCTAGCCCCTATATAACCTCGTCACCAGAATGTTAGCGGGAAGGCCGGGTGAGTGTCTGGAAAGAGATCCTGGAGATCGGGAGGAGGGCGGCTGAAGAAGCCGGTGTCGATGTCTCAGGCGTGACCGCCAGGGACGTCGAGGCCTACATGAGGGCCGTCGGCCTCGTCGAGGAATCGACGGAGGTGCATACCACGCTCCAGTTCGAGTACCTGGCCCTCCATCTCCTGGCCGAGATAGCTTACCTGAAGAGGAAGGGGTACAGGATAACGAGGGATCTCATGAGAATAATCAGCTGGAGGGCCCTGAACGAGGCGGAGCTAGCGGGCATAGACGCCGAGCTGAGGCTCGCTGAGGCGAGGAAGGACTGGAGGTGGATTAGGGTAAGGGAGAACCAGCTGAAGGAGAGGGCAAAGGACTCAGCCCTCCCTAAGGACCTGAGGAGCGCTTACGAGGCCGTTGCGGCGACTGCCGCCCAGGTTGCTGATGAGATCATTGACTCATCTGAGGTCAAGAAGTGGTTCGCTAAGATGGTTAGGTGAGTTTGATTACAGCCTGACTGTGTTTCTTTCCTTTCTACCCAGCGATCACCTTTTAATTATGATCGTTGTGTCGTGATCGGGGGATCTCTTGCCCAAGTATCGCTACATCGGTCGCCCGATCCCCAGATCCGACGCCCCCGCAAAGGTAACGGGTCTTCTAGAGTTCACCAACGACTTCGAACTCCCCGGCATGCTGTATGGCAGGATACTGAAGTCCCCCTACCCAGCTGCTGAGGTTCTGAGGATAGACAAGAGCGCAGCCGAGGCCATGGGCGCCGTCGTACTGACCCCTGACGACGTCCCTCAGATGCTGTTTAATCCGAGACTCGTCAGCACCGAGGAAGTAACCTACAAGGACTGGAGGATACTGACTAAGGAGCCCCGCTTCATAGGCGACTACGTCGCTGCCGTAGCAGCGTCGAGCGAGGAGGTCGCCCAGAGGGCGCTCGAGGCCCTAAGGGTTGAGTGGAAGCCCCTCCCTCACGTCCTCGACGCCGAGG
>JALSOP010000141.1 GCA_026986435.1 Desulfurococcales archaeon | reverse complement strand
AGCGTAGTATACGGCGTAAACCCACACCCACCTCCCGCGGGAGCCAGCGAGGTAGGAGCGGTATCCCCAACTACCCCCGACCACGGACGCGCCAAAAGCCTTAGTGAAGGCTATGCTGGCCACAGGAGGCAGCCCCAGAGGGAACACCATGTAATCGCCGCCGATACCCAGGCGATCCACAGCGAACTCGAGGGGGTCAGGCAGTTGCCCTAACCCCTGGGACTCCCCAAGGTACTTTAGGGTAGCATTTGGTGTAACCACCTCATACACCGCCACGCCATCAGCTATGAGCGAGCCCCGGACAACCCAATCCTTCGGGATGACCAGGCTAAGGGCATCCTCGCCCAGCGGGGACCTGAGCACAGCCCTCCTCAGCGGGGCTGGCGTGAAGGCCGATACTTCTGGGAGATCGGCTGACCCGGTCGCGTACCTGAGGAGTGTTCCTCTTTCGCGCGCCTCCGCCGCGACGACGCCCTCAATGACAATGTGTGTGCCCGGTATCAGTGACCGGAACTCAGCTTCGACACCTTGAGGGGAACGTCTTGCACCCTCAACCGAGACCCTACCGGGGAGGAGGCTTAAGAAGAGCCTGAGGGCCCGCTCCGGTGAGACGTTAAGCACACACGCCCCATACCCCGTCACCAGGTCGGCTGAGGAAGACACAGTTAGGGCTCTGCCCTTTAGCGACCCAGGCGCCCAGCCCTCCGGAACCTCTATCGACACACCACAGACCGGGTCAGCGAGTTTTATGCTGGCTGGCGGGGGTGATGGCGGGAGAGGCTCGCTCAATAAGTCCGCCCGTATACACCGTCTTTTCGCTTATTATTTTGTTTGTGTGAAGTTTAGTTACTTGTAATCGTTTGTTCTGAGCGGTAAATTTGCATTTTTTAAACCTCGTTAAGTTACTTGCGCGCTTCATAATCTCACATCGGTATTACTGAGGTGATACTTTCACTTACCTCACCCGGGCAAAGAGGCCAAGGATAATATGCTCCTCTAACGCCTATCTATAAGCCCGCCGCCTATTCATCGGTTACGGTTATGCTGAGCGTCGACGTCACCGCAGCACCCGCCCATCCTCTCACGAATTGGGTGCCCGGAGAGGGCTTCGTTGACGGAGGATGGCCTGGCTCGGATGAACCGCTCACGGTCTCCTCCGCCAACACACTCGAGGAGAGGGAGAGCATCAACGTACTCGCCTATGTCGCCAACGGCACGCCCAATGAGCTGAGTGAGAGGCTGGAGAGAATCTACGCATACCTCACGCTGAGACCCGAGCTACGCCTAGTCGGCGTTGTGGAAGACATGGATGGGAGGAGGCTGAGAGAGGTGGTCAAGATGGCGAGAACCCGCGTCGACGCCATTGTGACCACAGCTGACTCCATAGGTGGGCCGGAGCATATGCGGATAGCTGAGGAGATATTCAACTATTTAGGTGTTAAACTAATCGTGACTGGCTTCTACCGCACTTAGATGAATTCTTTTTAGCTATTACCTTACCTTAGAGTGGCTGATCTAAAAATGAGGCCCCTGTACCTAGCACTGACTTTCATCATAGCCGCTTTAGCTATTCTTGCCGCTGCTTACGCGGCGGGGCTTTTCGGGGGAAGCGAGCTGAGGGTGAGGATCTCGACCACGACGAGCCTCTACGCCACAGGCCTCCTGGACTACCTGGCAGACAAATACGAGGGGGAACACCCCGGAGTAGCCATAGACTTCCTCCCAGTAGGGTCCGGTCAGGCACTGCAGCTAGCCGCTGACGGAGAGGTATGCGCGGTCTTCGTCCACGCACCACAGCTCGAGATCCGGTACATAAGGGACGGTGTCCTCGAGGACCACAGAATCATAGCATACAACTACTTCATCATCGTCGGCCCGCCGGACGACCCTGCAGGGGTGAGGGACGCAGCGAACGCCACGGAGGCATTCCGCAGGATATACGAGGCCGGTGAGGCAGGGAGGGCCGTGTTCATTAGCAGGGGCGATAACTCCGGCACTAACGTGAAGGAACTCAGCATATGGAAGGCAGCTGGCCTCGACCCGAGCGGGAGACCCTGGTATAAGGAGGTCGGTAAGGGGATGGCCGACACCCTCGTGATGGCGGACGAGATGAGGGCCTACACCCTGAGTGATATAGGCACTTACCTCAAGCTGAAGAAGGACGGGGTGCTCAAGAACATCGAATTACTGTACGCGAGCTCGACCGAGCTCATAAACATCTACAGCGCTTACCTCGTCACCTCATGCATGGGTGCCGAGAGAGCCCAGGCACAGGCTTTCATCGAGTTCGTCTACAGCCACCAGGACCTAATAGGGAGGTACGGCGTCAACAAATACGGCCAGCCACTCTTCTACCCCGCGGAGGGCAGAGAGGAGGAGCTAGCGAGGATATGGGAGTCGATCGCTGGCGCAGGAGGCTAAACCACAATAGGGGTTATGGCCCCACGATCCGGTAGGGGCGGGCAATGCTACCAGAGATCGCCGAGGTAGCTCTGAGGTCAGTGGCCATCTCGGGCGCGGCGACCCTGCTGGCCCTCTCCTGGAGCTTACCCCTAGCGTACTACGTGGCTGAGAGGAGCAGCAAAACCATAGCGACGATCTCGGAAGCGCTCGTCGGCGTGCCAACCACCCTCATAGGGCTCCTCCTTTACTTCATACTGAGGAATGAGGGTCCCTTGGGCTTTCTCCAACTCCTCTACACACCCTACGCCATAGTCGTGGGCGAGGCGATCCTCGTGACCCCCTTACTTGTCGCTGTCACATATAGGGTGCTGGCCAACGCCATAGCAACGTACGGCGAACTCGCCCTCTCGCTCGGAGCAAGCAGGTCCCAGGCCATGGAACTTGCCTTCACGACCTCCCTCCCGAGCCTGGCAGCGGCGGCCATAATGGCGTTCTCGAGGGCAGTGGGGGAGATAGGCGTCGCCTTAATAGTCGGCGGGAACATAAGGGGGTACACGAGGACCATGACGACTGCCATAGCCCTCGAGGTCGCTAAGGGCGAGTTCTGGACAGCGCTAGAACTCGGCCTCATACTCGTGTCCCTAACGGTCGTAGTGTCACTTGCGGTAAGGCTTGTGAAGGGGCTGTGGGAGCTATGAGCGGTATCAGGCTAGAGGGGGTGTGGTTCAGGTATGGAAAAGGGCAGTGGGTGCTGAGGGACGTAAACGCTGAGATGGGGGAGGCAGGGATAACAGCGGTAGTTGGCCCTAACGGTGCTGGGAAGACCACCCTCCTAAAGATAGCTTCAATAATATACAGGCCTGTTAGGGGCAGGGTAATGGCCTTTGGCACAGATCCCTGGGTATTAGGGGAGAGGGAGAGGCTGTTCTTAAGAAGGGAGATTGTCTATGTCCACGAGAAACCCATCTTGCTAAGGGGTACTGTTGAGAGAAACGTGATGTTTGGTCTCGAGATTCGTGGGATCAATAAACGGAGGGCAGCGGAGGTAATTAGAGCGTTAGCTAGCGAGCTGGGAATAGCTGAGCTACTGAACCATGATGTTAAGCACCTCAGTGCCGGGCAGGGAGTACTTGTCTCAATAGCTAGGGCACTGGCCGTTAATCCAAGGATCTTAGTTCTTGACGAGCCATTCGCGCACCTGGACTACAGGAGAAGGGGCAAGTTACTTGGTCTCCTTGAGAAGTTGAGGGATGAGGGGAAGGGTCTCATCGTCTCCACACACGACACTCACCTGATTATGAGGATTGCGGATAAGGTTATTCTCGTGGATTACGAGGGTGTTAGGGAGGGGTCTCTGTCCCTTCTCGACCAGTTCTCCTGAATATCCTCTTAACGACTAGGTAGGTTAGGAACCCCGTCCCTGAGGCGGCGAGGGCCACACATACTATTGTGCCTACCTTAATGCCGTAGTGGATGACAACCTTAGACGACTTTACGGCATCGATAACGGTTTCCCAGCAATCGTGGAAAATATCTGTGGGGCAGGAGATTACGGAATAGCTTACGGCAGCGGCCCACAGCTTAAGGGTTCCGTTAGGCGGGATTGTATAGGTAGCGGATGAGGTACCCCAGCTAATCACTACCCTCGCCCCCGGCGGCCCCCTAATCTCGATGACGGCCTCTGGGGATGGCTTAATCTCTAGCACGGTCCTCCTCCCAGGAAGCAGTTCGGCCCTTGATACCCACCTTAGCCCGCTCAATGGTCCAACATAGTTCGTCGGCTTCCTGGCGGGGTTGGCGACTACTGTGTAATTACCTGGCCATACATCAACTAACGTACTGGACCTAGCAGGCAGGATCTCGGCATGGACTAGGCCGCCTCCCGAATTAGTTATCGAGAAGATCACTTCGTAGTTAGCATCGTTCCTAATCAGTACCTCAGACGCTTTCGGTACCGCAAAGACCTTTTCCTCGCCGAGGCGTAACCTTTCCCATGCAACGTACTTCTTCGCCTCATTAATCACCCCGCACTCCCGCAGAAGCGCTGTGACCTTGTATTCTCCTGCATGTAGTAGCAGTAAGGCCGATTCGTTCCCTGGCAAGGACACGCTTATCTCTTTCCCCGATACAATGACCTCTGTGACGCAGTCGGTGGGCTGTATGAGCAGGGCGCTCACGCCTAAGGACTGAGGTATATAGATATTCGCTCCTTGAGTTGATGCGTTGACTATGAGTCGTGCCCGGACAGCGATCTCTTTGGGCGAGTTCATGCCCCACGCACGTATTATGTAGTCCCCTAAACACGCTCTTATCGAGATGCTCGAGTGAGCCGGGATGTCAATATAACGATTGACAATGGATGCTTGAATAGGTGCTGGCATATCGGTACCGTCCCAGTAGGCTGTCTCTAAGGGTTTTGCAGTGATCTGTAGATGTACTGTTTTGCTCAGGTAGTTAGTTATTGTGACGTTCTTAATGTACCGGCTTATATCTGGGGGGATATCGAGCACCAGAATTTCTCCTGGTTCAATGTTAAGGTTCATCCTGTGGGTCAGCGCACATAGAAAGGGCTCGACACCAGTCAATACCGCACCGATCTCGTGTGTGCCTGAGCTAACAACTATTACTGCCCTATATGCACTGTGATTTGTCAGATGGTTTCCTAGGAGGGATATTTTTGTGTTATCTAGCCATAGGTCGGTTATGTTGAGGGGAGACCTGATCACTATCATCCCTGCCTGTGCTTTCGAGAGGTTACCGACTCCGTAGGCGTATTCTTGGGTTTCTCCGGGGCTGAGATCGATCGGTATAACCATGTAGGGGTTTTGAAGAAGCACCCCCTCGGATATATTCAGTTCAATGTAGTATGGGATCGCCGGTCTCAAGTGGAGGATGTACGATCCCGGCTCGATGCTGAGGCTCATCTCGCCGCCAGGTAGTAGGGGCTCCTTAAGTACTAGCTCCCCTTGACGTAACACACTGGCGATAATGGGGTAAGGCGCCTCATTAGTGATAACTAGGTGAGAATCACCGTTTCCGTAAGGCCCCTGTGCTATGAGCGATAAGGTAATCAGCGCAAGTAAAGCAAGCTGCATCGCCCGTACCCGCTGATATTTGGTTTGGACGCCTTTCTGTTTATGATGTTTTATGCAAGCCCTTGTTCATCATTTCATTTTATTTGTGTTCGATGAAGGAATTTTATGGTCTAACTTTTGTAGAGGAACGGTTTTGATTCCTGGACGCCTATTGGTGACAGAGGTGTGTTTATTGGGTAGTTCGTGTGAGAGGAGGATCCCCATCCGATTCAGGCCTACACCAGAGGCCCTCCGAAACCTGGTGATGGCGGCTAAGGGAGAGCTGAAGTCCGACATAATAGTTAAAGGGGGTGACCTAGTCGACGTAATCCTCGGGGACATAAGAGAGAGGGTGAACATAGCGGTCTGGGGCGGGCACGTAGTCCGTATTGGCTACTTCGACATTGACAAGTATAGGGGGGACAATACCCTCATCATCGACGCCTCGAGCGCTGAGGCCGTGGTGCCGGGCTTCATCGACCCCCACGTCCACATAGAGTCCTCTCTCCTAACCCCGACGGGGTTCGCTAAGGCGGTCATACCCCACGGCACCACCACGGTCGCCGCCGACCCGCACGAGATAGGTAATGTCCTGGGTGTTGAGGGCGTGAAGTACTTCATCGAGGAATCCCGCTGCGTGCCGATGAGAATTTTCCTCTACGCCCCCTCATGCGTGCCCCCAACGAAAGCAGGCCTCGACACACCTGGGGAGGTCATCGACGTTGAGGGGATCAAGGAACTCATCGAGTACGAGGAGGTGATAGGGCTCGGCGAGGTCATGGACTTCATAAGCGTCACCAACGGCGACCTCGAATACATGGAGAAAATAGCGACAGCACTCAATGCGGGGAAGATAGCGGACGGCCACGCCCCCCAGCTACCCAGCGAGATGCTTGTCCCCTACGCCGCGGCCTGGATAAGGGGTGACCACGAGTCTGTGTTCCTAGATGAGGCTCTGACGAAGCTGAGGAACGGGATGAGGGTGCTGATCCGTGAGGGCTCGGCTTGGCAGGACCTGGAGGAGCTGAGCAAGCTCCTCACGTTCATGAAGATAAGCACGAGGTACCTAACCTTCGCCACCGACGACATAGAGGTTCTTGACCTCCTAGCGGAGGGCCACATGGACAGGGTCCTTAGGAGGGCGGTCTCCCACGGGATAGACCCCATAACAGCTGTTCAGATGGCTACCCTCAACGCGGCGGAGTACCTCAAGCTCGAGGAGGTCGGCGCGATCGCGCCGGGGAGGTTCGCCGACATAGTGATCCTCGAAGACTTCCTCCGGTTCAGGGTTAGGGACGTCATCATAGGCGGGAAGCTGGTCTGGTCACGGGGCTCCTTCATCGGGGGCTTCGGGGAGTACAGGTACCCTGAGAGGGCTAGGCGCACCATGAACGTTGCCTCAGCACCTAGGCCGGAGGACCTCCTCATCAAGGTGCCGGAGGACGCTAAGGCGGCTAAGGTGCTGGCGATTAAGGCCATACCCGGCAAGGCGATAACTAGGTCGGAGGAGATAACGGCCCCCGCGGTCAACGGGTACCTGAGGCTCCCGGAGGGTGATGTAGCTCATATAGCCGTGATCGAGAGGCACCACGCTACTGGCAACATAGGGAGGGGGTTCGTCACAGGCCTCGGCCTGAGGGTCGGCGCGCTTGCTCAGACGATAGCGCACGACGTCCACAACATAGTCACCGTCGGGAAGGACCCGGCTGATATGGCGAGGGCGGTCAAGGAGCTCATAGACCTTGGCGGCGGGATGGTGGCAGTCATGGCTGGCAAGGTTGTCGGTAAGGTGCCCCTACCCATAGCCGGTCTCGTGAGCGATGAGGACCCGGAGGTCGTTGCTGAGAGGCTGAGGGACTACATAGAGGCGCTTAAGGGAATGGGCGCCAACTTCCACGCCATATTCATGACCGTCGCCCTCCTACCGTTACCTGTCATCCCTGAGGTTAGGGTGACTGATAAGGGTATGGTGAATGTGCTGGAGGGTAAGATAATCAACCCGATAAAGGAGATAATCAGGTAAGGGGAACTTCTTTTTCCTCTCTCAAACCATAACATCGGTGCGCTTGGATGAGGAACCTCATACTTACCCTTCTTTGCGTGGCGGCAGCCGGGACGCTGTTCATAATAGGCGTCGCTTACGACATAAGGCCCCTCTTCCTAATAGGGGCCTTACCAGACTGGTTGCCCCTCCTCACAGGGTGGATGAGGCTTGGGCAGAGGAATCCCCAGGCTAGGTTAGCCGGGATGATCCACGGCATAATAACCCTCGTAGCTTATGCCGTTGGTGTGGCGTGGTTCATAGGGATCGACCTGATCGAGGTCAGGCTCTCCTTCTTAGTCATATGGTTCTACGCCGTGCTGGCGGGGGCGGCCGCCACAGCCTACGCCGCCCGCTCTGGAGAGGCGTGACACCGTTTTTACCTGCCTCTAAAACTAATTAGTTCGGAGATGTGTACCCATG
>JALSOP010000140.1 GCA_026986435.1 Desulfurococcales archaeon | reverse complement strand
TGCTTAAACCGGGAGGGATCCTGGCGGCCCACAACGCCCTATTCCCCACACCCCCAGACGAATTCTTCCAAGCAATTAAGGAGGGGCCGTGGGAGAAACCGATAATAGTCCCGACCTGGGCAGGCATCCTAGTCACCGCAAGGAAGGGTTAAGGATAAGATCACAGCAGGAGACGGGCAAGGCACCTCCTCAAATGAGTAGGGCGTAGACCGATAACGCCTCCGATCCTGAGGCATCAAATCGAGAACACAGAACATGTTAGCCTACTGTGCCAGGCTACCTGATGCCGTTCATCCATGCTAAGCGATCCTCTCCCAGCACTTTACTAAGTGTGATGGGGGCTTCAGCGAACTTTCCACAAAATGATTTTGATTCGTTCACCTAATATTTATGGAGCGTTAATCGTGCGATTACCCATATATTTTCTGAAGTACTGCCCTCTTCGCATATATTCGGAGCAGCTCCGGCGGTATTACATGGATCTCGAACGGCTCTTCTATGCCCTTCCTCCATAAGGCGTCCAGCACTACCTCTGGCCTAGCCTTGGTCACGATTAGGACATCTATGTCGCTGGCTACCGTGGCCCTGCCCTCAGCGACGGACCCGAACAGGTATACCTCAGCGGATGGGTCAACGGATTTGGCGGCCTCCACTATAGTGCGGAGGTACTTGCTGAGGTTTGCGAATATTTCTCTCCGTCTCCTGGCCTCCTTAACAAACAATTCGCTCCACACGCCTCATCACCTCCCTCACAGCCTCTGCAAGCCTCATTACCTCCTCCTCAGTGAACTCCTTCGGCACGTACCTCGATGTGATATAGGCGTCCTCCAGGAGAGCTAGCTCAAGGGGGTACTCACGGAGTATGGAGGCAGTGATCTCCGCTGCCTCACTACCGACCACCTCCCCCAAAAGCCTTAGGAGGCGCCTCACGCTGTGTACTCTGGGGTAGTCGCCAGCGCACTCAAGCAGCTTAGCCCTAAGGAGAAGCTGGAGAGACTGCTCCAGGCTAAGGGATGCGAGTCCGTAGTAACCTCTCTCGATCTGGACCTGGGCAGTGTCCATGAACTCCCTAGATCTCCTCCTCAGATACTCTATCTCCTCGCCCCTCAAACCAGTAATACCCGTAATGGCTGTGGTTCGGGCATTTATTGTGTTCAACGTATTCACGTGTCTGAAGCAAAATATGGGGTGTTTCCCGGGTGAGGGACAACAACATTAAATCTAGTCCGAGATCATTATGAGTGGGATCGTGAGACTCCTGTGGGTTAGGTGGGGCGATGTTTTCTCCCTCTCACTAAACCTCGCGAAAAAGATCGCCGAGTCCGGCTACGTCCCTGACATAGTCGTGGGGATATTGAGGGGAGGCTACATAGTCGGTAGAATAATATCCGACGCCCTAGCCAGGCCAATAGCTGCTGTGGAGGTGAAGTTCTATAAAGGTATAGGGTCAAGGGGCACCAAGCCCATCATAACACAGCCCATAATGGCTGACATGGCCGGGAAGAAGGTGCTCATAGTGGACGACGTCGTCGAGTCAGGCAGGACCCTAGAGGTCGTGACGGAGCTGTGTAGCATAAGGGGTGCGTCAGGTGTTAGGACCGCCGCCCTATATGTCAAGCCCTGGGCGATGATGAACCCAGACTACTACGCAGCGAAGGTGGAGGAGTGGGTGGTGTTCCCGTGGGAGGTGGGGGAGACGCTTAGGGAGCTCAGGCAGGAGGGGGAGTCCCTCGCCCAGGCAATGAGGAGGCTCGGGGCACCGTACGACGAGGAGACAGCGTCCATCCTTGAAGCCATAGAGAGGGCATCAGCAAATTCTGGGGGTGGTGAGGGGAGTTGAGGGAAGAAG
>JALSOP010000139.1 GCA_026986435.1 Desulfurococcales archaeon | reverse complement strand
GAAGCCGGACGACGTCGGGCGGCTCACTGGGATAGTCGAGGGCGGTGGACTGGTCTTCTATCTCGTACCCCCGCTCGAGAAATGGCCCACGCACATGACGATTTTTAAGCAAAACCTGATAGTCCCCGGTCACCCAGAGCCGAGGCATATCTTCATAAGGTGGTTCGTGGGGAAGTTAATGAAGCACCAGGGCATATACGTATTCGATGTCGACAGGGGATCGTTAGTAAAGAGCGGCTTCATATTGAAGAAGCACAGGAAGGGGAAGGTAGAGAAGAAGATAGTGATCCCGGAGAACACGCTCTTCCCGAGAGAGGTCTACGAAAAGGCGCTGACCCAGGATCAGGTCAACGTGGTTAAGCTGATCGAGAGGCATATCCTCCAGCAACATACCAAGAAGAGGCTCGCCATAGTCATCACAGCCGACAGGGGGAGGGGTAAGTCGTGTGCGGTTGGAATAGCGCTTGCTGGCCTTGTATACGAGGCCGTTAAGAAGGGTAAGAGGTTCAAGGCCGTTGTCACGGCGAGGAACGCCCTCTCGGTTCAGTCCATGATGGAGATGATCGTCGACGTGCTGAAGGTGCTCGGGATGCGGTTCAAGCTGGTGAAGAGGGACTCAATGATACTCGGGGTAAGGGGTGAGAGGTACTCCATCGATTTCTGGGAACCCATGCTCACCTTGAGGCAGAGGGCCGACATAGCCGTCGTAGATGAGGCAGCGGGTATTCCTGTGCCGATGCTCCACAAGATCTGGAAGTCGTTCAAGAAGACGATCTACGCAACAACGATCCACGGTTACGAGGGGGCTGGCCGGGGGTTCTCGGTCCGCTTCCTTAAGGCGCTGAAGGAGGATCAGCAGACGCTGCTCGTCCAGTACGAGATGGAGGAACCGATACGGTACTCGGCCACGGACCCCATAGAGAGGTTTCTCTTCGACGTCTTCCTCCTCGACGCCGAGCCCGAGAAACTCGA
Organism: Desulfurococcales archaeon; assembly: GCA_026986435.1. Classification (GTDB taxonomy): domain Archaea; phylum Thermoproteota; class Thermoprotei_A; order Sulfolobales; family NBVN01; genus WAOK01. The sequence continues at coordinate 7,243 of JALSOP010000139.1, read as the reverse complement.
TGAGGAGGACCTCGCGGCGATCAGGGACGGGAGGCTCAAGTACCTCGTGCTCGACCCCCACGAACTATTCACTGATGAGGGCGAGAAGATCCTTAGACCACTGTTCGGTATATTTGTCTTAGCTCACTATAGGAACGAGCCTGACGACCTCGCCAGGATAGCCGACGCCCCCCACCACAGCATAAGGGCAGTGGTAACGGAGACGGGGAGGATCGTCGGCGCCGTGCAAGTCGCGGAGGAGGGCAACATACCTGACGAGCAGATAGAGGAGCTGATGATGGGTGGCAGGATACCCGGGAACATAATCCCGGACAGACTCCTCAAGCACCACAGAGAAAAGGAGTACGGGAGAGGGAGAGGATGGAGAATCGTCAGGATAGCCGTCCACATAGATGTCCAGGGACAAGGGATAGGCTCCTTCCTCCTTAAGGAGCTGGAGAAAGAAGCCAGGGAGAGAATGTATGACTGGGTCGGTGCGGGGTTCGGGGTAACTGACGAACTCCTTAGATTCTGGGTCAAGAACGGGTACGTTCTCCTCCACTCATCACCAGACAGGAACCCCGTTAGCGGTGAGTACACGGTGCTGGTGCTGAAGCCACTAAGCCGGGAATGGGAGGAGCTCGTGACGCGGTCTGCTGAGGAATTCAGTGTTAAGCTGGTGGAGAGCATGCACGCCGTCTACAGAGACCTTGAACCAGACGCTGCGTACACGATGCTGGCCAGAACGGTGAAGGCTAGGAGTAGGGCAGCGTCCATATATCTCACGCCCCAGCAGATAACCAGGCTCATTGTCTACGTTAAGGGGATAATGACGTTCGAGTCCGTATGTGACGCGGTGAGTCTATTGGTGAAGAAGTATGCCTACATGGGCAGGTTCAGTCATCTGAGCAAGGAAGAGGGAATGGTCACGGTCATGCGCGTGCTACAAGGGAGGGACTGGGGGAGTGTGTACGAGGAGGTAAGGATAGGGAAGGGGAGGGCCACGAACATGCTTCGCTCTGCCGTGTCGAGGATGCTTAGGGAACTATATGGCATAAGAGTCGAGCTCCCTGATTACAGCTAAGTCAAGGAACCCCGTAAGGTGGCGCTGTTAGGTCGTACTTTCTCCTCTCCCTCAGGGTAAGGACCGCGCCAGCTATTGTGGCCCCCGCCACTCCTCCGAGTAACCCAGCGCCCAGGGGCGTTATTATGAAGACTTTCTCCCTCTCACCCGCCTCCCACACGATCCTTATAGTCAACGTGCCCGTTCTTGTCCCCACCTCAATGGTCTTCTCGCCCGAGGGCATCTTCACCATCTCCTCAGCCATGTCTGGGACAATACTGCCCACTATGTACCTAGCGAGGGATGCTGCTCCCGGAGGCGAAGCCCGGCAGTATATGCCCGTAATCAGCGTCGTATCCCCTAACTGGACAACGTCCACACTGCACAGTGCCTGGAACCCTTCACTCTCTAAGTAGATATTGTATACTGTCACGTTCACCGGTGTGAGTAAGCTTACTGCCATAATTATGAGTAGGGCATGCTCTATCATGGGCCCATCGAACCTAATACATTTTTGTGGAGGGCGGCTAAATACTCTGACACATGATTTAAAGGCACGTACATAAGTCTTAGAGCCAGTGCGACTCAATATTATTATCCTTACCCGATCACTCAAAACCGGGACAGGGCAGTGGATGAGGGAGTTAAGGCACTGTTTGAGCCCAGGTCTGTGGCAGTAGTTGGGGCCTCACGGCACCCCGGAAAAATAGGTTATGAGATACTGAATAACCTAATCGAGTATGGGTTCCCAGGCAAGATCTACCCGATCAACCCCAAGGCTGAGGAGATACTGGGCCTCAAGGTGTATCCCAGGCTCTCCGAAGTGCCTGGCACGGTAGACCTCGTCGTGGTCTCTGTGCCGGCCAGGATAGTCCCGGACGTCATAGACGAGGCAGGGAAGGTGGGCGCGAAGGCGGCTGTGGTCATAGCCTCGGGCTTCAAGGAGGTCGGTAACGAGGAGCTTGAGGAGGAACTAGTCAAGCGCGCGAGAAAACATGGCATCAGGGTGTTAGGCCCTAATGTCTTCGGGATCGTGTACGCACCGAGCAGGTTGAACGCTTCCTTCGGCCCCACCCACGTCATACCTGGCTCCGTGGCGTTCATAACGCAGTCGGGCGCGCTGGGCATAGCTCTCATGGGTATGACAATAGTTGAGAGGATAGGGGTATCAGCAATAATCAGCATCGGGAATAAGGCAGACATTGATGACGCCGACCTCCTAGAGTACCTCGGCGAGGACCCAAGGACACGGGTCATACTGATCTACATGGAGGGGGTGAGGGACGGGCGTAGGTTCATGGAAGTCGCCAAAGAGGTCACTAAGAAGAAGCCAGTCATAGTCATTAAGGCAGGGAAGACCGAGGCCGGGGCAAGGGCGGTCGCTTCACATACTGGGTCACTAGCCGGTAACGTTAAGATATACTCGACGGCGTTCAGGCAGGCAGGTGTCATTGAAGCCATGACTGTAGAGGAGGCTTTCGACTGGGCGAGGGCGTTCTCATACCTACCGAGATACGAGGACGGTAAGCTAGTGTTGGTAACCAACGGTGGAGGGGCCGGCGTTCTCTCAACTGACATGCTCGTGAGCAGAGGTGTTAGGCTATCACCACCCCCTAAGTCCCTGGTGGAGAAGGTTAGGGAGTATCTGCCCTCATTTGCCTCCCTAGGCAACCCAATAGACGTGACCGGCCAGATAAGCAGTGAGGGATTCGTGCGCGCCGTGATGGACGCCCTAAACAACGATGAGGTCGGTGCGGTGCTAGCGATATACTGCCAGACTGCCGTCACTGACCCGATGTTAATAGCCAGTAAGCTTGTGGAGAGCGTGGATCTCAGCGGTGGTCTGAGGAAACCACTTATTGTTACGATGATCGGTGGCGAGGAGACGTACTGGGCGATCCAGCGCCTCAACAAGGCCAGGATACCGGCGTACCCGATGCCCGAGCGCGCGGCGGCCGCGATGGCCACGGTGATAAACTATGGGAGGTACGTTTCTAGGGTGAGGAACCTCCGGAACGGTTAAATAATCCAGATTACCCTAGTCCTAGGTGCTCTGAGGATGGAGTACGTGTACGCGTCCCTACTACTCCACTCTGCGGGTAAGGAAGTGAATGAGGAGAACATAAAGAAGGTTCTCGAGGCTGCGGGCGTACAGGTCGACGAGACCAGGATAAAGATGCTTGTTGCGGCCCTAAAGAACGTCAACATCGACGAGGTCATTAAGTCGGCAGCTGTAGGTGTCGCAGCCGTGCCCGCGGCTCCGGCAGCAGCCGCTGCACCACAGCCAGCTGGCGGCGAGGAGAAGAAGGAAGAGGAGGAAGAAGAGGAGGAGAAGACCGAGGTTAGCGAGGAGGAGCTGGGGGCGGGCCTCGAGGGCCTCTTCTTCTGAAGGGCAAATATTTTTCCACTCTGGTCACTTATGGCACTATGGCGTCCAGAGCGCTCAGCGCTTTGTTTAGCTTCAAGCCCCTCAACGGGTTTTGGGCAAAACCCCGGTGCTGGTTTTTATCTACTGTCGATAAAGTAAACTTTCTAAGTTTCAAGACTTAACCCTTATGGGATAAGCGATGGAGCAGGACAGTTTCGATAAGAAAGACCTCAAGTTGATAGCTGAGCTAGCGGAGAACGCCAGGAAGAAGTTCACAGACCTAGCTAAGGAACTCAACATATCTAATGTAGCGGTGAGGAAGAGGCTCGAGAAGTTGGAGAAGAGGGGTGTCATAAAGGGGTACAGACTCGTGGTTGACCCATCTACTCTTGGGTATGGGGCAATAGCCCTTGTGGGTCTGAACGTCAGTCCCGACAAGATACTGACCGTTACTAGGGAGGTCGTGAAGAGGGATGACATAGTCTTCGCTGCTGTGACGAGCGGGGACCACGACGTTATGATCGAAATATGGGCGAGGAACACCGAGGAATTACTCCGGAAGCTGGAGGAGCTGGGCAGGATAGACGGTGTGGAGAAGATATACCCAGCAATAATCAACGAGGTCATCAAGGAATACAGCTCTATCCCGAGGGAGTTAGTGAAGAGGGCGAGGGACTACTGATCACTATTTTTGGTTTGCTGCTCAGCCATCTTAGGTGTGGTGCTTGGGAATTAGAGTTAAGCCCGTAGCGTACGACAGTCTTGGAGTAAGGTCGATGGCGACTCTCGTCGAGACCGATGACCTAGCAGTATTTATCGATCCAGCGGCTTCTCTTGCCCCAAAGCGCTTCGGGCTTCCTCCTCACGAGAATGAGCTGAGGAGGCTTGACGAGCTGAGGAAGGAGATCTCCCTTGGGGCTAGGGAGGCGGATGTCATAGTGATCACGCACTACCACTACGATCACCATGATCCGAGGGGTGCTGTGGGCCTAGAGATCTACGACGGTAAGGTCGTGATAATCAAGGATCCGAGGAACAACATAAACGTGTCGCAGAGGATACGCTCCTCAAGGTTTCTCAAGGTACTGGGCGAGAGACCGAAGGAGATCGTTGTCGGGGACGGTAAGGAGTTCCGGTTCGGTAACACAAGAATAGTTCTGTCACCTCCCGTGATGCACGGACACGACGCGAGGCTTGGCTACGTCATCATGGTGTACATAGAGCATGGGGGTGAGTCCGTACTCTTCACATCGGATGTAGAGGGCTTCCTCGACGAGGCATCAGTAAGGTTCGCATCACGCCTCCGCCCAGACATAGTTCTCGCTGACGGACCCCCCACGTACCTCGCCGGCTATAAGGTTCCTGCTAACATCGTGGAAAGATCGCTCGAAAATACCTCGAGGGCGCTCTGCGGCTCCGAGCCTGTGCTGGCACTCGATCATCACCTGATACGCGACCCAGGGTACCTGAGGTATTATGAGGCGCTACTAGAGAGGTGTCCCCGGTTAAGGGTGACTGAAGCATCGAGGCTCGCTGGACTGGACCCCAATCCCCTGGAGAGTAGGCGTAAGGAACTCTATGGCATAAACCGATAAAAGAGTGTGCCGTTATGAGGAGGGAGTAATGATGCGGTTAGCTGATATCCAGAAATTCATTCAGGAGAGGATCGGGGAGCTAATAGAGAAGTGCATAAGCGAGTGCAGGGACGCCGCCCCGGCAGCCTTCTACCTCCAGGAGGGCCTGGTGTATGAGGGTTGCGATAGGTGCTTGATACGGACGGCGCTCGACTCTATTGATGTCGGCGGTGTCTCCGTTAATGGCATAGAGGGGCTCATAGAGTTCATACCGCTCGAGGACTTCGTTATAGTGATCGGTGAGGAGACGGCAGAGGTCGTTCCCTACGAGTCCCTCAAGGAATATGTTGAATCATTAACGGAGTTTGGCGTGATAGCAGGGGTGTCTCCGGAGGAGTTAATTAACGAGATCCGTAGACATATGAAGCGGGAAGGAGGTTGAGCGATTGGCCAAGCGTTTCGTTCCGGTTCAGTCTCCCAACTAAGGTAATTTTTGGTAGGGGGGCGGCGGAGGATGTGGCGAAGGAGGCGCTATCCCTTGGCATAAGGGTCCCCGTGATCGTGACGACAGCTGGCGGGAGCCTCCGCAGGCACGGCCACATAGACAGGGTTGAGGAAGCGCTCAGTAAGTGCTTCCAAGATGTGAAGGTCTTTGACAGGATCACCACCAACCCGACCACGGAGCTCGTTGATGAACTGGTTAACTATATACGCGTGGAGGGGGCAGACGGCCTGGTCGCTCTAGGCGGCGGCTCAGCAATAGATACAGCTAAGGCGGCGTCCTTAGTGTTCATGGGTGGGGGTAGAACCAAGGACTACCTGCTGGGAGTTAGGAAAGGTAAGGAGGCGCTCCCGCTGATCGCTATGCCCACAACGCATGGCACTGGCACGGAGGTGAACAAGTATGCTGTTGTGACGGACCCCGAGCTGAGCGCTAAGGTGGCTATAGTGTCCCGCCACATATATCCTAAGGTCGCTATAGTGGACCCGAGCTTCATGGACACTCTCCCGTCGGGCCTGAGCGGGGCAACGACCTTCGACGCTCTTGCCCACGCCCTCGAATCGTACCTATCGAAGTCGGTGAACCCGCTCAGCGATATGTTCGCCTTAGAAGCAATGAAGCAAATAGCCTGGGTGTATAGGGGTATGAAGGATGGCTCACTTATCTGGGGGAGCCCGGGTGTAAGAGATAGGCTGGCGTGGGCCTCTATGGCGGCAGGCGTCGCGATCGATCAGTCCAGAACAGGCGTACTCCACGCTCTCGAGCACGCCCTAAGCGCCTTCAGCCCAGACCTACACCACGGGTTAGGCCTCGCCATGCTGGCGGTTGCTTGGGCCAGGGTAATGGAGAGGAAGTTGCCCGAGCGCGTAGCAAAGATAGTTAAGATCTTCGGGGGAAGAGAGCCCGAGGAGTTTCACGAACTGATCTCTGACATCATTCGCGTATTCGGCTTAGAGAAGTCGCTGAGGGACTACGGGTTCGAGGAGGAGGACGTGGACGACATAATCGAGAACGCCCGTACGTACCTCGGCGCCCTCCTGAGCAACGTGCCCGGCGGGGTAGGGGATGAGGAACTTAGGTTCATAGTGACTGAGTCCATTCTAGGGAGGTGAGCGAGGAATGAGGTACTACATAGCAGGGGAGGAGCAGATAGACGCAGGGAAGATAACCGACATATACTTCGTGAGAACGAAGAAGATCGTCGAGGCCAAGGGCCTCAAGGACGTTAGGGTCAGGATGGAGGTGCACACAGGCTCCCTGCCAAGGGGTTACGGGTGGGCGGTATTCGCGGGGCTCGAGGAGGCCCTCAAACTGCTCTCGAACAGGGACATCAACGTCTTCGCCGTTCCGGAGGGCACGCTGATCACGCCTAACTTCCCGGTCATGATTGTGGAAGGGAGGTACTACGACATATGTGAGCTGGAGACGGCCCTTCTCGGTATACTGAGGCATTACACGTCGGTGGCGACAGCGGCTGCGAGGATAAAGAGGCTAGCGATGGATAAGACAGTTCTCTACTTCGGCCTCCGCGGTGCACACCCGGCAATAGCCCCGATGCTTGACAGGGCAGCCTACATAGGCGGCGTGGACGCCGTGTCAGGGGCGTTCAACCCGGAGTACACAGGGCTTATACCGGTCGGTACGATGCCACATGCGCTCATGCTAGTTTTCGGCGATAACGTCAAGGCGTGGAAGGCATTCGACGAGGTCGTTGAAGAGGGTGTGCCGAGAATATTCCTCATAGACACCTTCAACGA
>JALSOP010000138.1 GCA_026986435.1 Desulfurococcales archaeon | reverse complement strand
TTTATTGTTTCGTAGGCGTTCTCCGCGATTAAGGAGGTTAGGTAGTGGACGGCGGTGGTGGCTGGGCAACCACCTGCTGCTTATGAGAGGTTGCTAGATGGATTATTGCGAAGATGAGCGCTATTATTCCGATTATTGACGCCGCAGTTATTAGTGCGAGGGACGCTGTCCCTGTTATCCCTATGGCTTTCATGAGGTCGGCGATATCCCCCCACGCTATTGATGACATCTCGTATATTCTATAGATCGGTTCTATGCCCGTGATCGCTATATAGGTCAGCGAGGCAGCGCCCACGATAGCGCCTACAGCACCAATCATCTCAGATATCCAGGCTCTTCTAGAGCCTATGAACGGCGCCAGTATTAATGCTGCCGACGCTATTATGCCTCCAACCAGCACTGGTGTGTAGGTAAGCGTAGCTATCTCGCCCAAAACACCCACTGGTATATCCCGGATTTGCAGTGTGGGCTGTGCCCCCATGTATTTGCTGATTATTAGCATTATGAGGCCAGTAAGCCCCATCGATGACCCCGCTAACCACGCTCCAAAACTAGTGCCCGGCCTGACCGTGAAAGCTGCGATGAGGACTAGGACCGAGCCGACGAGGCCAACTATTAGCGGCGTGTACATCCTCAGACCATGAACGCCGCTAACAGCAGCAGCCACGATACCCAGTGAGAACATGACCATGAGCAACGCAGCCCATAAGGCGGTGATAGATGATGCGATGCTGCCGGGGTGCCCTCTCCGGCCCCTCAAGCCCGCTAGGAGAGAGTATATGCCTATTGCGAGCGCCAGAACCCCAATGTCCGCGGCCAGTGCTCCAAGCATCACCAGTGAGGGGTGGAGGGAGCCCGCTATCATTACTATTAATCCAATGCCTAGAAACACAGTTACCGCTAGGAGCAGGTACCCCAGCGCCATCAGGATACCAGCGATCAGACCAATAATCCCTGCAGCCCTCCTTATTGGCGGGAGCTGGGGCCCTTCCTCCTTCACCCGCCTGAATTCGGGTATGCCGGACAAACGCATCACCGAAAATAAAATTTTGCGTGTTCGTTATATCTTTTATTACAAAAATATGCAGCAAACCACTCAGCCATCAATAATTACCTAATGCACAAAGAGTTAGTGGCGCTGAAAGATTGCCAGCCATAGAGGTCGAAAACCTCACGAAGAGATATGGGAGGGTGTGGGCACTAAAGGGTGTTTTCATGAGCGTCGAGAAAGGAGAAGTAGCCGCCGTGCTCGGCCCTAACGGAGCAGGAAAGACCACCCTTCTAAAGGCGATAGCGGGAGCACTAAGGCCTACGGGAGGCAGGGTGGAAGTTGTGGGGGTTAGGGTTAGGCCCGGGGATCCCAGGGTTAAGTCACTCATAGGTTATGTGGCAGAGGGCCCTTCTTTCTTCCCTGAACTCAGTGTCGAGGAGGGGCTGAGAATCGTGGGCTCCCTCCATGGCATAGGAGGGGAGGAACTAAGGGCAAGAATTGAGGACATAATCTCTGAACTCGGGCTCGGCCCTCACATGAAGAGGAAGTATGCCCACTTATCTAGGGGGCTGAGAAGGAGGGCCGAGATTGGGGCCGCGATAATTCATGATCCGCCTGTGCTAATTCTTGATGAGCCAACGCTTGGCCTTGACGTATTTTCGGTGATCGCGTTGAGGAACATAATCAGGGTGTTTGCTAAGAAAGGTAAGGCAGTGGTCATAGCAACTCACAATATAGCGGAGGCGATGAGTATCTCTGATAGAGTCTTCATACTCAGGAATGGCGTCGTGATAGCCTCTGGCTCGCCGAAGGAGCTGAGGAGGCTCATAGGCGCTGAGGAGGCCCTAATAGCCAAGGTCGAAGGGGACGCAGAAAGGGTCGCCGAAACGATACCTACCGCGCTAGGGCCGAGGGTTGAGGGTAACACAATAATCCTAACGGGTCCTGCGCACGAGTGCCTCACAGCCCTCCTAAAAGCCGCAGACGCGGTCGGTGCTAGGGTCGTGAGTGTAACGACGAAGGAGCTCACGTGGGAGGAGGTGTTCATGAGGTTGCTCGAGAAGCGGAGCAGGGAGGAAAGAGCTTGTCAGTGTCCTCTCGGCGGGAGGTGAGGGGATTGGTTAGCACGGTTAAGGCTGCGCTGATAATCCTGTATAAGGACTTCAGGCAGTACTACGGTAAGGCACCAGTGATCAGCTGGGGGATCCTCTTCCCCGTAACCATAGTGATACTCCTCGGCTACTACGGAGCCGGGATGGGTATGTGGAGGACCGTGCCCGGCCTCCTAGCGATATCGATGCTGTTCTCAGCATCCTCAATGACCCACGTGGCGGTGGGGTTCGACAAGTTAGGGGGTGGGATGGAGGCCCTCATACACACCCCTGTGACCCCCACGGCAATAGTCATAGGGAAGGCACTGGGTGGGATCATAATGGGGCTCGCCGGTGCCGGGATAGCAGCGGCTATCCTCTCAGCGATGACAGGTGCACTACCGGTGTTTAATCCCCCGTTTTTCGTCGCTGGCCTGGTCACAGGTTCACTCACCTTCTCATTACTGGGAACAGCGATCTCCGTGATGCTGAGCCCTGTGCCAGCGGTGGCGGCACTCAACTTCCTCAGGTTCTCCATGGTCTTTTTCGGAGGACTCCTCCCGGCCGCCGCCCTACCCCCTCAGGTTAGGCCAATCGCTTATGCCCTACCCATGGCGTACGTCTCCGACCTCATAAGGTACGGAACCTACAACACGTACGAATACGTGGACCCAGCGACCGCACTGATAGGGTCCTTAATGTACCTCATCGCGGTAGCAGTCATCGCAACCAAGTCAAGCTTCGACTACCTCATACCCTAGACCGCCTCAGCCTACCCCCAAGCAGGGCCACCGCCACAACCACTGCAAGTAGTGCCGCCAAGGCGGCGAGCAACCCGATATTAGGCCTCCACACCATCGGAGCCGGGCCGGTGGTGAAGCCGGACGGTGTGGTGCCAGATGTCGTCACGGACCCGGTGCCTTGGCTAGTTGTCTGTGTTGTTGACGACAAACTTGTTGACGCTGTGGTAGTCGTTGCCTGAGCCGTCGTGGTTGATGTTGTCGCCGCCTCCTCGGGCACGCCGTCTATGACGTAGAGCCTGAAGTCCCTGGACCCCACCACGACCTCGGGGAGCCCGTCGCCGTCTACGTCACCTATCGATGGCGGGGCCATTATGGGGCCCCCAGTGAGCCCGACGTACTCGATCCCGCCGAAGTAGGAGCCGTAGATCCCGACATCAACTATCTCGACCCTCCCATCATACCTAGCCACGATCATCTCCTCCGAGCCATCCCCATCGATATCGGCTATGATCACCGAGCTGAAGGACGCGTCTACGCCGGGGTAGAAGGCCTCTAAAGAACCGTTGAGGGAGAAGACGAATATGCCGTCGGACGTCGGGACCACCACCTCCGCCTCACCGTCGCCGTCGACATCGCCGACGGAGGGAGACGTATAGGTCTCTCCATGCACACTGGCTGACCAGAGCACCCACGAGCTGAAGGATATGGCGTAAAGGGTCTCACCAGCCACAACCAAGATATCGGGCACTCCGTCGCCGTCAACGTCGTGAAGTGCCGGGAACCCGCCTATGGTTGCGTTGAGGTCAGCCGTTAGGAGGGACCAGCCGCTGGGGCCGTGGGTCAGTATATGGAGGAAGGAACCCTCAACAGCAACTATGTCGTCGACGCCGTCACCGGTCACGTCACCAACTGCGGGTGCGTGGACGGCCTCGTGACCTAGGAACTGCCTCAGCTCAACCTCGCCCGAGGCGCTAACAACAGTAAGGTACCCGCTCATCTCATTCGCCACCACCTCCAGCTCCCCGTCACCGTCGACGTCTGCTATCGCTGGCACAGCCCTATGGAACGACCCATTGATTACCCACTCAACCTCGCCGCTGAGTGAGTTGAGGGCATAGAGCCCGCCAGGACCACCAACCACTATATCAATCACGCCATCACCGTTGAGGTCAGCGGCTGCCGGGGACACAAGTCCGTAGCCCGCCTTAACAGCCCACATGACGCGGTAATCTCCTCCATGTATGGCGTAAGTGTTGCCGTCGCATGAGGCAAAGAATATGTCGTCGGCGCCGTCCCCATCCACGTCGACGAGCACGGGCGAGGAAGCTATGCAGAGACCTGCGGTGAATACAGCACTCATGTTGTACATGTAGTACCTGAGGCCACCCCAACCCCAGCTCCTTGGGTCCAGGCCATCACGGCAGACACTGAACTTCATCTCTGTCCACGGGACAGAGGAAGCCGCCCTCACCATTATAGGGACTAGTATGAAGACCGCCAACACGAGAGCAAGTGCTGCGCGCATCATACGTCGTACCGAGTACTAGGGCGGTGCCAAGTATTAATCATGAGGTGCACTGCAGGCAACGCTTTTCGTATAGGTTCTCCAGCTCGGTAACGACGTCAGGTCATAACCTATTTCGGCCTTTCTCACGAGCACCAGCTCGTCCAGCCCCTCCAGGGCAGGCGGAGGGAAAGACCCTCCTTAGGAGGGTGTGGCCCGTGCCGTGGTAGTGGAGCGTGAACACAAGGCCCATGCCGGGGCTCACCCTATGAGCCTCAGCCCTAACTCAACCGATATCACCGCGTAAGCGCTGTGAATACGAGCTAAGTTGACCTTCTTGGCCAGTCCGTCGATGGGGTTTCAGAACCCTCCCTTGGACACCTGGTAGGCGTTCCTTGGAGCTATGAACAACTACCTGGTGAACTCGATATTCTCGAACACCTCCTTAACAGGTTCTCTGGCCTCCGGGCCACCGTAGGGCACCGTAGCCTCGTGCCGCCCTGCGAGCCAGGTCACCGCCAGCCTAACGACGCACTCGGAAATCCCCGACACGGGGATACTAATTAGGCACCATGAACAATATTCTCATTACTTGATCAAGACGGGTCAACACAATGACACAAAGTGTTTTCCCGCTCCATCACGACCCTAGCACGTAGGCTATGAGGGTGGTGGCCACGACGTAGAGGGGCGCTGGCTTACTAACAAGTTCGGCGATCTCTGGGATCCCGCGGCTCGAGAGCAAGAGTTCCCTCGTCAGTCTCCCGTGTGCCAGGAGGTTCCTCAGGTCCCTCAGCATCATCGGCCTCTCCTCGACTAGGGCACCTAGGTCGCCATCCTCGAGGGCCTTGATCACTGCCTCGATCGGGGCAGAGTCGCTCGCTCTTCGAAGAGCTGATCTGAGCTCACCCTTTAACTGCTTGATCTCCCTGCGAGATCCTTCCCCGCCACCGATAATCTTGAGGACCCTTGCCTCCACAGACTTCGCGAGCCTTCCCGCGTCGTCAACGCTCATCAATGCCTCATATATTTCCTTCTTCAGCCTTACCACTCTGGCCCCCTCAACCGCCTCAAGAACATCATTCACAGTGCGCGTCGCTGATGACGGTATTCTGTGCTTGACCCTCCTAATTCCCTCCTCAATTATTTTGGCAAGCTCCGTGTTCAGTATCTTCCGTCCCCTATTCCCTATGGATTCGAGATGGTTCGCCACGTTGATTATTGCTGGGACGTATCTGAGCCTGTAGTAGTCAGTCACCGCTCTCACAAGATGGAGCGTGCCGGGCTTGAAGTCCTCTACCACCGTTCCGTGGACTATGAAGAGGAGCGACACAAGCCCCAGAACTGCTGATGCATAGTAGTAGGAGTACGCTATGGCCAGGGCGTAGAGCTCCATCTGCCCGTACCCCACGTTCTGGACGGTAACAACAATAGCCGTCAACGCGAATATCATTGCCGTCAAGATGAGGGAAAGCACAAAGGAGTCTGCATCACCACCCTCACCGGACTTGGCGAGTCTAATGAGGTTGATGAACAGGTACCTATCGAACAAGGCGAGCATTAGGGTCATCGCTGCGGACGTGGCCACGAGCACCACGACTTCCTCACCCCTCACGCTGACCTCCTCCACACTAAGGTACAGCACTATGGCTAAGGAGGCAGCAACGAGTGCCGCGCCCTTAATCGCTGCCTTCGCACGCGAATACCTCACTCTCAAGGAATTGATTGTCCCCGCAACGGCCAGCGCCCAGACAACGGCTGAGGCAGCCACCAAGCCCACAAAAGAGAGCCTACTGGCGTAAGGCACCAAGGTCACGGCCTTAACGGGCTTTATTAGGACGCCCGCCCCGAGCACGCCCATAAGTAGGTAGGCGTTAAGTGTGCTGGCGGGGAGGGACTCGTCCACAAGTAACTGAAAGACTAGGTACAGCACGGCGGCCGCGAGTACAATCACGGTGTCCCCGATGTCAGTGCTGGCCACATAGTAGTAGGTCGCCAGACCAGCGACCGCCGGTATGTACAGCACTGCCTTCACTAAGCTGCTCCTCACCCACACACCCAGCGAGTTGGTGTGGCCAGCCTAAAAGGTGGTGCTCAGAGGAGTGACGCGACTACCTCATCGTATTGGAACATTATCGGTGACCCGTCCGAGTGTATGAACACTACTCTCGAACCCTTCGGGAAGTAGCCGTTCCTGGCCAAGTCGATCAGACCAGCGGCCGCCTTGCCCGTGTATATGGGGTCCAGTATGATGGCCTCCTTGGCGGCTGCGGGCTTCATCGCCTACACCACCTCCTTCGCTATGTTGTCGTACCCGCCGAAAACATAGTCGTCCACGACGCCGATGTTCCTCTCTCACAGGGTTCTCGATACCGAGTAGCTCTGATACCTCCATGGTGAGGCGCCTCACTATGTCCTCAGCAGCACCCCTAGCCTTCCCAACGCTTATGCCTACGACTTTCACTTCCTCCACACCGAGCGCCCACAGACCAAAGAGCAGACCTACGTGCATCGCGCACGTACCATCCGTCAGCACGATGTAGTCAATGCCCTTGCCGAGCGCCCTAACCTGATCCATTGACTCAGCAGCTGCCTCAGCATACCCAAGCACACCGACAGGTGACGCGCCACCAGCCGGTATGACGTAGGGCTTGAGACCCTCCCACTCAACTCCTCGGTGAGCCTCTCCATCTCCTTCACGGGTCCGACTCAGTAAACACTACCTCCGCGCCGAGAAGCTTATCAATAGGAGGTTACCCTTAAGCCCCCTACTGCCCGGCGGCGTGAGGACTAGCTAGGCTGTCAGACCCGCCTTAACAGCTGCCACCGCCGTTAGGCGGGCATGGTTCGAGTGCGTCGCGCCCGTAGTTATGACCGTGTCGTAACCCTTTGATAAAGCGTCGCCGACCAGGTACTCGAGCTTCCTCACCTTGTTCCCGCCGAGTGCGAGCTCCACTGCGTCATCTCTCTTGGACATCAGCTCGATCCCTAGCTCCTTGCTGAGTCTTGGCGCGGGCTCGAGAGGTGTTGGATACGTTGCTAAAGGGAACTTCCGAAACTTCCTCAGCCTGTCCAGCAACGTGAGCCCTGCTAATATGACGGGTGGCGAATACTTCTGCGATCCTGTCTGCTTATATACTTGTCCTATAACACTGTTATAGGATGAGGATGGAGGACGAGAAGAGAACTAGTGAATTCGTGGTAAAGTTAGTGCCCATTAGGGTGCTTAGGTCACATGAGAGAGTCATAGAGGAACACGTAGAGGAACTCATGAGGCAGCTCCTAAGGGACGGCAGGCTGTTCTACCCTGTGCTCGTCGATGAGGCAACCATGGTCGTGCTGGATGGGCACCACAGGGTGGAGGCCCTCAAGAGGCTCGGTGCCCGGTACATCCCCGCCTTACTCGTTGATTACAGCTCCGATGTGGTAAGGGTCGATTCGTGGAGGGACGGATGGAGAGTATGCAAGGAGGACGTGATTAGGGCGGGCATCAAGGGCAAGCTCCTACCACCCAAGACTAGCCGCCACATAGTCTGCTTCGATATACCGAGGGTGGACACTCCCCTCCATGTTTTGTTAGGTGACGAGCATGTCCCTAAGACTCGTAAAGTTGGGGAGAGCGCTCAGGAGCAGGGTACCTGAGCATAGTATTGAGGAAATGATGAGTGTGTGGGCGAGGGTGCTTAGGCGAGGGTGCGTGGAGTCGAGGAGAGACATAAGCGAGTACGAGCAGGCAGAGGTCGCAGCGCTATATGAAATAGGGCTAAGGCACTTGCCGGTCGGTGAGAGCGATGTCTGCGTTGACTTGGAGGAGCTGGGCTTCTATGACGATGTTAGGGGCGACCCTGTTAGGGTTTTCAGGGATACGCTTGAGTTACTCACGCGTGG
>JALSOP010000137.1 GCA_026986435.1 Desulfurococcales archaeon | reverse complement strand
AGAGGATAGCCGGGTTCCAGACGAGGAACGTCCCTCACAGGGGCCACGAATACGTGCAGAAGGCGGCCCTCACCTTCATGGACGGCCTCTTCATCAACCCTCTAGTAGGGTGGAAGAAGCCTGGGGACTTCAGGGATGAGGTGATAGTGGCGGCCTACAAGGCCCTCATAAGCCACTACTACCCGAGGGGCTCCGTCGTCTTCTCAGTCCTCAGGATGAGGATGAGGTACGCCGGCCCTAGGGAGGCGATACACCACGCCATAGTTAGGAAGAACTTCGGCTGCACCCACTTCATAGTCGGGAGGGACCACGCAGGCGTGGGCAACTACTACGGCCCATACGACGCCTGGGAGATATTTAGGGAATTCCCGGACCTGGGCATAGAGCCCCTCTTCATTAGGGAGGCGTTCTACTGCAGGAGATGCGGCGGCTACGTCAACGCCAAGATATGCCCGCACGGCCCGGAGGACAGGGTGAGGATCTCTGGCACCAAGCTTAGGGAGATGCTGAGGAAGGGTGAGAGGCCGCCGGAGATCTTTATGAGGCCGGAGGTAGCTGAGGTGATAATAGCTCATGGAGACCCCTTCATACACTAGCCCATGCGCCGAGGCAGCCGCCAGGCTGAGGGCTGCCAGCACAGTCCACGTCGTCCACCACTGGGACGCCGATGGGCTCGCATCAGCGGCCATCATCGAGAGGTATCTCCGCAAATGGAAAGGCAGAGCCACGTACGCAGTACCAGAGATAGGGGGTTACTCAGCGAAAGCTGTGAGGCCCCCGCCCCAGCCAGTTGACGAGTTCGTGCTCGTTGACTACGGCATACCGCCGGAGGAGGTCGCCAAGATAGGAGAGGTCAGCGGTAAGGGGGTCATAATCTTCGATCACCACGCATCCGGGGTGAGGGGTGAAGGGAAGTGCAACCCGATAAGCTACGGTGACGGATGGGAGGATTGGTCAGCGGCGGCGGTCGTGATAGCCGAGGCAGCTGGGATAAGGCCGGAGGGCTGGGAGGAGCTGGCCGCTCTCGCCGTATACGGTGACGTAGGCTTCGAGGGCCTCATGAGGAAACCCCACCTCCTCTCAGCCGCTTTCAGGGCGGGGCTGAGGGCTGAGGAACTCGAGAGAGCGGCGAGATATGTGAACTCATGCTACCGCGCCGTCGACTACGCATGCGTAGAAGCCGCTAGGGAAGAACTCGCGGAGGGCGGTGTGTGGGCAGTGCTGAGGGACGGGTACCTAGCGGCGAGGGAGGCAGAGGTCTGTGCTGAGGTCGACAGGGGTGTCGATGAGGCCCTATCCTCTGCGGAGATTGCGGGGGAGGGCATAACCCTCTATAGGGCAAGGCTTAGGGCCTACGTCGTCTCCGCAGTCGGAAGAAGGCTTTCGAAGGTCCTCGGCAACGGTGTCGCCGTGCTCGTCGCCTACGTCGAGCCCATGAAACGCTGGTACCTATACGCCAGGTCGCAGAACAGGATCATCAAGGACGCAATACACGCACTAAGGAACGCTGGCTACGGGGCCGGGGGAAAGGACAAGGTGGTGTCAACGCCCTGTGTCGAGGAGGGGTGCAGGGGCGAGTTAAGCACCTTGATCAGGGCACTTACCAGAGACCTTTAGTAGAGCCTCCTTAATCTCCTCATCACCCATACCAGGAAACTCCAGCACCTTCTCCCTACTCTTATGACCGGACACAATCTCCGGCCTCACACCGACCGCCTTCCTCATCAGCTTTACGAGGGCAGCGTTAGCCTTACCCCTCTCCGGCGGCTCGTCAATGTCAACTACGACGACCTCACCAACGCAGACGATCCTGGTCCTAGGGCGTGAGGGCCTCACGAAGACTCTTATTCTGCCCAACTCATCTCTTCCTCCTCTTCTTTTTCCCCCTGC
>JALSOP010000136.1 GCA_026986435.1 Desulfurococcales archaeon | reverse complement strand
TGGGCCTCAACTTTAGGAGGGTTCAGCTCACTCCTGACCTACTTCCCTCTGACATAGTGGGCGTGATGGTGTTCAATCAGCGGACCCTGGACTTCGAGTTCAGGCCTGGGCCCGTGTTCACTAACATTCTGCTGGCAGACGAGATAAACAGGACACCGCCGAGGACGCAGGCAGCCCTTCTCGAGGCGATGCAGGAGGGCCAGGTCACTGTGGCCGGTGTTACGAGGAAGTTGCCGGAGCCCTTCATGGTGATAGCCACGGAGAACCCCGTCGAGTCCGAGGGCGTGTACCCCCTCCCCGAGGCCGAGGTAGATAGGTTCTTGTTCAGGGTGCTTGCCACCTACCCCAGCGAGGAGGAGGAGGTCGAGGTTCTGAAAAAGAAGCTCGTTCACGGCGAATCAATCGAGGTGAGGAAGGTCATAGGGGCGGCTGAGGTGATGGAGCTCAGGAAGGTTGTCCACGGGGTTAGGGCTGAGGAGCCGGTACTCAGGTACATCGTCAGGCTCGTTAGGGAAACTAGAGAGAATTCCTCAATACTCCTGGGAGGGTCCACGAGGGCCGCTGTCCACGTCCTCTACGCCGCGAGGGCGAGGGCGGCTGTGGCGGAGGGGAGGGACTACGTTATACCCGACGATGTGAGGGACGTCTTCTTCGACGTGATGAACCACAGGATAATACTCAGGCCGGAGGTGATAGTTGGTTCTTACTCGAGGGAGCCCCTCTGGACATACAAGACGGTGATGAGGGTGCTAAAGAGTGTCGTCGAAGCGGTCCCAGTACCGAGGTGAGCACTTAAGGGTTCCGGTGGTCTCCATCCGCATCATACTAACTAAGCGAGGGGTCACCCTCGCCACTGCCTCCATAGCCATAGCGCTACTCGCTTCCCTCACCCTCAGGTATGAGTACATCACGATGTCATCCGCGCTGGCCCTCGTCCTGCTCCTTGACGCCCTCTACGCACTGGCGGTGTCCCTTAGGGTAAAGAAGAGGGGATCCTTCATCGAGAGGGTCAAGGTTCCCGAGCGCGTCGTGCTGGGTAGCGAGGCCGTAATAAAGGTGGTTGGTTCAGCCCTGGGCGCCTCTCCCCGGGGGAGGATCGTCATCGAGGACACCGTGCCGCCGAGCCTTAAAGTAGTGGGTAAACCAGAGGCGTTTGCGAGGGGGGACTGGGTTGAGCTCGAGTACGTGGTTAAGGCTCTCTACAGGGGCACGCACGTCATCGGCCCGGTTAAGATGAGTATGCCGGCCCCTAACGACCTCCTAAGGGTTGATTTCATAACGCCGCCGGCAACGCATGTCGAGATAGATGCTGTGCCGACCTTCTACGCCCTAGAGGTATCCGCACCGGCAACAAAGATAAGGTACCCCTCGCCGGGGGCACACACTGTGAGGGTTAAGGGTGCGGGTGCGGAGTTCTTCGCCTTGAGGGAGTACGTGCCGGGTGACGATGTCAGGCTCATTCACTGGGGGGTTACGGCGAGGAACCCTAGGAGGGTGCCCATAGTTAGGGAGGTGCTTGCTGAGTCGATGTTCGAGGTATTCGTCGTGCTCGACCCCGGCCCCATGACGAGGGCAGGGTACGCTGAGGGGAGGAGAATCATCGACGACATGGTCGACGCCGCCGGTGCCGTGGTGACGACAGCCATGAAGAAGGGCGACCCCGTCGGCCTTTACCTGACGGGGGTGCCGGCGCTGGCTATCCCGCCTACTAGGAGGTTCGAGAGGATCATCTTCGGGCTCAAGCACTTAGAGAACGTCGGGCCCTCTCCCGAGACATTCATTAGCACTGGGTCACTGCCGGATGTCGTAGGGAGGTTCGTGAAGCGGGGCTCTCTCGTCCTCGTGATCTCTCTTCTGGACTCCATAGTCCCCAGTAGGGCAAAGAGGATGGCCACGGCGCT
>JALSOP010000135.1 GCA_026986435.1 Desulfurococcales archaeon | reverse complement strand
GTTATTAGGTGAAGTAAGGTAGGCGAGCACCCCTCCACCAAGGCCCCTCACAAGTGACACTAGCCCCCCAAGGTCGAGGAGGAGCCTCCCGCCCTCATCAACCATCACGTACTTGATAACGGAGCACCCGATCACCGAACACAGCGCCTCCAGGTCCGCCTCACCGTACGTAGGGGACACGGTGACCACGAACCTTGGTGAGGCCGCCGCAACAACAAGGTTGATGGCCTCAGCCGCCCCGCCCGTCGGGACCACCGCCTCCGAGGGAACGCCGTAGTAGTCACTGAGGACAGACCTGAGGCCGGCGTAGCCAGGGTCAGGGTACACCCTCAGGACGCCGGACTCAACGCACTCACTGACCGCCTCAGCAACCTGAGGGGGTGGGAAGGGGTTGGTGTTGACGCTGAGGTCCCACCTCACGCCCCTCACGCCGCCGTGCGGCCTCTGCACAGCTCCTCAGCCTCCCTAAGGTCGTCCGGGGTGTCCACGTCCAGGAGATCGGGCCAGAAGCACGCCTCAACGACGGAGTACGACCCGCCGAGGGACCTTATGAAGGACACGCCGACCGGGCCCCCTGCCCTCCCCCCGCACCCGCCCTCACGGATAAGGGTCACCACGCCCTCACCCCTCACCGTGGCGTGCCGGAGGAACCACTCAATAACTGACGCCCTAATGAACGGGGTATCCGCGGGGAGGGCGAGGAACTCCCCCATCCTCTCCCACACGAACCTCAGGTCGGCCGAGTACCCCAGCCCGGGCGTGGGGAGGCCCCTGAGCCCTAGGGCGGCCGCAGCTTCGGCCACGCCGGGGGATGCGGGGCTGTACGCTACCACGACACCAAGCCCGGCCTCCATCGCGGCTGCGGCGACTGACTCCATCATCGCCCGCCCACAGACACGGATAAGGGGCTTCACGGCCCCACCAAGCCGGCGGCCCCTACCCCCGGCCATGATCACCGCGAGCATCCCTCAGCACCCTGTCATAGACCCTGCTCAGAACAGACCCGATGAGGGCGGCGGCCGCGTCGTCCGAGAACATAGGGAGGTCGGCGAGCCCCGCGACCTCCTCCTTGAGGCGGTCGACCCAGTAATAAGAGAAAAGCCCCCTCAGCCCGTTCACGTACAGAGCCAGCCCCAGCCCGATTACCTCGTCAGCGAGCACCGCCTTCGAGTCGGCTAAGTAGTCACCCCTCCCGAGCCCCGGAATACCGCCCGCCACACCCGCGTCGTCAAGGAACTTGCTAGCCATCAGCAGAGCCCACACGTTGGGGTCCCTCAGCGCCGTCCCCAGCTCCTCCTTGATGAGCCCCCTAACGAGGGTCTCCCCCACACCGGGTACGGGCGCGCGTCTGTAGACACTGACCGCCGCATCAACAAACTCACTGACACCCATCCCAACCAACCAACCGAGCCTTGTGGAGGTGTCCGCGAGCTCGGCGACCTTCTCAGTTATTAGTGTGAAGAGGAGTCTCACGACCTCCGCCCCGACCCTTGTCGCCGGGCCAGCGTACCGCCCGCCGCCACACGGGAGGGACGCGGCCAGAACAGCGTCGGTCACGGTCCCTATGCACGCGCCCTTACCGCATCCAGCGCCTAGGGACTGGAGGGCCGCGGCCTTGACCGCGCCAGCGACGTGCAGTATCTCCAGCAACGCCCCATCATCCATGCACTCGTCCACGCCAACAACCATGATTATAGTGCCCCGCCCACCGGGGCCCCCGCCCACACAGGATAGTGGGTGAAGCCCCACACTCACTGCGGCGAAGACCCTCCCACCCTCGGACCACGCAATCGACTTCCCGAGGTCGGCGGCAGTGAGGAACACCGCCGCCCTACGAGGGTCTAGGCCCTCGGAGAGGGCCGCCTCCTTAGCTACCTCTCGAGGGTCCTCATCCTCCCGGAGGTCGTCGACATGCGCTATAACGACTGCGTCCAGGGTCGTGAGGCCCGAGCCAATGACCGCCGTTGACGCCGCCTTAACAGGGCCCTTTATCGGCAGGAGTACGACCCTGTCCTTTCCTGCCCTAACACTGAAGAGCCCCATCACCCACCCCTCCCGAGAAGGCCCTCGTACTCCCTCAGCACGGCGGTGTGGACGGCGTCCTTCCCCAGCCCCTTAATCAGGTGGGCGACCACTGCCAGACCGCCCAAGCCCACCCCCTCCTTCACGTAGCCCTCCTCATACTTCCGCAGCCCCTCGTAGGGGAAGCCCCCGAAGTCGTAGCTGTAGTAGAGTATCGGGACCTCAGGAGCGACCTCCCTAACGAGGGCCACGATATCGCTTGAGGGGTCCTCAACCAGCCACCTCGTCGTGCCAATGACGATGTCGTTGAGCGGCGCGCCGGCGGCACTAAGGATGGCCAGGACAGCCACCATCTGGGTGCCCCCAGCCAGCACAATAGGGGCTCCGGCCTCGGCCGCTCCCCGAACGAACCCGGCTATCGAGACGTGCACGGGGTCGCCGACGCATGAGATGACCTCCCACAGGCCCCCGCACCCGCACCGCCTAAGCCCCGACTTCACGACGCTCTCCTTAAGCCTGTGGGGGTTCTCTGGCCCTGCAGACGACACCCTCCCCCATGCCCGGTACCCTAGCCCGGCCAGTATGCCGAGTGCCGTCGTCGTGCCCCCTGGTATAGACTCCCCGACCACGACGGTGTCGTTGGGGGAGGCGGAGCTCTTCCCAAGCTCCTCCGCCTCTGCGAAGAGCCTGCGGGCCGCCCCCTCGCTCAGCCCAGCGCACTCGTCTACCCTACCCCCCATCTCCTTACTCGGCAGAACCGCGTGGGGGACCTTAGGGCTCAGGTAAGACCCAGCGTCAATAACGAGGGCCGGTATGGAAGCAGCCCTAATAACCGCCCTGCTGACCACCGCCGGCGTGGGGATGCCGTCGGGCGTCATCGGTATGACGTCGAAGCTGATCACACGGCCAGTTATTAGGTACTCCGAGTCCAGCCCTGGCGTGAGAAGGGTTGCCTCAGGCGAGGGGCCAGCGATGCTTATCCCAGGTATGGTCGAGGTCCTCGTTGAGCCTATGAATAGGTAGAACCTGGGAACCCCCCTAGACAACCGGGCTATTTTGGCTGGGGCCCCGGTACCCTGCCAAGCTATGGCGACGTCCGTACTGGACACCGTAACCAGTTACGGCACCGAAAAATAAGTTCCCATCACAGACACTGGGAAGGGGCGGTGGGTGAGTAACGTTGGGGGCGGAGGCCTCACCACGTAAATCACGCACGTGGCCACACCCCGTATTACTGCTGGAGGGATAGGTACTCGGTGCCGAGAGATGAGGCTCCTGGGAATAAGGGTTGATGAGGAGGGCACGACCATGGAGTGGGGGCTCATGGGTAACGAGCTCGTGAGGGTTAGGTTGGTTGGCGGCGATACGCTGGTGAAGGTGAGCGAGCTGATAAGGAAGGACGTGGTTGACATGGTCGTTGAGGAGAGCCTGTCCTGCCTCCAGAACCTGGAGAAGTGCGCTGAGAAAGTAACGATTAAGAGGGATGGGGCGAAGCTCCGCGACCTCATAAGGGAGGAGATCTTCGTAAGCGATGAGGAGTGCGTGGAGCGTGAGGACATCCTCGAGTACGCTGAGGCCGTGGGCTATAGCAGGGAGGACGCTGAGAAAGTGATCAAGGAGATGCTCGATGATGGGGAGCTCGAGGGAGAGGACTGCTACAAGCCCGTCGAGGACCCCCCGCTCGATCCGTGATGGGCCCGGACAACGACGTCACCGCCCCTAGTGATCACTATGACCGCGTCGCTCATCAGCACCCCGTCCCTCACCGAGCCAGCCAGCGCGTCCCTTATGAGGCCGTAGAGCTGGAGGGAACCGAGCTTAACTTTTACTCCGGCCCTGTTAGCGGCCCTATATACCTCCTCAACAACCCCGTCGAGGCCCTCACCGGCCCTAGCAACGACCTCGGCGGCTGGTGACATGATCGACTCGTACAGAGCAATCGTGGCCCTGCACCTCTCGACCACGGCCTCAGCCGTCTTAAGTATCTTGCTCACAGTAGAGGGCGTTATCCCCAGAGCGTCAGCTATCTGGGTCAGGGTCATGCCCCTAGCCCTCATCTCAAGGACACGCACCTGCCTCTCAGTGAGGTTAGTGCCCCTATACCTGCCCATCCACAGCACCTACAAGAATATCTCTGGAATGAATAAAATAATGAGCCCGGCAGCACTCACCACACGACATCGATACCGAGTCTCCCTGCGACATAGGAGAGGTCTCTATCACCTGTTATGATGAGCACCCCAGCTCCTCAGCGAGAGCTATTGAGGTCGCGTCGGCTGATGACAGCCTCCTCCTGGTGAGTTCAGGGTCTTTGGACCCCTCCAGTAACCTATCCCCAAGAACCTTAATCTCCGAAGCCCTCAGCACCAGCTCGTTGGTCAAGGGCTTAACAACAAAGTATCTCCTTACGAACTCCTTCAGCATCGCCAAAACTAAGTTAAAGGTAGCAGTTTCGACTACGTGGTCCAAGCCTTAGATACGCTCTAGTAAGTACCGGAAAAGAGGCACCAGCACATTCCCCGCTATTCTTTGCCAGTGGGTTCATAGTGGACGCCTACGCATATTCCTCTCTGCTCTAGCTCCTTAACTAGCTTATGTGTAAGCTCATGAGCTCTCTCTAGACCCACCCTCTCGGGTACCTTAACCACCACCTCCCCTCTATACCTCCCTTTTAGGAAGGCCCTAACCCTTACTTCAGAGACCTCTAGACCCAGCTCCTTGGCTACGTCCTCAATCTCTTTTACTAGCCCCGGGGGCGCGTAGTCCACGACATAGGGAGCCAACTCTCTCGCCTCCCTCACTAGGCCGTAGATCAGGAAGGCCGTGAGCACGATGCCGCCGCCGAAGTCGTAGAGGGGTGAGACAGTGGAGCCGAGGGCGACAGCTATGAGCGTTATGATGGACTCGAGTATCTCCGAGGAGCTGAAGTAGGCCAGGGAGGAGCCGGCGTGCTCCACCCTCCTAGCCAGGTAGGCGGCGCCGGAGTAGAGGATCATCCCAGCAGCTGCTGTGTAGGCCGCTAGAGTGCTGATGAGCTCTGACGACGCACCCCAGTAGATCAGTCCAGCGACAGCGACCCCAGCAACGAACGAGTACGTTATGAGAGTGACGAGGGCTGACCAGATAAGGAAGCGCCCGTGACCGTAGGGGTGGTCCCGGTCCGGCGGCTTCCTCGACAGTGAAGCGTAGCGGGCAAAGAAGTAGGTGGCCACCACCGAAGCCAGGCATGTGAGGGCGTCGACGAAGAGTGCTCTTGACGCAGTGAGGAGAAAGCCTGTGGTCTTGACTACCGCGCCGCCAAGAACTAGCGCAAAGACCGCTAACTCAGTCCTCACAAGGGCCCCTTAAAGCATCCGCCAACCAAATTAAAGCGGAGCCTGTCCACGCAACGCTACCCCGGCCGCTGGTTGGGTGCGGTTAGCCAGCGCCTACATTAAAAATCACCAGCACAGATTATCATTAGTTGCAGAATCCGGCGGGGAGTCACGGAATGCTTGAGAGGCTGACTGGGAGGTTTAAGGAGATCCGGGAATACGGCGATACCCAGGAACTGGCCAGGATACTCTCCGAATTAAGGGGCGGGAGATACAGGATCCACATCTACGACGAGTCCGGGAAGATCCTCATAGCCTACCTCGACCCAGGCAAGGAAACCATGAGGGTCATCGGCCTAGACCACGAAGAGAGACCCGCTGAGCCGCCGAGGCTCGAGGGCCTGAGCAAGGGGTACGTGGAGGTGTTCGAGATAAGCGAGGAGGGGGCGAGGATTGATGAGGAGGTCCTCAGGAGAAGTGCGGAGTTGGCTGGGACGGAACTGGGTGACGTGATAGAGGAGCTGCCCTACCCCGAGGCATTGCCCCCTCAGGAGAGGAGGGCGGGCGGGCTCGCGGGCGTTATCCGTGATTTCTCAGACCTAATCAGCGAGGAGCTCTCGACAGCCCTAACAAAACCCTCCGGCATCGCGAAGGTGATCCTCGCATCAGAGGAGTACGTGTTCCGGCGCCTGACCTACGAGGAGGTGCTGGACCTCCTACGCAACTACTCGACATCCAAGAGGTTCAGGTACATAGCAATCAAGCTCGTCGCAGGGGATAACGTGGCATGGATCATAAAACTCGGGGACAGGGTAGGCATAGCCCTCCTAAGGAAGGGCGAGCCGGTGCTGTGGGGGAGCACCGTAGCGGACCGTGCCGAGAGAGTTGAGGAGTACGTCAAGCGCGTCGTCGGTGAAGTGGGGTTTGTGGACGTGCACGTCTACGTAATGCCTGAGTCATTCGTTATATAGGCCCGGTCCCCTTAAGCTGGGCCAGGTACTTACCGAGGGCGTGAACTATCGCCACAATGCCCTCGACAGCAGCCCTAATATCCGCTACCCTCACCCTCTCATTCGGCTTGTGAGACAGGGCCGGGTCACCGGGCCCGAATCCCACGGTCGGGACGTGCGCGACCCCGGCCACGTAAGTAGCGTCGGTGCTGAACCACCAGTAACCGACCTCGGCAGACGGGTTCACGGCCCTCGCCGCCCTGTGGGAGACCTTGATAAGGGGGGCGTAAGTATTCACCCACCCAGGGAAGAACTCCCTAACATGCACCACCTCCCCGGTATAGAACCTCAGCTCCTCCTCAGCAATCCTCAGCTCGCAACCGATCCCAGACGCCTTGAGGGGGCTGCATGCTGGCGATATCCTCGAGATAAGGTCGTCCGGGCCCGTTCCCGGCAACGGCCTCGCATCAACTATTACCCTGCAGGTGTCAGGTATTTGAGGGGTTATCTTAGGGGAGCAGTCTATCCTGGTGGCGACAGCCGTCTCCTTACCGAGGCCCTCCATGGACGGGAAGCCCTGGGACACCCTAGTAAGGAGGTTGATGAAGGTCGCCGCACCCTCCAGCGCGTTCCTCCCCTCCCAAGGCATGGAGGCGTGGGCTGAGACACCCCTCACAACCGCCTCAACAACGGCCCTCCCCCTATGCCCGACCATGAGGTCAAGGTTGCTGGGCTCCGCCACGAGCGCCGCGCCGGGAAGGCGCCTCCCCATCACCTCCCTAAGCCCCCTCCTTATAGCTACCCCCTCAGCTGTCTCCTCGTGAGTCGTTAGCACGACCACGATGTCGTAGTCCGTCTCCTTCACATGCTCGAGGGAGGCGATGATCGCGGCGACGCCGGACTTCATGTCGACTGCCCCCCTCCCAATCAACCACCCATTAACCACCCTGCCATCGAACGGCGGGTGATCCCACTGACTCAGGTCACCCGCGTCGACTGTGTCGAGGTGGCCCGTGAGCAGGACTGTGCCCGCTGAGCCGCCGGTGACCCTAGCCAGGACACAGCCTAAGGGCCCTATCCACGCCCTATCAACCCCCACCTCCTTTAAGGCCTCTAGGGCCACCTCAGCCGCCTCCCTCTCCTGCCCCGGGAGGGACTTGGCCCTAATCAGCTCCGACGCAAGCTTTACTGGGTCCAAGGAAGCACTACCCCTAATCCCTCTGCCCCTAACCAATAAAGGCGTGCTCAAGAATTAATAACTGGGCAGGGATTAAGCAGGTGATCGGGTCATGAGGACGGCAGAGGTCATTGCATCAATTGTCATAACCCTCGCGACGGCCTCGGCCATAACCACCTACCTCCCACACAGTAGCACCCTCCCCGCAGAGGGGGCTCATGAGGTCCTTGTGGAGAGGGTCATGACAACGATCCCCATTAACCCCCTACCCACACCAGTGGCTTTCCTCGCTCCGGAAGCCCTAGCCCTCACGGGGCATCCCGGTGAGGTCACGGGCAGGGAGCTGGTCACTGACAGCCCCTACATACTCTACCTCAGCAACAGCTCGCTACACCTCATGAGGGCTGGTGAGGGAGGGTCGCTCAAGGTAATCGCCTCATCACGGCTGCCCCACCCGGTAAAGAAGGATACAGTAGTTCTTAGTGAGTACCTCGCCGCCGAGGGAGGGGTAGCCGCCGTCGCCGCAACCTACGTTGCAGTGAAGGCCACGCAGTCAATACCGCCCTCATGCGGTGGCAGCGAGACTGTGGAGTACCGGGTAGGTGATGATGTAGTGAAGGTGACCATGCCGGTCTGCAGGTTCAGCCCCGACGACGTGTGGACTGTTATAACCCTCTTCAGATACGGCCCCGAGGGACTGGAGGAGGTCGGGGAGCGCTGGGCTAGCGGTGCCATAGTCTCTGGTGAAGTAATCGTTAACGGCAGGGTTTACGCCGTCCTCAGGTCGCCCCTCATGTCGGGAGCGGCGGGCGAGCTGGCGGATCCCCACTCACCGACCTTGGGCCGACGTACTCGGTGGGCACGAGTGAGTGGGCTGGCTACC
>JALSOP010000134.1 GCA_026986435.1 Desulfurococcales archaeon | reverse complement strand
GTTGAACCCGTTCCTGGCGAGTATGTCTATGACGGGTTTCATGTAGGTCTCGTCCCACTTGCTGGAGGTGTAGCCGTGGATCGCTAGCACGGTCTTGTCGGAGCCCTTATCTATGAACCAGCCCCTCAGCCTCACACCGTCCGGGGTAACCACCTCCACGTCCTCGTACTCGTGGCCGAGGTCCTTAGGTGTCCACGACCCCCTCGCCCTCGGGGGGCTAACCATCTTCTTCGATGCCCCCACCGCAACCACTACAACCACGGCCACGAAGCCTGCGATGATCCCGGCAACCGCCGCTAGGGCCGTTGTGAACAAGTCCATGGGGGTGCACCATAGAGAAACGTTCGGGCAGAGAATAAATGAATTATAATTCAGAGATCGATGAAGCCGCACAAGATCAGCGCACCAGGGATGAGGAAACGGTTTTTGCTCGACAGCGAATAGCTAGTGGTGATTGCTCTGGCATCTCTAATAATCGGGCACAGAGGTTACCCAAGAAAATACCCGGAGAACACGGTGGCTTCATTCCTAGGAGCCCTAATACACGGTGCCGACGGCGTCGAGCTAGACGTCAGGCTCTCCGGCGACGGAGAGGTCGTCGTCATCCACGACCCGGACACGTGCAGGGTCTCCAGGAAGTGTGTGAGGGTGCGCGACGCCAGCCTGGATGAGCTTAGGGCCCTCTCCCTCGGGATGGGGCAGGTCATCCCACTCCTCAGCGACGTACTCAAAGCCCTACCAGAGGGGGTCCCGGTGTTCGTGGAGGTGAAGGAGGCCGAGGCCGCCGTACCGGCGTACGAGGTGGTCAAGTCCATGAACAGGCTGGGGGACGTCACCTTCATAAGCTTCTACCCGGAGGCCTTGAGCAAAATAAGGGAGGCTGATAAGTCAGCGAGGCTCGGGTTCCTCATAGGGTCCCTCGAAGCAGCTAAGCAGGTCCCGAGGCTGGCGACAGAGCTCCGCCTGCACGCAGTACTCCCGCCGATCCAGGGGATGGACGTCCTCGGCAGGGAGGAGTTCATCAACGAGCTAAGGGCCCTGAAGGCCGCGGGGGCCTTCGTGGCGGTGTGGACCGTGAACAACACACGTAAGGCTGAACTGATTATGTCTTACTCTGACGCCATAATAACGGATGATCCGCCGCTATTCAAGAGGGCTCAGTGTTGTTGATGGCTGACATGATTACCCTAAGACCTCAACTTCAATCTGTCCGAGGCCTGTTGCTCTTGATTTGCCTATTCCTACTGCTTCCGCTACCTGTAGTGTTTGGGTGAGGGGTGTTGCTAGCCATCTCGGTATTTTTCTTGTTTGTTTGAAGCACCATTTCCCTGTTACTCCCCTTATTTTTCTGCTTTTTCCTAGGTCGAGGGCCACTACCCTGGACCAGCCGCTGGTTCCTGTGTAGTATTTTGGGTAGTGGTATGCCCAGGTTGTTGGGTACTGGATCCCGATTGTTTCGTAGAGTGCTCTTGAGAGCACCCTCATTGGTGAGCGGAGTAGGTCGTGGAGGCCTGGGTAGGATACGTAGTCGCTCCCCGCCTTTATCTGGGCGGGGGTGATTGTCTGTATGCAGAACTCTCTCGGCGGGTCGTTGGCCACCATGACGCTGTTTACCCGAAGAGACACTGACCCACCAGCTGCGGAGGCGATGGCGTTCACGGACCTCATGAAGTCCATCACCCTGTCCTTAGTGATTACCGCGCCCACCCTGAACCAGTAACTCCCTGGGGGCAGCCTCACCCTGCCCTCCCTGCCCCAGATAGGCCTGCCCTCCCTCATGAGCGGGGTTATCCCAACGTACTTGTTAGCCCCTCCCCCGCTCAAGCACTCCCTCAGCACACCCACCTCGTCGCGCTCGTAGATGAGGCTCTTCACATACCTAACGGTGGGGGAGAGAACCTCCACAGCCTCGCCGA
>JALSOP010000133.1 GCA_026986435.1 Desulfurococcales archaeon | reverse complement strand
GCTAGCAAAAGACGTCGACCTCGAGAGAATAGCAGAGCTAACCAAAGGATACACAGGAGCAGACCTAGAAGCACTGGTGAGAGAGGCGGTCATGATAGCGCTTAGGGAGAAGTTCGAGGTCAGGCCTGTGGAGATGAGGCACTTCCTTGAGGCGCTCAAGGTCGTGAAACCCTCCTTGAGCAGTGAGGTCGCTGAGAGGTACAAGAAGACGTACGAGAACATTAAGAGACTCGTGATGTAACCTAAGGGGGTGTTTTTCCGTGAGAAAGCTCCAGATCTTGATAGTTATAGCAGACGGGCTAGGGGACAGGCCCGTCCCCCAGTACGGTGGGGCGACCCCGCTAGAGCTGGCGGTGAAGCCGTACATTAATTCCTTGCTACGTAATGCTGTCCTCGGTCTCTGGGATCCGATAGCTCCGGGCATAAGGCCCGGGAGCGATACGGCACACCTCTCGCTATTCGGGGAAGATCCCTTGAAGAAGTATCCGGGCAGGGGCCCTTTCGAGGCGGTCGGTGCTGGGGCGGAGCTTAAGCCTGGTGACATAGCCCTCCGCGGGAACTTCGCCACGGTGGACGAGAACATGGTTATACTGGATAGGAGGGCTGGGAGAAAGGTTCCGGAGAACAAGGAGTTTGTTGAGTACCTAAACAGTAACTTAGGTGAGGTGGAGGGGGCCGAGGTCAGGTTCTACTCAGCCACAGAGCACAGGCTGGCGGTTGTCATAAGAGGGGAGGGGCTCTCCCCCGAGGTAACGGACACAGACCCTCATGAAGTAGGCGTAAAGGTCCCTCCATCGAGGCCTAAGGTCAACACGCCTGAAGCGGAGAAAACGGCGAGGATAGTGACGGAGATAACCTTCCGTTCGCACCAGCTCCTCAAGGATCACCCGCTCAATAAAGAACGGGTTAGGAGGGGGCTCCCGCCGGCCAACATAGTGCTCCTTAGGGGAGCTGGGCAGATGGTTAGGTACACACCTATTACTGAGCGGGTAGGTGTCGACATAGAGAAGGCTGCGGTGGTCAGCGCGACAGCCATGATAAAGGGTGTGTGCCGCCTCCTCGGTATGGAGGTCTACACGCCGCTGGGGGCGACGGGCGGTGTCGACACCGACGTCATAGCCAAGGCAAGGAAGACCGTGGAGCTGATTAAGGAGGGGTACGACCTCGTCTATCTTCACTTCAAGGGCACCGATGCCGCATCACACGATGGGAACCCGGACCTCAAGAAGTCGTTCATTGAGAGGGTGGACGAGGCCATTGGCTACATTATTCAGAACGTTGATATGGACAGTTTGGTGATGGTGTTCACAGGGGATCATACGACACCGGTCAGCGTCAGGGATCACACCGGTGACCCTGTCCCAGTGATGATCGTGGCGCCCAACGTGTTCCCGGACAGGGTGAGGAACTTCAGCGAGAGGGATGTCAGGCTCTTCGGGACGCTGGGAAGGCTGAGGGGAAATGACCTGATTAGGGTCGTCCTAGACCTGGCTAACAGGGTAGAGAAGTTTGGGGCCTGATATGAGCGGGGGGACGGCCTTCCTCAGTGGAGGGGTGCTTAAGCGCAAGCTGCAGGAGGTCCTCACGGACGACTACAGGCGTTTAGTGAAGAAGCTGTCCCTTGACATCAAAGTAATTGCTGAGGCGAAGGAGCGGAGGCTCATCGTTATCTCTAGCGAGGACCCCCTCAGGCAGGCTGTCGTTTTAGCGGACCTCATAAAGAGGTACAGGAAGAGGTTGACCTCAATAAAGGTGATGAAGAAGGACGAGACCTTAAAGGTTCTGTACATATACCACGATGAGTTCCCGGACGCCAGGCTGAGGGTTGAGGCCGTTAAGAGGTTGCTCAAGACTAAGGACATAGAGGTCGAGGATGCCGTTTACGAGGTGAGTGACAGGTACCTCGGCACAACGTATAAAGTACTGGTGCTTGACCTTGTGAACGACCTGAAACCAGACGATGTCGGACGACT
>JALSOP010000132.1 GCA_026986435.1 Desulfurococcales archaeon | reverse complement strand
TTGTAGTCCATCGCCCTCGCCGCAGCGTTGGACCTCGTGCCGAAGATCGTTGCCGTGTGCCTGTTGTGGAGGGGCTCGTTCAGCACGCCCCTCAGGTATAGGTACCTGGGCCTGGCGGGCACACCCTCCTCGTCGAATAGGTAGAACCCGTTGCTCCCGGGTATTGTCGGGTCATCGATAACTGTCACGAGCTCCGTCCCCACCCTGTACTTCCCTATCATGTCGGGCTTCACGTATGACTCCCCCGCCTGCGCCGCCTCCCTACCTAGTATTCTGTCCGCCTCCATGGGGTGGCCGCAGGACTCGTGCACTAGGAGCCCTACTACCTCTTGCCCCACGACCACGGGTACGGGGTCCTTCGGGGGTTCCTTACCATCTCTCAGCACCTTCGCGAGCCTCGCCGCCTCCTCCGAGACCTCAGTGGGTATGTCCCACTCATCTATCAGCTCCGCTCCACCGGAAGCGCCGAACTCCCTAAACCTCTGCATGCTCCCCCTCTCCCCGGCTATGACGGTGTTGACGTAGACCAGTACCCTCGGCACGCTGGACTGAACGAATGCTCCGTCAGAGTTGATTATTGTTTTCTCCTCAATGAACTTCTCAACGAAGAACATCGACACCGGTACCTTGAGCCCGGCGACGGCCTCGTTAGTCGACTTGAACGTCTCCTTAGCTAGTGCCACAGCGTCCTCGAGGCGGAAGTCCTCAAGCGACTTCTTAACGGCTACCGAGTACCTGGCCCTTCCCACCCGCTCGTCGCCGAACCTTATTGGGTCCCTCATATACGGGGCCACAGCCCTAGCCCTCTCCACAGCCGCCTTAACAGCGGCCTCCACCGACCCCCACTCGAGTTTGTTGGTCGCGGCGAAGCCGAGGGTGCCCTCGACAACTACCCTTATCCCGATACCTTCCGTCTCGTTTACCTCGGCCCCGATTACCCTCCCGTTCCTTACGGCCACTGAGTCGACCTTATTCAGGTGGTACCTAGCCTCGGCGTAATTAGCCCCGAGCTCGAGGGCCCTATCAACGGCCCTCTGGAGGAGGGCCTCGTCTATTGGCAACTGATCCCACCGGTAACTTATCTCTTAAAACAATTTATTTGAGTCTCTAGGGGGATTTGATTAATATCATTTGTTTGAGGGAGCAAAAACGTTAGAGTACCAGGTAGGCCTTCTTTAGCTCCTCCGACTCCAGCAACTCCTTTGCGGGGCCCTCCATCACTATCCTGCCCATCTCCATGACGTAGGCCCTGTCCGAGATCTCGAGTGAGTGCTTGACGTGCTGCTCCACCAGCAGTATCGTGACGCCCTCGTCCCTCAGCCTCTTGACGATCTCGAAGACCTCAAGCACTATTATCGGCGCTAGCCCCAGGCTTGGTTCGTCCATGAGTAGGAGCTTCGGCCTTGACATGAGGGCTCTCCCGATGGCGAGCATCTGGGCCTCGCCGCCGGAGAGGGTTCCGGCGACCTGGTTCTTCCTCTCCTTAAGCCTCGGGAACAGCTGGAAGACCCACTCGATAGTCTCCTCCTTCTTCTCCCAGGCCTCCTTGGTGTACGCCCCCGCTAGGAGGTTCTCGTAGACTGTGAGGTAGTTGAAGAGGCCCCTGCCCTCGGGCACCATCGTTATGCCTAGCTCAACCCTCTTATGCGTCGGCAGCACCGTTATAGACTTCCCTTGGTACTTGATGACTCCGGCGTAGAGGTCGGTCATGCCGAGAATGGTTCTTAGCGTTGTCGTCTTCCCTGCCCCGTTGGGGCCGACCAGCGCGACTATCTCTCCTTTATCAACGTGCATGTTCACGCCGTGGAGCACCCTGAACTTCCCGTATCCTGCCTCAACCCTCTCCAACTCGAGCATGTGCGCGTTAGCCATACCCACCACCTCACTCCGGCTTCGTGCCTAAGTAAGCCTCTATGACCTTTGGGTTGTTCGCGACCTCCTCCGGCGTGCCCTGAGCTATTAGCCTGCCCTCATGCATTACAAGCATCC
>JALSOP010000131.1 GCA_026986435.1 Desulfurococcales archaeon | reverse complement strand
CGTACTCCGTCCCATGGAACCAGGGCTCAGTGAATACGAACCTGATCCCGCACACATCGAAAACCCTCGCGTCAGCCCAGACAACGCGTGTCCCGTCCCTCCCCTCGAATTCCCTAACCCATTCCCTCTCAGCCCAGGCACGGCTCACCCTCGTGAACCAGGCCCTCCCACGGGCCAGGAGCTCCTTCCTCCGCCTTGAGTAGTCGCCGTAATCCCTGCCCATGGCTGCTGGGAGCTCCTCCTCGGGTAAAGGGAAGGTGAGGTTTCTGGGAGGGACTTCATATATCTCGCTGAAGCGGAGCCCCGCTGACCTAGCGAGTTCTTCGAAGAATTCCCTTGCCCTCCTCCACTGACTCATGTTTATGTACATGTTAGGGTTCTTGGCGATGATGAGCTTCCCCTTGAGTAGCTGGGGCGGCAGGCCCTCGCTCCCGGGCCATGGGTAGTGGTCGTGGTGGTAGTGTGTTATGATCACGGCCTTAACCCTCGGGGAAGCCAGCGCGTCCCTCAACCTGGCCTGGGCCGCTCCTTCAGCCTAACCTTCTCATCCTTGGGCAGGGGGTAGCTTGGCTGCATGGCGGCACCAGGATCAACGACAACATCACAGCCACGCCCCCTCAGCCTCAGTGACGATGACTTAGCTCCTAAGCTATCAAACCAGAGGAGCTCTACCCTGCAATCGCTCAGGTGCTGAATAACCCCCACCATCGGGCCGGCCCCCTGGAGTGTGCACATTTTTCCTACGTAACGGCGTTAATTCGTGGCGCGAGGGCTACGGAATGAGCAGGGAGAGGTACGTAGTGCTTGTCGGGGACAGGGAGAACAGGTACTCAATAAACGCGCTGGTAGCCGCCCTCGAGGTCACTGGCGCGCTCGAGCACGTGAGGCTCGCCGTGACAACGTATGCTAAGGCACCGGAGCTGATTAGGTCACTGATGAATGAGAGGGTCCTGGTGGCTGCTTCCCTCCTCACCACCCAGCTAGTGAGGAAGCTGCGCCTCGTGAGGGAGGTTGTGAGGGCCAGTAAGGAGGTCGGGGCACTCTCGATGGTTGGCGGCCCCCACGCCTCGGGCGACCCCTACGGCTCCCTGCTATCACTCGGCTTCGACGCAGCGGTGATCGGTGACGGCGAGGCAGTAATCAACGATGTCATCGAGGCCTATTTCTGGGGCGGCGATCCCTGCTCCGTTAACGGCGTCGCCTGCCTAGAGGGTGATAGGGTGAGGCTGAGGGGCAGGGGCTTCGTCCCTGAGCTCGACCCGTGGCCCTCTTTCCCCCTCCGCCTTGTCAGGAAGTTCGGCCCGATCGAGGTCGGTAGGGGGTGCCCCTACGCCTGCAGATACTGCGCCGTCTCCTTCACATTCTCCGCCAGGATGAGGCACAGGGGGGTCGAGTCCATTATCGAGCACGTGGAGAGGATGAGGTCATCCGGGCTGAGGGACATACGGTTCATCACCCCCAACGCCCTAGCATACGGCTCCCCGGACGGAAGGGCCAGGAACCTTGACGCCGTGCAGTCCCTCCTCGAGGCACTCCAGCCCTATAGGGCTGGGGGGATGAGGGTATTCCTCGGCTCATTCCCCAGCGAGGTAAGGCCGGAGCACCTGGATGAGGAAGCGGCCACCCTCCTCCGGACCTACGTCGACAATAAGAGGATAATAATAGGTGCCCAGACAGGTTCCGACGAACTCCTCAAACGGATAGGTAGGGGCCACACAGCCGAGGACGCACTAGCGGCTGTTGAGGCAGCTGTGGCCGCCGGTTTCCGTGCGGAGGTAGACTACATATTCGGCCTACCCGGCGAGACCGAGGAAGACGTCGACGCAACGATAGAGCACATGAGAGAGGTCATAGACCTCGGCGGGAGGGTCCACGCCCACGCCTTCATGCCCCTACCCGGCACACCCTACTCATTCGCCCCACCGGGGAAGGTACCCGAGAAGGTGAGGAGGTTCCTAATCAAGTACGCAGGGAGGGGAGCTGTTTACGGGCAGTGGGAGGAGCAGGAAAGACTCGCGGAAGGAATAGCTAGGCTGAGGGATGAAGGAACGATAATCATAACACCCTGGAGGGCGAGGCAGGCCCTGGAAACAGCGCGGAGTATGTGAGCCCGAGCGGGGCCGGGATCATCGCCCGCGCCCGGCGGCCTCACCCGGCTGTCGCGGGCGCTCCGTAGAAGATCCGGTGTTACAAGCAAAAATCGTTTACCTCCACAGCGAGACTGCTGTTCTCGGATGACGTATTTATTAAGCCAATTAATCAAAGCCTCATTAGAGGGTCTCAGGTGCCTGTAAGAAGCGGTATTTTCGAGGATCGCTTAGCGGTTCTGCGGCGCCTCGGGCTAGGGCCTATCGCGGATGCCTTGGAGGTGTTGAGAGAAGACATTGAGGATATCTTAGAAAGAACTGATGAACTGGCGAAATCAATTAACGAGGTAAGGTCACGGTTAGACAGGTTAGAAAAAGATTTGGCAGACTTAAGGGCGAGGTTCACTAGTGTGGAGGAGCGGGTCAGTGGCCTCGCTAAGGATCTTGAAGGCGTTGAGGCGGTTGTGAGGGAGAACCGGGAGATGCTGGGTAAGGTATGGAAGAGGCTGAACAAGCACGAGATAATGCTAGGTGCCCTAACCGAGGCCACGCTGGCGAGGGCCGTTAAAGAAGAGCTAGCTGCTGAGGGTTACACGATCCGGCGCGTCACAAGAAACTACAGCATTGATAACGAGGATGTTGACATGCTGGCCTATGCAGAGAAGGGCGGTGAGGAGGTGGTGTTCGCTGTCGAGATAAAGATTAAGCCCAAGCACAGCGACGTCGGCTCGCTTGTGGCGAAGAAGGAGCTTATTGAGGCGAAGAAGAGGGTTACGGTAATACCAGTCCTTGCTGGGGTATGGGTAGGGGCTGAGGTCGAGTCCTACGCAGTGGGCAAGGGCGTGAAGGTTCTTAGGCTCTGACCCCTGCCCTAGTCTCAGCTAGAATGCTTCAATAACGTCGCCGAGTTGATGCACTATAACGTCTTATGGGGCTCCTTCTCTACGTACCTCCTCAATGACATGGGCCATCCCGACAGGTTCACTTTATGCTTCGTTGGGAGAGCTTGGTAGCAGATACTGGGGACGTAGTCAAGGCTCCTCAGCCACTCGGTCTCAAGCCTCGTCTTGCTGATTCTCCTCCTTACCGTAGACGACTACTAGTTCATGCCTCTTCTTCCAGGCCTGGTCTTTAACTCTCTATCAATGAAGCGGTTCTTGATAACAGCCAAAGTAGACTACTCCACTTGTTACACGACCATGGAGTACAACTGTTTAGTGTGTATGAAGACTCCAACGACAAAGCATCATTTGTCTCTCAGTTCGTTAATTTTAACGTGATTTTTCAGTATGATAGATCGTTATTAAGCATTATTTGAAGGCGTTCTTTTTAATGTTTATGTAAATTCGTCAATGAGGTGGGTGCTTGGGTAGTGTAGCGGTTATTGATTTCGGCGGGCAATACACGCACTTGATAGCTCGGAGGGTGAGGGAGGCAGGCATTTTCTCGTCGGTCATACCGGCCACGAGGGCAGCAAAGGATTCCTTGAAGGGTTTCTCTGCAGTGATCCTGTCCGGCGGGCCGGGCAGCGTGCTTGAGGGTGATGTCGGGCGATGGGCCTGGTTGCTAGACCTTGAGGTACCTGTGCTCGGCATATGCTTCGGTCACCAGCTACTAGCAAGGCTCGCCGGAGGTGAGGTTGTTAGGGGGCCCGGCGAATTCGGGAGGGCCAGGTGAGGGTCCTGTCGCAGGACACTATATTTGCTGGTTAGGGACGATGTTCCTGAGGACGCGCTATTAACTGGTTTACGGGCTTACCTCATAAGGTCCAGTCGTCCCTCTCCCTAGCGATCCTTATCTCTTCATCGCTGATGTACGTTACCTCGATTCTCCTGTGCCTCTTCTTTACTATAGAATATATGAGGTACACTGACGCTGTGGCGGTCACCACAGAAGCTGCGGCCGTGACCTCGGCTAGGTAATCGGTCCTCGTGACGGCAAGAGTGATCACACCTTCCCTGTCAATTATCTTCTCCGCCACCTCCGGGTCATGGGCGACGACGTACCTGATCTCCGTTATGCGGTAGGCGTACACCGGGTAGTGTGTATATGACGGCTGGCCGGTGAGCGGGTTGTAGGTCCACGTCGTGGTATAGCCTACCAGCACCCTCTCCCGGATCCCGTAAACCACAGCCACACCATCATCAAGGGCTGGGGCATTTACAACGGCGATCAACGCTACCAGTATGAGGAAGGCGGACGCAGTAACCAGCCCGGCCAGGCCGATCGAGCCGAGGGAGTACCTCCTCAGCTCGTCCTCGTCGGGGGGCAGGCCCCTCATGAAGCCCCGCCACAGCCTCACCCTCATCTCCCTAATCCTGCCCTCATCAGCCAGGAGGAGGGCTAGGACGGCGCCCGTGACGAGCCCGCCGAGGTGCGCGACGATCGCAACGTTGCTGGCTATGAGGGGGTAGGCGAACTGGAACAGGATCCATAGGCCGAGGTACGTCGTAGCCCTAACCTTAAAGCACTTGAACACCCACCTGAACCCTATGCAGTAACACATCGCCGACCCGGGGTACGTTAGGAGGTAGGCACCTATCAAACCACTTATGGCCCCGGAGGCACCCACCATCAGTACCCCCAGGGTCCCGGGGGAGAGGGCGAGAGCGTAGAGCGACTGAGTGAACGCGGCCGCCACACCGGAGGCGAAGTAAATGATCAGGTACCTGAGCCTACCGAAAGTTATCTCGACGTTATCCCCCACTATGTAGAGAAAGAAGAGATTACCAATTATGTGAATCAAGTCCGCATGAGCGAACATCCCGTTAACGATCTGGCCCCAGCACGAACCAGAGAGAACACAGAGAGGGTAAGGGAAGGTCCTATAGGCAGTGGTGAAGGGCCACATATACTGACCCAGAACGATGAAAAGCAAGGCATTAGCCACGATCAGCAACTTCGTAAGAACCCAGCTACCCTCAGGCGAAGTATCCTTCAACTCACAAGCAATAGCATCCCAAACAGGGACTACGCCCTCGAAGTATCTCCGATCTTCGCTCATTCCAAGTATTTTGCCTTAAGTACCTTAAGAAGTTGCGCATTTTTCCGTCCGCCAGAGTTAGTTCAAGGGGCATCAGTTGATTATCGAGAAGAGCCTGAGATTGGGAGACGCGTTCATCGATGTTAGTGAGGGAGAATTAAGGGTCGGTGACAGATATAGAGAGCAAGTGCTCTCAATAGGTAAAGGAGTTAAGGTCGAAGTCGTCCCCACACACCCGGTCAACGTGCCTACTAGGGTAGCGACCCATATCATGGTTGATGTGGATCCGCCAGTCATAGTTGGGCGTGAGGGCTCTTTCTGGGTTCTCGTGCCTTACGAGTTGGAGGTCAGGGTGGGTGACCTCGCCGTTGCTTACCTCTCGCCGACGAAGGTCAAGTTCGCCGTCTTCGGTGAGGTAACTGGGGGCCTTCTCTGCCGGTACAGTAAGTCGAGGGCGTTCGATGAGCCGGTCCATGAGGCTGGCTACGCGCCGATGCTGGTTAGGTACGAGTCGGATAGGGCGGCCATGGTTGACATAGTGGTCGTGCCTGCCTACACCCCGATCTACGTTAGGGGTGACGGCGAGTACTACTACGCCACCGTTAAGGGGAGGGTGTCGCAGGGTGTTATAGCGGCTAACCCGTCCGGACCGCCGCCTGTGGAGGGTGTGAGGGAGGTGAGGGGTGTGAGGGTCGCTGCCAGGATAGCTAGGATGTTTAGGGAGGTGTTCTCGGAGTGAGCGAGAACGTGACGTACATAAGCACCCCGTTCGGCCCTATAGACGTTAACAGGGTGCTCTCCTACCTAGGCATAGCTGCGGGCATAGTCATCACAGTCATCATCGCGTTGCTGGTAAGGTTCGGGATGAGGAGGGGCCTGAGGCCGAGGATGCCGCTCCACGTCTACCAGCCGCTAGAGAAGGCGGTCTTCTACGGAATAATAGTGCTCGGGGTCATAGCCTCCCTAGCGCCGCTCGGCCTGAGCCTCACAGGCTTGCTTGTAACGGGCGGCATACTCGGCATCATAATAGGCTTCGCTGCCCAGACAACGGTCTCGAACTTCCTTGCAGGGATATTCCTCTTCATCGACAGGCCCTTCAGGGTGGGGGACCCGGTCAGCATAGGGTCTGTCTCGGGCGTGGTCACGGAGATAAGCATACTCTCAACAAAGGTGCGCACATGGGACGGGTACGTCGTGAGGATGCCCAACCAGGACGTCTTCACGGCGACAATAAGCAACTACTCAAGGAACGTGGCGAGGAGGATAGTCATCCAGGTCGGCATAGCCTACGGCTCGGACATAGCGAAGGCAAAGGAAGCCATACTGAAGGCCCTCGAGGAGCACCCGTACGTGCTTGTTAAGCCGGCCCCGGACGTCTTCGTCGACTCATTCGGG
Source organism: Desulfurococcales archaeon (assembly GCA_026986435.1). Classification (GTDB taxonomy): domain Archaea; phylum Thermoproteota; class Thermoprotei_A; order Sulfolobales; family NBVN01; genus WAOK01. The sequence goes on along the minus strand of JALSOP010000131.1, from coordinate 2,144 downwards.
GACTCAGCAATAGTACTGAACGTGAGGGCGTGGGCACCAAACAAGGTATGGTTCGCCACAAGGATGCAGCTACCCGACATAATCAAGAAAGCCCTGGACGAGGCGGGCATAGAGATACCGTTCCCTCAGCTAGACGTCTACATAAAGAGGATGCCGAGGGAGGGCTAGAAGCGTATCCGATTCCCGCATGTGATCAGATCACTTAAGTTTTCTGATGCGCAAGTAATTTCAGGTGATTAGGTGGCGCTGAAGCTTGAGGTAAGGGTAGGGAAGAGGAGGACCATAGTGATACCGAAAGAGGTTGCTGAGAAGCTGGGCATAAGCGAGGGAACCAGGCTAGAGCTTGAGGTAAGGGGCGAGAGCATAGTGCTTAGGCCCATCCCCGACGCTGTGTACCTGTCCCTTTATGGGAAGAAGTATGCGAGAGTAAGTCTTGAGGGGCTGGAGGAGACGAGTGTTGAGGAGCAGGAAAAGTATATCGGCAGGGATTGACGTACTGGCTGATACGTCCTTCCTCCTCCCCGCACTGGGCGTAGACGTTGAGGAGGAAGTGCTGGAGGCGATCAGGCTGTTTAGGTACGTGAGGGTGCACTACCTTGAGGTGAGTCTCACCGAAGCTGTCTGGAAGGTCATGAAGCTCGTCCCAGACAACATGATCGAGCTCGTCAAACTAGGTATTCGCTCCATAAGAGAGACGTACACCCTCCTTACGCCGCCACCTCAGGCCATGACAGAGGCAATGAAGATATACCGGCTGGGTCATAGAGACTATATCGACGCTCTACATTACACAACCGCAAAGGAGCTCAGCATTTATTTCTTGACCATTGATAGGGTATTCATCGATTTCTTGAAAAAAGAAAGCTACCCTGTCAAGGGAGTCATACTGACACCACAAGAGTTCATAGACATGGTTAGGGAATAGAACATGGCACAACATAGACTAAACTGAATACATTACCCAGAAAGTGAGGGTTCGTTAACGGCATGGCGGCGGCTTAAGTTGCTACTCTCCCAGCCTAACAATAGTCGCTGTTGTTTGTCAATACAGTATTTGATGAATAAGCTCCGGAGGCAATTGATGCTTAATAGGGCTGACCCCCTTCTTTATCGGTGTTAAAGGTATGTCCTCCGGTAATGAGGGCGGGTCAAAGGATGGCATTAAGGTGAATAAGGAGGAGCTCCGGAAGAAGATAATCGAGGCCCTTAAGAGGGTCTACGACCCCGAGATCCCGATAAATGTGTGGGATCTAGGCCTGGTCTACGGGCTCGAGATAAGCGATGACGGCGTTGTTAAGCTGACTATGACGCTCACAGCGCCCGGCTGCCCGGTCGCGAACATGATAGTTTATCAGGCGGCCAGCGCCATCGCCTCCATAGAAGGGGTTAAGGATGTGGACGTCGAGCTCGTTTATGAGCCGCCGTGGGACCCGACCAAGATGACTGAGGAGGGGCGGCGGAGGTTCAGGGAGATATACGGTTACGACATCGTTGAGGAGTACCTGAGGGCGAAGAAGCTGCAGGAGCAGCAGGGCAAAGGGTGAGGGGCTTGTCCCCTGTCAAGGAGCATAAGGAGGAGGCTAGGGACATAACAGCCGGCTTCTGCGTCCTCGTCACCAGCGACTCAATAATAGAAGGAAAGAGGGAGGACAGGGTCACCCCCCTAGCTAGGGAGCTCATAGCTGGTGAGGGGCACAGGATAGTTAAGACAGGGGTAGTGCCAAACAAGGTCGAGGTCATCAGGGAGTGGGTTGCTGAAGCACTCAATGAGTGCGACATAGTCCTCGTTACTGGTGGCTCAGGCGTCTCAAGAAGAGACGTGAGTGTGGAGGCGGTTAAGCCCCTATGCACCAAGGAGTTGCCGGGGTTCGGGGAGCTCTTTAGGTGGCTCAGCTACAGGGACATAGGCTCCGCCGCGATGCTCTCGAGGGCCTACGCCTGCGTGGCGGGTAAGGGCGCGGTGTTCGTCACTCCCGGCTCACCGGAGGCGGTTAGGCTGGCTCTGCAGGAGCTGATACTGCCTGAGGCGAGGCACCTGGTCTATCAGGTGAAGTACAAGTAGGGCCTCAGTCTTCCTCCCACCACTCTCTCGGCGGCACAAGCCACTCCTTGAGCTCCTCCGCGACATCGTCCTCCAGGGCCTC